>DAJV01000106.1:0-14387 GCA_002496475.1 Vulcanisaeta sp. UBA163 | reverse complement strand
CCGTGGCGCACTTGATGATAAGGGTAACGTGGCAGCAATTCTTAAGGCGCTTGAGGACTTAGTGAACATTGGTGGGGGCACGGTTATCGTGGCCTTCACCACGGATGAGGAGGTTGGTGGGTGGAATGGGGCTAGGGTCGTTAGGGATTACCTACTTAATAATGGGCTTAGGCCCAATTACGTGATCAATGCCGATGGTCAATCAATGGTTATTATAAATAGGAGGAGGGCCATATTCAATGCCAGAGTTAGGTCTAGGGCTGAGAGGGTCGTGATGCGTGGGCGTAGGGAGATTATAAGGTTTCAACTTGATTATAAGGTGGTTCCTCCCTACCACGCGGCATATTTCATAAGTGGTGTCGATACACACCCAGTCATCGCACTATCTCAATACGTTTGGCGAAACAATGCTTACCTAATTAATTTGAGGGGTGGCTTTGTTAAGAGTAATGTCACTCCAACCTGGGTTGAGGCTGACGTGGTTGTCCCATGCAGTGATTGCCCACAGCAGGAGGTTGATGTTGGACTAACTGACCTAGTCAGGGCCTTACTGCCCTTGACCAGGTTCGTGCCTAGGGTTAAGGCTCAGAGCGTCTATGGCGTTACCACAACGCCTAATGTGTATAGGGTTTTTGGTGATTATCATGAGTTCATGATTAACGTTAGGGCCATGACCGACGATGCCAAGGCCATTGAGGAGGCCATGATCGATGCCTTGAGGGAGGACTTCCAGGAAATTGAGGTTAGGGTTGATGAGGAGGGTGGTGGGGGTTACCTATACACACCACGTGATTCGAGGCTCGTTAGGTTAGCCAACGAGGTCCTCAGTGGGCTTGGGCTTGAGGCCAGGGTGGTGGAGATGGCCGGAGCCAGTGATGCTAGGTACTTCTCACCACTTGGTATTGAGGTCATTGACTTCGGGCCAATTGGCGGCAATGCCCATGGCCCAGACGAGTACGTGAGTATAAAGTCGCTGGAGTTAACGAGTAGGTTCTACTCATTAATTGTTAGGCGTTTGATTTCTCCGTAATTAAAAAGGGGGTATTATTTTGATGCGTTGATTAAATACCATAGGTTAAACTAATATGAAGAGTACCACTAGGCCATAGATTGCGATTGCCTCTGCCAGGGCAACAAACACTAGGTAAAGTGCGAATAACTCCCTCCTCTCGACCAACGCGCTTATTGACGCTGCACCAGCAATGCCAATGCCAATACCAGCACCGAGGGCTGCAAGACCAAAACCAATACCAGCAGCTAAGGCCCTAGCCGCCTCAACCTGAGCCTGACCAGTTGCTTGGGCATGAACGATCAAAGCCATAAGACTAAACACCAGCATTGCTATTACCAAGGTCCTGATAATCCTCCTACTCACCATCAACGGAACAAGACATAACTACATTATTAAAATTTTATTCCAGAAAAATGTCACGAACCCTCGCAATACGAAAAACTTAAAACAATCAAAACCAACCAAGAAACCGCCGGGGTGGCCGAGCCAGGTCCAAGGCGCGGGCCTGCTAAGTCCGTCCCCGCAAGGGGGCCCGGGTTCAAATCCCGGCCCCGGCACCATTCTTCTTTTCTTATTATCACTCCATTGATAAATGAATAAATCTCTAATTCACCACATACCACCTTAGCACCAGCGTGATTCTAACCTACTATTTTTCACTTAAGTTCATTCTCATCAATACCATGATAAAATCACCTGATCCTCAATGCCTTACTTTCCAAATTCTATAATTAATTCATAGGTCTCTACTATGATGATCTTAAGTTATGATATAGGGGATGACTTAAATAACACGGTTGAGTCTGACGTAAATTAATAACAAAGGGTTTGTTGAGTACTATAAATAGTTATGAGGATAATGATTGAGGACTTGGAGGATCGTTCACAGTGATTTTCTTTTCATCTAACAGGTTTTTGTTTCTTTCCCTGTAGTACTGCCTTTAGGCTGACACCATTAACCATTATGACCCTAAACCTGACACCTGGTAGGTCTCCATAGGCCCTGCCCTCAGGGCCGCCTATTCTCTCGATTATTACCTCATCATGTTCATTTATCACGTTTAAGCCCCCGTCCCAAGGTACGAATGCTGTGACTACCTTACCATTCTTTGTTATTTGTACCCTTACGCATTTTCTCACGGCTGCGTTTGGTTTTCTTGCCTCCACACCGACTTTCTCTAGGACTATTCCCCTCGCCATTGGTGCGCCCTCCAGTGGATCGAACTTCTTGGCTATGCCGAGCGCCCTCCTCTTGTAGTATGTATCGCTCCACCTGAACTTCTTCCTCCTCTCTACTAATCCTCTTGCGGCGAACATACCGAGGGGTGATTTTTTACCGGGCATTGTTACCACGTTGATTTTAGTGCTTATTTACTTTTTCCTCACATTACTGGCTTTGTTCCGGTGATACTATTTTTATTCTCTCTATGTCGAAGTATCGCTTGGCGAGTAATTTGGCCCTGTTTATGTTTCTTCCCTGCTTGCCTATGGCCACTGCCTTGTCTTCATTGTGAACTGTGGCTATGGCTATGTTTCCATTGTTTGGTAGCTTGGTTATCTTCACTGAAATTACCCTTGCTGGATATAGACTGTTCTTAATTAGCTCCTCCGGCGTTTCTCCATATTCAACTACCTCAATATCCTTGCCCGTTAGTTCCTTTAGTTTCCTGATATTGATGCCGTTCTTACCCACAGCCAGTGGTGCAAAGTTCTTATCAACAATGAATATTATTCTATTGTATTGTCCATCAATTACAGTATCCCTTGGAGTTATCCCAGTTATCTTTTCAAACAATGCCACATATCTAATTTCCTCTTCTGTTAATCTAATGCTTGGCATTATGATCACTCACCACGTTGTGTTGCTAGGGTTAATATATTGCTTTCCCCTGGGTCTACTATTGCTATGGTTGAAATTTTGAATGGTTTCCTAACAGCAGCGCCTAGGTCCCAGCTTGATCCCTGGAATACATATATTGGTACATTTGACATCTTTGCATAATACTGCACTGTACTCACAACCTCAGCAGGTGCATTTGAGGAAAGTATTACTAGTTTTGCTGAACCATCAACTATAGCCTTCAGTGACTCCTTATAACCAAGCATTACCTTACCTGTATTCAACGCGACTTGAAGTTCTCGTGAAATATCAATCATTCAAAACAGCCCTGAAAAAACCCTATTTAAACCTAATGCCAATGACACGCTTGGGTATTATTCGAATTCCATTAGTAACTGAACAATACCCGTACCAATGGGGATATACTTACCAGCAAGCACGCTCTCAACAACACCCCTGAAGTTCTCAAACTCACCCTTAATCGACGCCTCAACCAAGTTCTTGACGGTTACCTCGAAAGCTGCCCTGGCCAGTGGGCTTTCCTTCTCGCTAACAACACCATGCCTACCTACCTGCCTAACCTTACCTGTCCAAGTCATTACATCTGAAACAAGCATTAAATGCCTTAGGTCTGTATCTAGACCTTGCTGGTCAAGGACCTTCTTTAGCTCCCTCATTATTACAGTCCTTGCAGCCTCCACGCCCAATACCTCGGCAACCTCATGGATGTCATTGGATATCGTCCTCCTATAATCAACACCATCTATTGTTAATACAGCCTCGAGGTTAGTACCCTCGGTCTCTATTATCCACTCACCATCCCTTTCACTATACCTAACCAGTGATTTCTTCACGTTCTTAATCCCGGCAAGCCTCGTCTGCATTATCTTATCCCTAACCCTCCTGAGCTTAATTATGTCTGCTTCCTCAAGCGTGACCCTTATTACGTTATCCTCAATCTCTACCCGGGCGCCCTTACCCTTAATCCTCTCAACGACCTTTCTAACATCCTCCATGCTCAAACCCCTTTGATTGAGTTCATTCTTATCAATCTCAATAATTATTTGGGAATTTATGTAATCAATCTCCACGCTCTTTGTCACATTCTCTATGGTGGTTAACTGTACCTTATAGGCAACCTCCTGGGCTTTATTTGGATCCTTCCTGTGCTCTTCATCTAGGTATATCATCATCATTGGTATTGAGGGCTTCCTCCTAGCATCAACAAGCTCAATCATCCTCGGCAAGCCAAGTGCCATTGAGAATTCCCTAAGTCCTGCGAAATGAAATGACCTAAGGATCATTTGCGTGCTTGGCTCACCAACGGATTGCGCCGTAACAATGCCTATTGCCTCACCTGGGTCGATAAGCATCTTGTAATATTCATTCACAAGGATCCTAGTGAGATTTGCCAATTGCTCCTTTGTTATCTCCATGTTTGATAATCTATTTCTCAAGTCATCAATGATCCTTGGAGGCAATATCTTGGCTAATTGAACCAATACATTGTTTAAATCCTCCTGAGGCCCCATACTCTTGGTCTCTGCCATACCTCCATCACCTACTCAGACCCGCTCTTCTAAATATTTCGTCAAGATTGAGCTTGCCATGATCACTCTTACTAACATCAATACCATCCTCAGCATACTTGGTTTGTATAATTGAGCCTGAAGCATTCCTAACAGTGCCGTCGTATGCAACGTAGATATCCTGCAGTGCATTAATAAGTCTCCTCTGCATGTAACCACTCTGTGCGGTCCTAACGGCAGTATCGACGAGGCCATCCCTACCGCCAGCAGCGTGGAAGAAGAACTCTAGTGGTGTTAATCCAACCTTGAAGTTATTCCTAACGAACCCCTTTGCCGTTGGGCCTAGATCGCCAGGTTCGAAGTGCGCCGTGGTTCTTCCCGAGAATCCCCTCTTGAAGCGTTCGCCCCTTATTGTTTGTTGCCCAAGCATTGCCACCATCTGCGTTATATTGACAATGCTGCCTCTGGCACCCGTCTTAGCCATTATGTAGGCCTCACCATCCTTATTAATGTACTTCTCGGCAACGCGGGCAGCCGCCTCCCTTACACGGCTTAATTCTATCGTTACATCATTCTCCAGGGTTTCCTCAATGGTTAAACCAGGCTCAGCCTCAAGCTTGCCCTCCTTAAACTTCTGAATGTACTCAAGAACCTTCTTCTCACTATCATCATAAAGCTTATCAAGCTCCCTATAGCTTTCCGGAGGCATTTCCAATGAGTCTATTCCCATGCTAAATCCCCTAAGGTCTAGGAACCTAACTAACGACCTTAGTATTGAGTCCACCCATTTCCTGGCATAGCTATTGCCATATCTCTTAACCACAACATGCCAAAGTGAGTCTACTTGTTCGGCTCCAATTGACTTTTTATCGAGTACCCCCGCGGCCATGTAACCGTTAACAATGATTAAATACTCATCGGTATAACAATTGTATGGGTCCTTACAGCTCTCCCTGATTGCTGTTGACTGAATCCAGTTCAAGTCCTTTGGTAGCAACATTGAGATTAATTGCTTACCAGTCCAAAGTTCCTTTGGATACATTATGGCCGGTTCATCAATGTCACCATCATAACCAGCAGCCGCCAGTAAATACACAATGGCTTCCTTATTTATGAATGTATCCTTCTTAGTCAATAGATAACCACCCGTTATATAGTCCTGCCTCGCGCCTATTATTGGCCCACCGTACCTAGGCGTTATTATGTGGTTCTGAACAAGCATTAGTGTCTTAGCCTCAGCCCTAGCCTCCTCATTCTGGGGCACATGAAGGTTCATCTCATCCCCATCAAAGTCGGCATTATATGGTGGGCAAACAGCCAGGTGAAGCCTAAAGGTTCTACCGGGCAATACCCTAACCAAGTGCCCCATAATCGACATCCTATGCAGGCTTGGTTGCCTATTGAATAGGACTATGTCGCCGTTTATTAGGTGCCTCTCGATGATGAAGCCAGGCGCCAGTTTGTTTGCTAATTCACGTCTATCCCTGAAGTACCTAAGGTCGACCCTTCTACCATCTGGGTAAACCACATAGTTAGCTCCAGGCCATACCTCTGGTCCATTAAGCACCAATTGTCTAGCTAGATCAAGATCCCACTCGGTCACTGTCATGGGTACCGTGAGCATCTTAGCAACGTCTATCGGCACACCAACCTCGTTAATACTTAGGTTAGGGTCTGGGCTTATCACAGTCCTTGCTGAAAAGTCAACCCTCTTACCGGATAGGCTTCCCCTGAACCTACCCTCCTTACCCTTGAGCCTCTGAGCCAATGTCTTAAGTGGTCTTCCACTCCTATGTTTAACTGGTGGTAGATTCGGTAATTCGTTATTGAAGTATGTGGCAATATGGTACTGGAGCAGGTCCCATAGTTGATCAACGACACTACTTGGCGCACCAGATTCAATTGCCGTTCTCAACTTCTCATTAACCCTGACTATATCGACAAGCTTATGCGTAAGATCATCCTCGCTCCTCTGCCCAGTTTCCAACTGTATTGAGGGCCTGACCTGTGGTGGAGGTACGGGTAATACAGTAAGAACGGCCCACTCCGGCCTTGCAGCCTTTGGATCCCAACCCAACAACTCCAGGTCACTATCCGGTATCTTCTCAAGTCTCTCTCTGATCTTCATTGGATCGAGCCTCTCGAGAACGCCGTTCTCCCTCTCCTCATAGAACGTGTATGGCCTCTCAAACCTAACCCTATACTGCTTGGCACCACAGTGCGGGCATACTGTCCTCTCCATGGCCTTCTTCCTTATTCTCTCAATGAGCCTGTCGGCAAGTAACTTCCACCTAATCCTCAATTTCTCTAGTCTCCTTCTATACTTCTCGATCTCATCATCTGTAAGTAGTATCCTACCGCACTCTCTGCACGTTGTCTTGAGTAAGTCATGCACGTACTTCGAGTACTCCACGTGGATTACTGGTCTTGCTAATTCAATTCTGCCGAAATGCCCTGGGCATTTATCAGGTGGGTTACCGCAGGTCTCGCACCTGGCACCGGGCTCAACAACACCAAGTCTCTTGTCCATTAATCCACCAACCATGGGCCTGCCTGCCTCGTCATAAGTCTCTGACGTTGTTATCTCCATAACGGATAAGGACCTGGTTATATCCGGTGACAGAATAGAGAACTTAATGGCCTTTATGGTCTTAAGCGGTATTTCCTCCTCCCTAATGGAGGTCTTCTCGGCTTGTGTTGCCATTATGCACCACCCCATTGGTTAGCCATTAAATAAACCTTATCAAACCCTCCTCTCCTCAACTAAGTCACCCAGCTCAATCTTTGGGTATATACCAAGGCTCATTAACTCCTGGAGCATTAGCTTAAAGGCATAAGGCACAACAACCCTTGCAATCCTACCCTTATCACCATGTATTGGGCATACAGGCTTACCCTTGTTAGAATCATACCAAGCGATCATACCGCAGTCCTCACAAACATACATAACATACTTATCACTGGACTCAACAAGTCTCTCCCTAAGCAAGGCGGCAGCGCCATGCGCTATTAATACATCCCTCTCCATCTCACCAAGCCTAAGGCCACCCTCCCTAGACCTACCCTCAGTTGGCTGCCTAGTGAGTATTTGCACAGGACCCCTCGCCCTGGCATGTATCTTATCAGCAACCATGTGGTGAAGCTTCTGGTAATAAACAACGCCAATAAATATATCAGCCTCGAGCTTCCTACCAGTCAATCCACTGTACATGACCTCCTTACCATCCCACCTAAAGCCAGACCTAATGAGTAGGTCCCTAAGTTCCTCCTCAGTTACGCCCTCAAATGGAGTCGCATCAATCATTACACCCCTCAATGAAGCTACCTTGCCCGCCATTGACTCCAACAATTGACCGACAGTCATTCTGCTGGGTAGTGCATGTGGGTTGACTATTATATCTGGCGTTATTCCATCCTCTGTGAATGGCATGTCCTGCATTGGTATCATCATACCCATGACACCCTTCTGCCCATGCCTACTTGCGAATTTATCACCAAGCTCAGGTATCCTCAACTCCCTGACCTTAACTTTAACGAGCTTGTAACCTTCATTAGTCTCCGTAATCACAATACTATCAACGATACCCTTCTCACCACGCCTAACGGTTATTGAGGAATCCCTCCTCGCGCTGGACACGACGGTTTCGGAGTAAACACCGTAGAACCTAGGCGGTGATGTCTTGCCTATGAGAACCTCACCACCCGACACAAATACCTCAGGTGACACTATGCCGTCCTCATCCAAGTGAGCATAGGCCTCAGGCCCCTTGTAACCCCTGACCTCGGCTGACGGTATTTCTATCCTATCCTCCTCACCGCCTGGGTACCTCATTTGCTCCGTCTCGTAGGTCCTAAAGAACACGCTCCTGAGCATTCCTCTCTCTATTGATGATTTATTTAGGATTACGGCATCCTCCATATTATATCCCGTGTAGGTTAGTAGGGCGACGATTGCGTTTTGCCCAGTTGGTCTCCTTAAATAGCCATTGAGCTCCATACCTCTGGTTATCACCAATGGCCTTTCAGGGTAAATCAATAGGTGCCCTCTACTATCCATCCTGAACCTATAGTTAGCCGCTGGAAACCCGAGGCTTTGCTTTGCCATTGCGGCTTCATATATGTTCCTTGGAGATTGGTTATGCTCCGCATATGGTATTACTGAGGCAACCGCACCGAGCATAACGGATGGAATAATTTCCATGTGCGTGTACTTACTCATGTCATCCTCAGGGTTTATGGCTACGAAGGCGTTCTCCTCCTCCTCACCGTCTAGGTACTCTATTATTCCATTATTGATTAAGTCGCCCCAGGACCACTCACCCTTCATTAACTTCTCAACATGTTCTGGCTTCAGCCTTAGTTTTCCATTATCAATAATTAATAAAGGCCTTCTAAGCCTACCACCATCGCAGTTAACTCTAACCTCATCCAAGTACTCGCTCCTTATCCTCGCAATATTTATCTCATGGCTTATTTGACCCCTCCTCCTCATTTCCCTTATTGCGCTCACTAATTTATCGGGTTCCCCGTATACCCCAATCAATCTACCATTAAGGTAAACCTCAGAGCCCTTAACACCATCTTTCCTTGCCTTCAGTATTGGAACGACACCTAAATCATAGAGCATCTTCTCTACCTCTTCCTCATTAACACCAACCGTTATTGTGGAGAGTAGTGCTAGGTTCTTCACCAAACCGCAGTTCTGACCCTCCGGGGTCTCAATGGCGCAAAGCCTACCCCACTGTGTTGGGTGCAGGTCCCTTGCCTCAAAGTGAGGTTGCGTTCTACTTAGGTTGGATACAACCCTCCTTAAGTGGCTTAATGTAGATAGTACATTGGTTCTATCCAGCATTTGTGAAACCCCAGTCCTACCCCCTATCCAATTGCCAGTGGCCAGTGCATGCCTTATTCTCTCCGTTATTATGTCCGCCCTAACCAAAGTAACAAGACTTGGGATCTTGCCCCTAGAGTAATGTCTCTCGAGTTGCTGTCTCACATCTTGCATTACCTGCCTGAAGACCGTCCTGAACAACTGGACCATTAAATCACCAACAAGCCTAATTCTCTTGTTGCCTATGTGGTCCTTATCATCCGGCTGTCTACGCCCAAGGTACATCTCAATGACTCCCTTAACCATTTGACCAATCACCAATGCCTTCTTTACCCTAGCCCCCTCAGTAGTGCCTAGGTGTGGCAAGAAGTACCTATCGAGTACTTGCCTAGCTCTCTCAATCCTGACATCCCTGGGTTGTCCAATGGCTACCTTGCTACCTATGAAGTCCAGGGCGTCATCAACTGTATTGGCGAGTTGCATGGAGAACTGAAGTGACGGCAGTAGTTCATTTTGGATATCAGGGTCATCACTGACGGCAAGCACAATATCCTCATCAGTCTCCAAGCCCAGCGCCCTCATTACTATTGGAAATGGTATCCTAGTGGCTATTGCTGGGAATATCACGTATATAATGCCGTCCTTATGCCTCTCAACAGTGACGGTGGTTTTATAACCAGCACCAATCGAGATTACCTTAGCCACATGCGTAATACTGGCCTTATCGCCCTTGTCATAGAACGGTTTGTCCGGCGCCAAATCCTCCTGGGAAACAATAACCCTCTCACTACCATTAATAATGAAGTAACCGCCAGGGTCTTCTGGGTCCTCAAGCTTACTGATTAATTCCTGCCGCTTAAGTCCATGTAAATTACAATACTTTGATCTAACCATTATCGGCAAATCACCGATATACACCTTCTGTCTATCGACCTCCTCATCGTTTACATACAATGACATTGTTAGGTAAAGCGGCGCCGCATAGGTCAAATTCCTCAGCCTTGCCTCCATTGGGTATAGAACGTGCTCACTGGCGTCAGCTTCCCTGACCCTTGGCTTACCCACCTCAATCCTCTCAAGCTTTATGTAGAGCCCCTTCACCTCAGTTTCAATTATACTATTCTCGCTAACGATTTCCTGTAATTTCTTCTCCACAAAGTCATTGAATGAATCAAGTTGATGCTTAACGAGACCGCCCTCCCTGATGAAAGCGTCGACCAGGGCCCACCTATCATCAGTTGATGGGAAAACACCACGTAATCTCCTGGATCTTAACACCGGTATTGGCGCAGAGTCCAATGCCCTATTGTGCTCAGTATTAGGATTATCCATACCCATGATTAATCACCCCATGCTTAAATGAATATTTAAACTCTTTCCGGAGTATTCCTCTAGGAAGTAAATATTCATGACCAAATCTTTTCTAGTAAAGGGACTTATTTAAATTGCTTTGTGCATTGCCAATAGGCGAAATTGAGGCAATGAAGGGATTACGACTCACCCAGGTACTACGAATCTGTATGTGATGAACTCACCGGCCGTGTCTGATTTCCTAATTATCCTAATAACATTACCTGGTCTGGCACCGATCGCTCTAGCCAATGGATCACTGGATCTAATCCAGGGCAGTTGAAACATCTTAGCATTCAATTGCTTAAGTATTTCCTTAACCTCCTCCTTAGGTATAACCTCGGCCTTAGGCATGTACTCATGCTCAAGAACCCTCTTAAAACGCTCTTCCGTCTTCCTCCTCCTACCTCCCGCGCTCACAAAGTACGTAAAATCACTAGGCTATATAAGCCTTACAACGTACCTGAAATCCCGCCCTTTAGGACAAGTGCATTCCTCGAATACTACCATGCATTCTTCCCACTCTTAGAGCCCTGTGATAAAAAGGGGGCAAGCCTCACCCTTAAGGACGGGGAGGAAATCAGTCATGTATAGACGAGTTGCGTTCAATATACGGTGAAGTTCATGAAAATGAGAAATATTTAGGACCAATAAAATGATTAGTATGAGCACTAGCGCATTAATACGCATAAGAAGAAAAGTTATCAAGTGCTTTAAATAGTGAGTTGCTATTGCATCTAGTGAGTGGCATCAAGTCATTGGTCCTTCACCAGAGGGAATTTACGTAGAAGCCTTCCATCACAGAAGCCAACCCCACGGAGTGAGGAGGACCATGTTAATTATAATCATGGCATTAAAATATTTAATTGCGAGTTAGTAGCATATCCGTAATGAATAACCCATATGATGAGGTGATTAAGGATGTGCAGAGTCTCCTTGGGTTTCTAAGTTCAGAAATTAATAAAGACGTTACTGGGTACGTAAATGAAATAATTAGGGCGCCATCACAGTACGGTTACCTGGCAATACCAATGCACAACATAGCCAGGGAGCATGGAGACCTCAATGAAATAATAAGCAGGATTTTACCCAAGCTTAAATTAATTAATAAGGCAGCATTGATTAACGGTTATTTAAACATTGGCATTAACACCAAGGACTATGCAGGTATTGTACTGTCAACAATTAATAAACTAGGTAGTAAATACGGAATAAGTGATAAATGCCCCACCGGTAGCTACATAATAGAGCACACGAGTGCTAATCCTGCTAAACCCATGCATATTGGCCATGGTAGAAATGCCGTACTCGGTGACTCACTGGCAAGACTCCTTCGCTTTTGCGGAGTCTCTGTCAGGGTTCATTTTTACGTTAATGACTGCGGGGATCAAATGCCCTATGTAGGCATTGGGTATCATGCATCCAAGGATTTAGTGCTTAGTAGGATCAATAATGGCTTGAAGCCGGATGAGACCATGGGCATTGTGTACTCGGTCACCTATGCCGTGAGTGAAATCAAAAGGTTGAGCAAGCAAATTGAACAGTTGAAGGATGAGAATAGGTTTGAGGATGCTAATAAACTGATCAGTGAAAGGGATGAGTGGGTTTCGGTGATTAATAGTTTTATGGAGAAGGACAAGGAGCTCACCGAGACCCTACTTAGGGAGTTAGGTAAGTTTGAAGATTTACCTGCCATGGTTAAGCAATGGTCAAGGGCTTATGAAGAAGGCGATGAGTTTGTGAGGAAGATCATTAGGGAGGCCGTTGATATCGTACTTAAGGGCTTTAGGATCACCCTGGACAGACTCGGTATTGGTTTTGATTCCTGGGACTTCGAGAGTGAGGTAGCCGTAGACAGTGGTGGCGTGTCTAGGGTAATTAATGAATTGCTTAGGAAAGCCCCTCAATATGTCGAAAGAGATGATGGCGCCCTGGTATTTAGGGCTGATAAGTACGCTCAAGACTTGAGGCTATGGGACGAACTTAAACTCCCCAAGTACATACCAAAGGCAACATTACTTAGAAGCGACGGAACAAGCCTATACCTAACTAGGGATATTGCCTACGCCCTTTGGTTCTGGAGCAACTTTAAATTCGATAAATTGGTAAGGGTCATCGGATCCGAGCAGACTCATCCACAGGCACAGCTTAAGCTCGCCCTGTATGCCATGGGTTACCATGAAATGGTCATGAAACTAATTCACTACTCATATGAAATGGTTAACCTAGCTGGCGCTAGGATGAGCGGCAGAAGGGGGATTTACGTATCCCTTGATGAATTACTAAATGAGGCCAAGATCAGGGTCATGGACATAGTGAAGGACAGGTTCCCACAGGATGAGGCTAACAGAGTAGCTGAGGCAGTTGCGACTGGCGCCATTAGATACTCCTTCCTCTCAGTGAGTCCCAATAAGCCATTAACATTTTCATGGAATAAGGTACTTAACCTAAAGCAGAACAGTGGACCATTCATACAGTATACCTACGTAAGAACAAATGGCATTTTAGAAAAGGCTGGCGAGATACCCAAGGATATTCAAGTCCCAAGTAGTATACCGAGTGAGGAGGAGGAAATAATACTAATGCTAGGTGAATATCCTGAAGTTATCGCCAGGGCAGCGCAGGAACTAAGGCTTGAGAACTTAATTGATTACGTGAATAGATTGTCCCTCGCATTCAATAGTTACTATGAGAAATACCCAGTGCTAAATGCAGAATTAGAAATCAGGGAATTCAGGATAAATCTCGTAAATGCAATAAGAACCGTGCTTGGGAATATAATGGATATACTTGGGATCCCTAAACTGAAGAGAATGTAATACTCACTTTGTTATGTATATCCTAATGACTGCCCTGTGCCAAAGCTTTGAATTAACACCAAGTCTCTTACCTGTAATAGCGTCAATGCCTGTAACAGCCTTCTCAGCGATTTCACTGTGTACTTCCCTGGCCAGGTCAAGTACAGTGGAGTCCTTGGGTAGTAGTAATACATCAGGTAGTACATTACCCTCAGTGTCCGTGAACTTCCTCTCATCAGCCACTGGGTAAACGGCTATCATATTGAGAACATCGAATACTGCCGTATTCAAGGTCTTAATGACGCCAGTACCACCCCACCTATGCATGAAGTCCCTAATCCTCTCCAGGGCATCCCTCTGAGTCCTGCTTAGGGTGCTTGATATTATCTCGAAATCGTCATTCCCCGGCACATACTTAATCAGGTTAGCCTTGACGGCTCTTCTTAGGGCTAATTCATAGTCAGCGCTCACTGGAATCACCCTATACTTATTACCTGCCTCCTTAGCAATCCTCCTGTAATTATCCTCAGCCTCAGGTATATCCATCTTATTCGCTGCAATAACCATGGGCTTACTTAATTCCCTAAGCATTGATACGAAACCCCTAATGTCATCATCACTCCACCTACCAAGCGGCTTCTTGTCTAAGTCCAACTTCACCAGGGCATCACTTATCTGTGCCTGGGTTATGCCCAACCCACTGAACCTTTCATATAGGATTTCCAACAATGGCTTTTTTGCGTAATCCACAAGCCTGACCAACTTATCCCAATCCTTACTAAGCATCTGGGCCATCCACATAGTAACCTCATTAGCGAGGAATTCAATATCAACCAACGGGTCATGAGCGCCGGGCTTAACAAGCCTACCCTCATCATCCGTCGCGCCAGCCATGTCAACAACGTGGATGAGCACAGGAGCCCTCCTGAGGTGGTCAAGGAATTGATTACCCAAGCCCCTACCCTGCCAAGCACCCGGTACTAAACCAGCAACATCTATGAGTTCCACGGGTATGAACCTATTACCA
>DAJV01000055.1:3731-13090 GCA_002496475.1 Vulcanisaeta sp. UBA163 | reverse complement strand
CTCCCTAATGCCCTCTGGCGTTAGAATCCAGTTCAAGCTAGTTAAAGCTTGCCTAATGTAGCGTGTCTTATCCTTAATAGTCTTCTCACCAAGTCCTCTAAGTCTCTTAGCCTTAATGAAGGGTCTTTAAAGTCCATGAACGACTCATACTCCCGTCAGATCTGACTAATTTATATAAGATTATATAAGAAAGTCAGAGATCCAATACGGCTTTACCGATGTAGTCGCCCAAATTAAGCTGAAATGTAAAGGGATTTATAAAAGTGACACCATTAATCTGAGTAATAGGAGCTACAGATCTATCATGGAGATGGCCATATATGTAGTAAGAGATTCCACTTCCAGGCTTAAAGACTAAGTTAGACATATCCTGTCCGTCAAAGGCGTTAAAGAACGAGCGTTCTTTAATTAATCTCATTAATGGGGCATGATGGGTAACTATTATAGTCTTCCTCCCCCTTATGTTCTTCTCTATTTTCTTCTTGTTTTCACTGGCAAATTTCTTTGCGTCGATATCGGCATAAATACAATCATTGTGCCAGATATTGCACGGACATGATGATGCAAAATTTTTAATGCAGTTTGACTTAATAATCCGCTTATCCACGCCACAAGGGTTGCAGTTCTCATACTTTTGTAAATCAAAACTGGAGGTCCCATAGTCTGGTGCAAAAGAATAATCGTACCAGCCTACATTACCGACTATATCATAGTTTCCAAATTCTACCCTTCCTTCTACATCTAACAGATTCACGCCATACTTCTCTGCAACCTTTCCTATTCTCTCTATCTTAGTAATGCTATCCCTCTGATTTCCATGAAGCCATAGATCATGGTTGCCCAATACTGATATTATCCTCATTATTTCACTAGCCTTCCTTAGTTTTGAAAATAGCTTCTCGATATCACTCAATTTTCCATCGTAACTTAGATCTCCCGATAGGATAATCGCCTCTGGCTTCACTAGCTTTACGGCATCTAGAATAATACCTAGAAGGCTTGAAGGGACATGTATATCTGCGGCTAGTAAGATTTTTACCATAATTAATAACTTCTAACATAACTTAAAAATCTTGATGAAATAGATGCTCCATGGATCACTTCAGTATTTTGAATAAATCTGAATGCTCTATGAGCAGAATACTTTATCTGGACTGCCCAGTATGTGGGAAAAAGAACACCTTAGGTCTTATGCACCAGTATAGTGAGTAGGGACAGGTTTACATGCGTCACTAAGGGCCTTGTATTATGTCAGTTGCTATAATGTCTTCATATTCATATCTAGCTATTTCATATAGGATTAGTATAACTGATATTCCTACGAACGTGGCAACAGCAATAGGCCATTGCTACTTATCTAGTAATAAATTGTGGACCTTAAATTGTTCGAGATACAACTGTTCATTTTCTTGTTTTAACCCTATTCTTCTGATAATACTCATTATTATTAATATTATTAATCCTACATATGCAAATTTACTTCAAGTATGGGATTTTTAAGGATGTTTGATCGAAAATTATTTTAACTGTAACATAAAGGAGAGAATTCGTGAAATTCCTTTTAGTAAGCGATATTCATAAGTCATTGGGTTACCACAGGGGACATAATGAAATGATTGCTGTAGAATGGTTTTTATCAATTATAGACTATATTAAGCCTAATGCTGTTATCTGTGCAGGTGACTGGGGTGAATACATGACAATAGAGGATTTTAACGCAATAACCTCTAAGGTAACCCTCATTACGGTTTATGGGAACCACGAGAACTTCCCCGTGATAAAGATGTTTGCACTCCAAGACGGAAAGGTCATTGAGATTGGAGGACTAAAAATAGCTGGAATTAACGGACTTCTAGGTAAAAAGGGTCGTGAATATGAGATCAACCCTAATCGTTTAACAAGAATTATTAAGAAGATTAAGGACTCAGTTGAGAAGCTAGACGTTTTTGTAACCCACCAGCCACCTTATATTCCTGAAGTTTACCCCATGATGAGGGACGATGGATATGGGAGAATAATGAGAGAAGCAATAGAAGACTTAAAGCCTAAATTATTCCTAAATGGTCATATGACTGATGGGTGTTATACATACTACGAATTCCCATTCGGTACCAAATACCTGAGGTTAGATAGCTCGCAGAGCTTCAGATGTTATGGTATCTTAGATTCAGAAAGTGGAGAAATCATTATATATGAAGACGGAAATAAAGTTCTCCAGTTTAAAATCACGTAGAAAGCAGCACTAATCAATGATATAGTTTTGGTATTTCATCATAAGCCATGAAAAACTATGTGGAAAAATAAGTAATAGACTATGCTAAACACAATCTCGATTAAGGAATTATAGCGGGTAAACATCTCGATAGGCTGGCGTTCAATAATAAATCTTTTATTCATATTTCAATTATAGTGCCAGCTAATATTACCACGTATCTATGCAGCTTTAATTACCTTGTCTCATAAGCCTTATTTATACCAATTACCATGAAGTCTATCCTAATGTAGTTCATAAAACTTCTAAGGTTTAATTTCAGGATACATTACCAAATTCAGCTAATACTGAAATGATTAAGCCTATTTCCTTAATCTTATCTACTGCTTGGGAATCTTAGAGTATCATATTCTTTATTCATGTTCTTCTTTAGTAATTAGTACTTTCAGTTTTGTATCCTTTAGTTTTCTCCCTACTTTTCTCTCCGTTCTTGTTTTCACTTCTCCCCTTACTTAGTTTTCTAGTATTCCTTATTCTTTGCGTTAGTTTTTCATCTTTTTCCAATTATTAGGTATACCGAGTTAACACCCTTTTTCTCCGTCACGTACTTGAAGATGAATCTTCTCTGCTCCTCATTAATCTCCTCAAGGGATATTAACGAGTAATCAACCATTCTCCAAGTGCTTTCAATCACAAAAGGTGTATACAAACATTATGAAAGCGAACACTAATGAGAATGAAAACGATTACGACAACAATTACTTCTAGGATTGAAGGAGAATTGGCGGGCCCGGTGGGATTCGAANNAGCCCGCCGCTCTACCTGGCTGAGCTACGGGCCCGTGCTTTACTTTTTGCTTTGTGTTTTTAAGGTTTTTCAGTGGGTGCCTTCGTTGATTTAAATTACCCTGGGTTATAGTGTAGTTCTTAAATGGCCTTCTTAATTTAGTGCATTGATGAGGATCTTATTGGTAATGGTGTTACTAATAACCTTGGCATTGCCTGTAATGGCCCATGCTCAGAGTTGGTATGTACCTATTAACTCAAGCCAGGTATCCATAGTGGTATCACCAGTAAATTCTACGTATATCCTTAACGTGATTAGTGAGGCGAGGCATTGCGTGTATGTTGAGGCTTATGAATTGACCTATCAACCCCTAGTTAATGAGTTGGTGAACTTGGCTCGAAGGGGTATTGAGGTTTATGTTGTCCTCTCGGGTAATGTCTATGGTGGTATTCCCGAGACGGAGTACTCTGTTGTTAATGAGTTAGTTAGTTCGGGTGCCCATGTTTCGTTTAATTATAACTATGATTATGTCCATAGTAAGGTCTTTGTTATTGATAATGGGACCGTGATAATAGGTTCAATAAACCCAACCTACTATGGCTTCGAGACTGACTTGGGTATTGACTTGGTGATTAGGAACTCAAGCATTGCCCAGGTCTTCACCGAGGTAATACTCACTGATTACCGTAATGAGTCAATTACGTGGATTAACTATCCAGGCATCGTAGTGTCTCCGATAAACTCCATGGAGTACCTAGAGGACCTACTTAACCAGCCAGGAACCCTCTATATGGCCTTTGAGGAACTCTACCCATCCTCAGGAATGTATAGCTTAATCGCAATGCATGGTAATAGGGTAGTACTTGTGGGACAGTACAGTGAGAATGAGGAGGTGATCAACGAGCTGGGCGCCGTGATGGTTAGTAACCTAACGGCTAAGGCAATAGTGGTGGGGAATTATGTATACGTGGGTAGTGTAAACCTCGACTACACGTCACTACACAATAATAGGGAGCTCGGTATAATAATTGAGAATCCACAGGTAGCTCAGGAGGTAACTATCGTAATGCAGCAATGGCATGGCGAGAGTAAGTTACGGAATCAACAGGTAATGCACCAAGTCAACTATACATCAACACAGGCTCTATTACTACTAATACTACTGGTACTGGTCATATACATGTTAAGATATTCACGAAGACTAAAAAGATGATAAAAGAATGCCCATTTTAACCAAAGGGTAGCAATAAACTCATTCATAGGTCCAAATCATGGAAAAATGCATAGAAAATTACCGTAGAAAAATACTTTTAAACCGGTAAATGAATACAATGAATCGTGCGGGGGTAGCTCAGCCTGGTTGGAGCGCCCTGGGGCAGAAGGCCCCGCGTAAGGCTCATAACCGGGAGGTCCCGGGTTCAAATCCCGGCCCCCGCACCATATTCCACATATTGGCGCTACACTGCTTATTTTTGGCATCATTTAATTCATGTTCACATGTGGATTGCAAATAACGGGTTACTTGCCATTCATTTTTGTAAATAATCGGCGCCAGGATGGTAAGAAATAACCAAGGACTTGATAAGACCTAGCCTACTTGTAATATAGAATTAGGTTAAGTGATTGAACATGATTTGCATGCTGGAGCTAACAGGTAATGAAAAATATTATGAGAAACTTAGGGATACGTGGTCATTATTTTAACTGGTTAGTTTAATGATGATTCATTCATCTACATTATTCTTACTATTGTTTGTATTACTTCCTTTGTTCGTTCTATACCCCTTTGTAGTCCCTGCCATGATTCAGTTGGCACTCTTATCCTTATGTCCCTCCACCTACTTAGTACTTCTTCAACGTATCCCTCAGCCTTCCTCAAACAATCTGGGCATAGGTAGTACTTGCCGACTGGTATTACCTCAACAACCTCCCTATTCCCGTGATTATTCATATGGCATTCGAGTTCTATCCTCCTAACGCCATCCTCGAGCTCCTTTATTATGTTTAGTTCGTTTAATTTTGCATGTATTGATTCTACAAAGTCGCTGATATACCTTAACTCTGAGTAGTCCTCGGGTATAAAGACGCTCACTATATTGGCAATATTCCTAACATTATCCTCAATGAACCAATCAACCACGCTAAGGAGGAATGCAGCATTTAGTAAGCCATCTAACCTACTTATTAATTCTTCATTGATCTTAATTCTTGCGGCCACACTACCATCGGGATTTAGCAACTCGATATATGGTTCCTTGCCAGCCACAATCCTGTAATCACCCCAATCACTGCCTTCGCCATTAAATGCCTCCTCAATGCCTGACCACCAAACCCTGTACTCACGGGTACCAACCCTAAATGAAACAATGAAACCATCAGTAAACATGGGTCTCGCAATAACATCAGTATTGCCAACAACGTAATCCCTCGGGATCTTGACGGTAAGCCTATTCCTAAGTGAGCTCCTAAGTGACCTTAGCTCTTTGATTATTCCAATGACGTCCCCAAGACCAATCTCGATATAACTCATACGATAGGTACTACATTGAGGATGCATTTAAATCTTTTCAGTATGTTTTAGATAAAGACTTTATAGATCTCTATATGATGTTATATTAGTTCCCTTGTATAAAGTAAAATAGTGCAGTAATAGCGAATAGCACTTATCGCCATCTGTGGATTGAGGAAGGAAAAAGAAAAAGTGGTTTCAGGTTTTAGCCCACGATAGTGGGCCTACCTGGTTTTCCGCTATAGTTATTTGTTTTTGCTATTATTTAAAGGTTTCTCTTGTATTTTCTTGGTTTATTCCTGTGCGTAATATGGTTTTATCAATTGATATATATCAAATATTTACCACGGCGCACCGTTAAATAAGGGGGCTACTTCATGATTCCTATTATGGGCATAGAAGAATGCATTAAGAATGGACTTAGGTGCTCGAAGTACCTAGGCCTTTTTGACTGCTTGATTGCTCATTTTTGGTTTCATGAGTATGAGTTGACCGTTGAGTTTATAGTCAATGGCAATGGTTTACTTGATTCCATAATTATCGAGGGTCCAGTGTTTTATAAACCAGGGGATTACAAGCAAATTAGGGTTGAGACTTATACGGGGCATTCTGTTATGCATAGGCGTTTTGCTCATGATCTTAGGAACGAGGATTACCTTCTCGTTTATCTCATATGTGGAAGCGTCAGTGAGGAATTGACTGTGCATTATGATAATGGGGATTTCGTTACGAACCCATGTAAGTATGCGCGTGAGGCAAGGGGCATAATTTCTCAACCCAGTGATGACATGACATTAAGGTTTGTTACAGGGATCATGGAAAAACTGGGGATTTCTATCTCCATAGATAAATTAATAGATAAAATAATTAATTCGACAAATTGCAGGAAAAAGTAATTAAATTACAAATGAGCGCGTTTCATCTCTCTATGGCTTTTCTCATTCTATCAATTCCCTCCTTAATCAACGCCTCATCCAATGCAAAGCTTAATCTCACGTGGTCTCTACCCATGTTAGTCTCAGAGAATGCCGTTCCTGGCAGTATAACGACGCCATAGTTTTCCAGAAGCCAGTCCGCGAATTGATCAACATTCATGCTCAACTTATCAAGGATTTTCCTAACCCTTGGGTACATATAGAATGCGCCCGTGCTCCTCCACGTCTCAATACCCGGTATCTTTCTCAACTCCTCATACATCACGTCCCTCCTTCTCTTGAACAACTCAATCATAGCCCTGGAACTCTTCCAAGATGTCTCATTCCTAAGGGCCTCAACACCAGCCCTCTGGGCAATACTTGGTGGGCAACTATACGTGTTGGCTGCCAACTTCCTTATTGGTTCAATAACCTCCTTACTCGCCGCTAGGTAACCAAGTCTCCAACCAGTCATTGAGAACGTCTTACTAAAACCGTTGGTGTAGAGTACGTAATTCCTCCACTCAGGCTCAAGCTCTAAAACGCCCTTGAAGGATCCTTGTTCATACACGAAGTTGTCATATATCTCATCAACGACAACCAGTAATTTATAGTCCTTGGCTATCTCAAGGAGCTTCGTCACCTCCTCAGGTCTGAAAATGGCGCCTGTTGGATTATGTGGGTTGTTTATCACAATTGCCTTAGTCCTTGGGGTTATTGAATTCTCCATGGTTTCCAGGTCCAGTCTAAAACCGTCCTCTGGGTCAAATTTCATAGCAACATAGATGGGTTTACCACCAAAGAGTTTCGTGAGTTCTGAATAGGCTGGGTATGCAGGGTCTGGTATTATTACCTCATCGCCTGGTCTTACGTAAGCCGCTATGGCAAGGAAAATGGCTGTCTTTGTTCCCGTGGTCACAATAACCTCATCAGGCCTAACACCTGCGTGGTACCTATAATTAAGGTAGTCAGTAATGGCCTCCCTAAGCTCCCTAATTCCCTCGGTCTCGGTATACCCCGTGAACCCCTCATCAAGGGCCCTCTTTGCCGCATTTATTATGTTGTCAAAGGTCGGTAGGTCAGGTTGACCGATGCCAAACGAAATAACCTTAATGCCCTTTTTCTCTGCAACCTCACGAGCCTTGGCAAGGTACACGAAGGCCTTCTCACCCTGTAATTCCCTAACCGTGTCCCTGAGGTAGTCATTTATTGGATTCATTAGTGCGTAGTATAATTACCTCTTAATAACTATTTTTCAACAAATAATCTACATCACACTAATTATCACTATATAACTTGCGGATTTTAAAGGCTGAGGGCAAGAACAAAGTTCAAAACTACTCAATCACTCCAGGGGTATTAGGGACATGTCATCCTCGTAGGAAATCACGCATATGAACTCCGCCTCCTCATCGCCAACATTCTCAATGGCGTGGGGCTCATATGGACCTGTGAAGAAGAAATCCCCAGGGCCGAGCTCGTAAACATCCCCTCCAGACCTAATCCTAAGCTTACCCCTCAATATAATGACGGCCTCGACATACTTATGATTATGCAGGGGCATGACACCGCCCGGCTTAACCACGAACCTCCTGACAGCGAATTTATAAGAGCCGTGGTCCTTAGTTATTAACCACTGAACGTAGAAACCCCTCGTTCCCCTCAATAATTTTGAAACATCTTCGGCAGGGACGTTATTTATGTTATTAACAATCACAGGCAATTATAATGACCAAATAATTTAAGCAGTACCATTACATTGGTATTCGCCGTATAAATGCATAGTATCTAGTATATTCCTGAGTATTGTTCATATATGTATATCTATTGGTATTCTCGTTCGAAATCTCCCTTCTAATGTCGGCATTCTTAAACTTTGTACTAATCATACGGGTACCGTATATCGATCTTCTTTAAAAATCTTTCTATGAAATTAACCCTGGTCTACTCATTCTCGTTTTATAAACTTAAACCTCTCATAAATGAGGATAACCCTATCCCCCTCAATTAGGAATTCGGCGGGTACCTTAGCGCCATTCATTAATGTGTAGAACCTTGCGTAGTCCCTCCTCACCTCATCAGGGACGAGTATAGTCACCTCCTCAGTATACTTGGTGGTGCTCCTCATTATGAGGTAATCGCCCTGCCCCCGTATTGAGACCTTAACAGTGCCGTGGTACGCCTCATACGTGCCCTCGAGTCTTTTAACCATGTTTTCAATCATGAATGGCATTAACTCGCTTGGGTCATGACCAAGCAACCTGCTTAGTACGTAAATCCCCATCTTCGATAGTGAGTAGCCCTCCGCATTGGCCATTATGATGATGCCGACCTTATCACTAGGTACATAGGCCATATCTGCCGTGTACACGCCGACATTGCCACTATGCTCAACTAATTTCCTCCCGTAAAAGCCTTGGCTCACTATTAGTCCGTAGCCATACTTCTCATCGCCGATTATCCTCCAGGGCACGTCTATGTAACCCCTCTCGGCGGTCTCAATCAATTCCCTACTGAGTATTTCCACGCCGTTGAACTCGCCCCTATTAATGAGCATGGTCACGTACCTACTCATGTCAACGACGTTGCTCAGTAAACCACCGTCGGATGTTATGCCGAAGGGGAATTTACTCGGTACATGCCTACCCTCTCTATCGATTATGTACGGCGTAGCCACCTCAGGATCCCTAAGCACCTCATCGGCGCTGAAGTACGTCCTATCCATGCCCAGCGGCTTAAGTATCCTCTCCCTAACAAAGTCCTCATAAGGCATGCCACTAACCCTCCTAATTATAAGGCCTAGGATTACGTAACCCTCATTTAGATAGAAGAACCTCTCGCCTGGCCTTGCCACAGCCCAGTCGGCCGCATCCCTCATGAATGTAAGTACATCCTCAGGTGTGGATAATGGTAACCAATTACTGTCTAAGCCAAGGAC
>DAJV01000055.1:2541-3642 GCA_002496475.1 Vulcanisaeta sp. UBA163 | reverse complement strand
TCGTCAAGGCTTAGCTTACCCTCCTCAACGAGCTTCAGTATCGCCAGTGCGGTGAAGGACTTGGTTATTGAGCCTATACCATAGATTGTTCGCGGCGTTGCAGGTAAACCCTTCTCAATATCCCTGAAACCAAAGCCCCTGGCGTAGATTAACTCGCCATCCTTAATAATACCAATGCTCAGGCCCGGCAGCCTGGACTCCCTGATTTTACTGAGTACGAACTCCTCAATACCCTCAAGGCTCATTAATAGGACTGTTTTTCGAGCACTATTTAACTTAATTGCGGTATAAACCACTGCACGTCGCATGGGACTTCCTTAACAATTCCGTATCTATGGTCATTACCTTCCTTAACAATTCCCAGGGACTCCAGGTACTTGATTAGGGCCGCCGTCTCTGTGAGGGCCATGTACCTATTCATTGGGTCGAGATCTGCGTAATTCTTGCCCTCCATCCACTTCAATGCCCTGGTTACCTCGAATATCGTTAACTCATTGCCCCTCAATGCATTTAGTACTTCGCATAGTCTCGAGACCCTATGCTTAATTAACTCATTTATCCTACCATTAACGTTGCATACCTCACCCTCATGCCCTGGGTATATGCATTTAAGCCCCATACCCCCTATCTTAAGTAATGAAGTGAAGTAGTCAGACAGTGGGTTGCCGGGGTTTATCGCGGTTATTCCTACGTGGGTTGTTATTGTCGGTAATATTAAGTCCCCTGTGAATGCAATGCTATATTCATTAATTACGATTGATATATGGCCTGGTGAATGACCCGGCGTTAAAAGTACGTGGGCGCTCCCTACGTGTTCCTCCTCACCATTAATTATGATGTCGGGGCTCACGTCACTTAACCTCCTCCTGCTGGCTATGCTGCTTATGACGCTCCTATACATTTCCATTTCCGCGTCAGGAACGCCGTAGTATTGCAACAGCTCTAGGAATTCCCTAATGAACAAGTCCCTATTTAACATCTTAAGGATTTGTTCATAATCCCTCCTATGCATGGCGATGCTTAGACCCAGCCTATTACGTAGCTCGTTAGCCAGGCCCGTATGGTCAATGTGCATGTGCGTTATGAATAGGGTATTTAAAC
>DAJV01000055.1:1799-2326 GCA_002496475.1 Vulcanisaeta sp. UBA163 | reverse complement strand
TCAAAGTCCCTACTCAACACGGCGAATAATTCATTAACGGGCATGCCAGTAACCCATTTATGGTATTCAAAGATTAACTCCCTGAATAACCTGACATGGCCGTAATCATTAAGTACTACGTCATACTCACAACCCTCACAATTCATCTTAAGAACATCAGCGCTCACGCCGGTCTCTCTAAGGACCTCGCCCAACGTTATTAACCTAACCCTAAAGCCGTCATTACACGAGCCCATTGATGGCCCGAAGTACATAGCCATTATGCTTCCGAGGTCTAGGTCCATAGGCACGCAGGTAATGCCCGGAGTACTGCCGAGGGCTGCATTAATGGGTATAACGGTATTGCCTAGTCCACTCAATTTAATATTCCTAATCAACTCAGCGAACGCCCTGGGGTGGGGCTCAATAGCCACAACCCTCCTCGCACCCCTCCTAACGAAGTATATGGCCGTGTCGCCGATGAATGCCCCAACATCGATTACGTCCTTACCACCATAGTTAATCACTCCATACCTATCATCATAGAT
>DAJV01000055.1:319-1705 GCA_002496475.1 Vulcanisaeta sp. UBA163 | reverse complement strand
CACTTACTTCCCATTCCTTTGCTCCTCCATACCCAATGACATCGGTAATGGAGAGGCTCGGTATAGAGCACGTACCTGAATCAATGAGGCATGGTAGGACGATTTACCAATTCACGCTCTGGTTCGCGAGTAACCTAACCGTGGCGGACTACGCGCTCGGCCCAATACTATACACGCTAGGCCTACCACTACCCTGGCTAGCGCTGGCATTGGTGCTCGGTAACGTACTCGGAGGCCTACTCGTCGGGTTCCTAGCCGCCATGGGGCCTACGTACGGCTATCCACAGATAATGATATCCAGGGCTGCCTATGGCAGGGTTGGTAACCTACCCTTCGCAATAGCCAATTGGGTTAGTACACTTGGTTGGTTCTCGGTAAACGCAATAATCGGTGGCTACATAATTAACTATGTCGACCCCAAAATACCGCTTTACGCCGCGATATTAATTACAGTACTCACGCAATTCGTAATCGCGCTCTTCGGCTATGACGTAATACATAGGTCCGAGTACATACTATCCATGGTACTAGGGGTAATGTTCGCAGTCTCACTGGCCCTATCACTAACGAAGCCCCACTTACTCAGTGCCTACCTGAGGACGGCGGCCTTCAACCCATTCAACTTCGCGATAGCTCTGGCCACGGTATTCAGCTACATAATGTCCTGGGGACCCTACGCAAGCGACTACTCACGCTACCTACCCGAGAACACCAGTAGGGCTAGGGTAATCGCCTACGCGGCACTCGGTGGGTTGCTGGCCAGCCTATGGAGTGAGGTTGTGGGCTTCGCGGTGGCGGCCGCCACGGGTAACACCAGTGGTTTGCCGACGGTGCTCGTCCAGTTCATGGGTAGTTACGGCTTCGCCTACGCCATCATCGCCGTGACAGCCCTATTTCTGGGCGCCCTGGCAGCCAACGTCCTCAACATATACACGAACTCCCTATCGGCCCTAGCGATATATAACAAGGCCAGGAGGTGGCAGGCACTCGCGGCCGGTGCCGTGGTTGGCACGTTAATGGCCGTGCTCGGCGGGCTAAACTTCGTTGGTTACTACGAGGGCTTCCTACTATTCCTCGACTACTGGATAACGCCCTGGATAGGCATACTACTGATCATGTTCTACGTATACAGGGTCAGGAACTGGAGACTTGTTGAGGATAGTCCAAGGGTTGTTTGGAAGGCAATACTGGCCTACGTAATCGGCCTATTAATCTCGGTACCATTCATGAACCTGGACGCAGCCACTGGAGGGTTAATACCCTACGTAGGCCCGATAGCCAGCGCCCTCGGTGGTGCCGATATTAGTTACTTCATATCATTCATTGCGGCGTCACTAACATACCTAATTATTGCTAGACCTAATAGGTAATAAATAAAAATTTAAA
>DAJV01000055.1:0-246 GCA_002496475.1 Vulcanisaeta sp. UBA163 | reverse complement strand
AACTACGATTACAATTATCGTAACAAGCAATGATGAACTAACAACAGGCTTAGGCTTAACAAGGGATGCGGGCTTCAAATGAATTACAACCCATACCTCACCAGAGCCAGACCAAGCTGATGGCCACGCAACTCCGGGGTTCGCCTCATTGGGCCAACCGACCCAGTACTTCGTTGAGTAGCCATACCATGCTGAACCGTACGTTAAAGGTATAATTGGGACATTCTGTAGGAATACCTCCTCGAG
>DAJV01000090.1 GCA_002496475.1 Vulcanisaeta sp. UBA163 | reverse complement strand
TATTTTACTTTATATATTTTTATCTTTCCAATTAATATTAATAATTATAGAATATTTCCTATCAATATTTGATAATATATGCATAAAATATTATGAAATAATTAATTATTAAAATTACTATCCCTAGAATTTAATTCTCCATCACTTACTTCTTAAGTACCTCGCGAAGCTTCTTCGTTAGTGTTGGCACGAATTTATATAAATCCTCAACAACTCCATAATCACAATTCTTGAAGAATGGTGCATTGGGATCACTATTTATCACAATCACGGTCTTCGCTTCCATCATCCCGGCCAAGTGCTGTGGTTGTCCACTAATTCCAATCGCCATGTAGAGTTTCGGCCTTACCTTATGTCCGCTAAGTCCAACCCAGTGGTCCTCACTGAGCCACTTCAAATCTGCGGCTATTGGCCTTGAGCAACCAACCTCAGCCCCAAGAACCTCGGCTAACTCGAAGGCGAGCTTAAGATCCTCCTGCTTCTTGAAACCCCTACCCACTGAAACAATCAACTCCGCATCTTCAATCCTAACCTTACCCTTAGGCTTCTCCTCGGTGGAGACTACCTTAACACCCGTAACAACCTTGGGCTGCAGAGACTCCGTAGTCACTGTGACGACTTTCTCACTGGGCTTGAAACGTGTCGGTGGCGCGATTAGGAATGCCCTGTCGACAACCTTAACGGTAACCTGCGCCCTATTTCCAACACCATTATACGTAATCTCAAATGCATTACCACTTTGCTTTAGGTCTAGTACATCAACAATTACAGGTGCTGATAGTTTCTGCGCTAATATTGGTATTGCAGTCTTGAAGAACTTACTTGCTGGAGTGATCACCACTGAGTAATTATTAGAGTTAATAATGCCGGTAAGTGTCTCTGCGAATGAGGACTCGTCAATCTGCGCAGTGAGTGAATATGCCTTAGTAATGCCATACTTGCCCAATTGCGATGTATCACCAGTACCAAGCACTAGATAGTGGATTTCTGGGTTATCCACCTTCTGTGCTAGTCCTATTAAACCAGTGTCACTAATTGAACCTATTACGAGTACCTTGGTCATGCTCATCACCTCGGTGTTATGAGCCCTTCTTGAACAAGAGCCTGTATTAATTTATCAACTTTCTCATCAACAGTACCATCCTTAATTATCACGTTCTTTCTCTTGACCTGTATTGGTGCTATACTCACAACTTCGACTAGTGATTTCATGGAAATTCCAAGATCAGCAAGGCTCAACTTGTTTATGGATTTCTTCATGGCTGCCCTTATTTGGAGCAGTGGTGGTATTCTCGGCACGTTTATTTCCCTGGTAACGGTTACCAGAGCAGGTAATTGAGCCTCTACGGTCTGTATTGAATCTTCGAGGTCACGCTTGGCGGTCACCTTATTGCCCTCAACCTTCAATTCCCTAACAAAGGAAATAACTGGAATACCCAACTCAGCAGCTACCCTAGACCCAACCTGGCTTGTGTAGCCATCAATCGTGGCCTCACCTGCAATTATCAAGTCATAATTACCCAGCTTCTTCACAGTGGCCGCTATGGCCTTCGCTGTTAATAATTGATCACTATTGACCAGCGCATTATCCACTATTAAGTAGGCCTCATCGGCACCCATGGCCAGTGCTTCCCTCAAAATGCTCTCTGCTTCCTGCTGCCTCTTTGGTAATGGGCCGTACTTAAGCACGGTAACTACACGGACTCTACCGCCAACTCTTTCCTTAATCCTGACTGCCTCCTCAACCGCGCTCCTGTCGATATCACTGATCTTAAGTGGCGTGGCGTCAATATCAACCTTTGACTCGCTCATCCTTAGTTGTCCCGTATCGAGAGCCAGCTTTACAAGGGCTAAAATCTCCATTGGCTGGAGGCTATAACGCACGCTTTTTAGTATTACCTATTATTTAAGCTATATATTTAACTTTAGTAGATCGTGTATGGCTATGAGTAATCCTTATAAGGAATGATATTCGCTAATCAATGTACATGAATGAACGAGAATAGGGAGTTAATACTACCGCCACAGGAATTCGACATATTAAAGATACTAAGAGACGCCAATGCCCCAATGAAGGTAGAGGAGGTGGCATCTAGATTGGGCGTGGACGTAAACTCCCTCATGAGAAGCATTGCAGAATTAGAGAACCTGGGTTTAATACTCACGAATAAAGGCATTAGGAGGATCATTGAACTAACGGAGGAGGGTAAAAGATACGTCGAGGTGGGGCTTCCCGAAGTTAGGCTCATGAATATACTACTGAGTTGCAAATGTAAACCAGGCATTAACGACATTCTCAACATTGCTAGGGAGTACGGTGTTTCACTGTCACTTAATGAGATTAATTATGCATTATCATCATTAACCAAAATGGGCATTATCAGAGTTAATAAGGGCATTATTGAGTTGACCGCCGATAACAACAAGCTCACGGACATAAACAACAGGCAAGAGGTACTAAACGTCATAGGTAATGGAGTCTTTGAATATGAAGTACCCAACAACGTAAGGCCCGTAGTCCAGGAGTTCATGAGGAGGGGCATAGTCAGAGTTAAGGAGAGGAGCATTATAGAATTGGTTATTACTGACAAAGCCCGTGAATTATTAAGCAAGGGCCTAGTGAAGCCTGGTACCATAATCACTGCGTTAACCCCCGAGCTCATAACCAGTGGTAATTGGAGAAACCTCATCATAAAGAAATTCGACCTATCAATACCGCCACCCCAGGCACCCATTGCAACCAAGCACTTCTTCGCAGAATTCATTAAATTCGTTAAAGAGGTCTTTGTATCATTGGGTTTTGAGGAGGTTTATGGACCACATGTAGAGCTTGAGTTCTGGAACTTCGATGCATTGTTTCAAGCCCAGGATCATCCGGCTAGGGAAATACACGATACATACTTCCTCAAATACCCAAGTACTGGTAAATTACTTGACAATGAGTTGGTTAGCAGGATTGCACATACGCATGAGGATGGTTGGATAACGGGTTCGAGAGGCTGGGGCTATAGGTGGGACCCAGGCAGGGCAGTTAGGCTTGTACTAAGGACGCAGACTACCTCAGTCTCCGTAAGAACACTCCACAGTCGCGGCGATGGTGAGTATAGAGCCTTCACCATAGACAGGGTATTCAGGCCCGAGATTCTCGATCCCAAGCACTCAATGGAGTTCAACCAAGCCGATGGTATCGTTGTGGGTGAAAAACTAAACTTCAAGCATTTACTCGGTGTCCTTGAGGCGTTGGCCAAGGGCATGGGTATGAAAAAGGTGATGTTTAAGCCCGCCTACTTTCCATTCACGAGCCCCTCTGCGGAGGGCTATGCATATCATGAAAAGCTTGGGTGGATTGAATTCGTTGGTTCAGGAATATTCAGGCCAGAGGTAGTCATGCCCCTCGGAATTAAGAGGAGTAGGGTTCTGGCATTCGGTATGGGGCTTGATAGGATCGCAATGATTCTCATGAACATTGAGGACATTAGGGACTTATTCTCCAGGGACTTGAACGCAATAAGGACTTACTGGTCCAATTACTCGAGATTTGTTAATAACCTGACAAA
>DAJV01000118.1:2150-4854 GCA_002496475.1 Vulcanisaeta sp. UBA163 | reverse complement strand
TAAGGTAAGATATCATAATATACGTGCCTAGGATCCCCTCGGCCCCAGAAATCAGGGATTTAGCCGCGAAATTAGGTATTTACTTAAGCGATGAGGAGATTACGGCAATTCAGTCCGCAATTAAGTTGTTGATACCGATATACAACGAACTCGATAAGACTAGTGATAACATTTCTAATTCACTACATGTGCCGTATCCCAGGGTATGGAGGAGACCAAGTCCTCAGGAGAATCCTTATGGCGCCATAGCCTTCCTCACGGACATCAAGGGTAAAGACAACGGCAAACTTAACGGCAAGAGATTTTGCGTTAAGGATAATGTAATGATTGCCGGCGTACCAATGCTACACGGTTCAAAAATACTTGAGGGCTTTGTACCGGAGATTGACGCTACCGTTGTTATTAGGATACTCAATGAGGGAGGACACATAGTTGCGAAAACAACCTGCGAAGCACTTAGCTTCTCAGGCGGTAGTTTCACGTCATACCCAGCGCCAGTACTGAACCCAATTAATCCCGAGTATATGAGTGGCGGTTCGTCTAGCGGAGCTGCGGTAGCGGTTGCTACGGGCATATGCGATGTTGCGATAGGCGCCGATCAAGGTGGTTCAATAAGGGTTCCAAGCGCATGGACTGGAGTTTACGGGCTTAAGCCGACGTATGGTTTAGTGCCGTATACAGGGATCGCCACAATAGAACCCACGCTGGACCATGCAGGGCCAATAGCACGTAAAGTCGAGGACTTAGCCGTAACACTTGAGGTTATTGCAGGCAGGGATGACTTGGATCCCAGGCAACCCAGCGATTTACCAAAGCCCCCCGTCAAGCCTTACTCAAAGTTACTTTCAGGTAATGTTAAAGGGCTGAAGATAGGAATTGTGAGGGAGGGCTTTGAATGGCCCGTCTCTGAGGAGGACGTAAATAAGGCTGTTAGAGAGGCCGCTGATAAGCTACGTGACTTGGGAGTAACCGTTGAGGAGGTTTCAATACCAATGCATAAGTTGGGCGCGGCCATTTGGACACCAATAATGATTGAAGGTACGGTGGCCAATATGTTCCTAGCCTCAGGGGTTGGTTGGAGGGGTGGTTACCTTGAATGGCAGTTGGCTGAATTCTTCGGTAACGCCCTTAAAACCATGTCTAACGAATTGCCATTAAATGTTAAGGCGGGCGCAATACTTGGTTACTACATGATAACCAGGTATAATAATGTGTATTACGCAAAGGCTAGGAACTTAGCACTTGACCTAAGAAGGACCTATGACGAGGCATTAACAAAGTTCGACGCACTACTCATGCCCACCACTCCACAGAAACCACTTAAGTTTGTGGATAACCCAACACCTGAATTGATACTATTAATGACCGCCGGCATGCTCTATAACACCGCACCATTCAACGTAACTGGGCACCCAGCATTATCAATACCCTGCTGTAAATTAAGTGGGTTACCAATTGGGATGATGCTGGTGGCCAAGCATTTAAACGAAGAGACAATATTAAACATAGCATATGCAATAGAAATAAATAAACTATATTAATTATTATAAATTAATAAATAAAGTATGTAAGAATAAAATTTAAGAAACTTTATGAATCTTCTCTGGCTGATGACTAAATTGACATATATATTACTCATTATTATGCTAGTAATTGCAGTAATAATCTCACTCTTCCTAAATGCATACTTATCATTACTCAACCCAATTACCGGTGTTTGGACCGAGGCTACTAAGGAGGTTCCGCCTAAAGGCGTTATTTATCTACCTAACCTCCACAGTACAGTTTATGTTAAGGTAGATAAGTATGGTGTGTATCATATATGCGCATCCAACGATCACGATCTATTCCTAGCACTTGGTTATATACAGGCATATAATCGACTATGGCAAATGAATTTATTGAGCCGTCTATCCTCAGGTAGAATGTCACAAATACTCGGTGAGTCATGGCTTAGTTATGACGAATACCAATTATGGCTTGGCAACGTACTCACTGCAAATGAGACTTTGAATTACATTAAAAACCATGATAAGTATGCGTATGCAATTCTCAAGGCATATACTGAGGGAATTAATGACTATGTATCTCAGGTATTGGCTACGAATCAATACTCAATATACTTTAAACTAATTGGTTACAAACCAAGTTATTGGACACCGCTTGATTCACTATACGTTCAGCAGTATATGGTTGAGATGCTATCACTTACTTTCACGCCAATTAGATTCTCCGCGCTTGCTGGTGCAATGTCTTATGACCTAGCCAGTCAATTATACCCCTATATATCACCTGTTAATCAAACATTTTACGTTCCTGGTAACGGCAGCCTAACAACACTGCTTAAGTATGAGGGTAAGTGCTTAGGTACTGAGCTTACCCCCTATATTCCAATAAATGAGGATTGGAGCCCATTGCCTCAGCAAATCACGTATTCCCAAGAGCACTGGAGGGATCTGCTCACAATATACATGTACCTAATGAGTAATTCATTACCTAATGATCCAGGGCATAGTAATGCTATTGCCGTTCAACCACCAAAGTCTGAGTATCCGCTCCTTATGGGTGGCCCTGTACTACCAACAACTCTTCCATCAATTTGGTTCCAGGTTCAGCTAATAGATCCTAACTACACCGTTTATGGTGTTTCAATACCAGGTACACCCGTAATTATAATAGGGTATAATAAGTACATTGGTTGGAC
>DAJV01000118.1:1366-2120 GCA_002496475.1 Vulcanisaeta sp. UBA163 | reverse complement strand
GCAATGGATATTACTTGGATGGTAAATTCTACCCATACAAGCAATACGTATATTACATACCATTGCCTAATGGTAGTTCGGTAAAGTTCGTAGTAAACTGGACATTGTTAGGTCCGGTGGTTCATTATGGGAATACGTATGTGGTCATGAATTGGACGGGCGATTTACCATCAGATGACGTGGGTGTTTTACTACGCATCATGCGAGCAAGGAATTTCACAGATTTTTGGAACGCACTGAGCCTATGGTACTCCCCTCCGCAGAATTTTGTATATGCGGATGTTTATGGTAACATAGCCGCAATAAGTGCTGGATTATATCCCATGTTCAGTAGAGGTTATCCAGGCATGGTATTACCTGCAATTAACGGGTCACTCGTGACTGGCTATATACCCTACTACGAAATACCACAGACCTGTAATCCACCACTTCACTACATAGTCGCGTCCAACCAGAGACCCATCGGTTATTCATACCCGTTCTACATAGGTCCGTCCTGGGACTTCTTCTCGGTAGGCTTCAGAGCATATTCCCAGGCTTACCTCCTTAATCAGACGAATCTTGTCACCCCAGAATATCTGATGTATGTTCAGTGGAATAACCTTGATTACTCAACCAAGTACTTAGTACCTCCACTATTACTCGCCATTAGGATGTATGGCTGGAATAACACAGTGATGAGACAAGTCTATTACTTATTATCCTCATGGAACGGCTGGATGGATGCTAATTCATCAGCTGCAACAATTTATTA
>DAJV01000118.1:248-1337 GCA_002496475.1 Vulcanisaeta sp. UBA163 | reverse complement strand
GGAATAAACACATCCGCATTCCCAATAAGTATGAACAGCAAGTTAGTGGCGTTTGTAGCAAACTTAACAATTAATGACCCATACTCACCTTGGTTCAATAACCCATTGACGGGCGAGAAAAGGAATGCCTACATGGTCATGGTATTGGCGTTAAATCAGACGATTAATTACCTAGTGAGTATCGCCGGTACCAACATAAGCAATTGGGAGTGGGGTAAATTCCACGGTCATTACCTTGAGTCATTAACATCATTACCCCAATTCTCTGAAGGACCATTCCCACAGGGCGGTGATTCAAACACAATGTGGGACACCGGCGGGTTAAACATGACTGGTGGTCAATCATTCACATGGATAGCCGTATTCAATCAATCACCACCAATAGCATATGGCGTATTCCCAGGTGGCGAGAGTGAGGACCCATTGAGTTTTTACTATGATAATTACGTACCAATATACGAACATCATGAATACTTACCATTAATATTCCTAACAAACTGCTCCAACCCAAGCCTAGTACTTAGGCCTGGTCCATTGATATTAACGATACTCAGTTCATTAATATGGGTATTCGCAGTTGCAATAACGCTTTTGCTAGGTTCACTCATAGCTTTCATAATGAGGTTCAGAACAACCACATACGCCTTCCTAGTAGCCGGAATTTCCGTGCTTACTCAATTGGTCAATTGGTGGTTACCCTTCATAGTCGTTTTAATAGTTTCCATAGTGATATCCTTCAGAAAGTACGGGTTAAGGAATGCGCTAATCATGGGTTCCACAGCGATGTTCCTAGCGATAATTACCGAGTACGTTTTTTACCTAGGCTTTCACTACAACGCATCAATAAAGTTACTTGAAATAGTATCAAGCTTAGTTGGTATTCCGGCAATAGCCATTACTGGAATACCAGTGCTAGTTTATGTACTTAATGGCGCCGTATCGGCTATGTTAGGTTACGAACTAACATCGTTAATAAGACGAAGGTGATTAATTATTTAAAATTCATTATTTCATCATTATCTATTATTCGTTTCAATACATTCATTGCGCCATTTATGAAGCGTCTCCTTTTCCAGGGCTTCATTATTA
>DAJV01000118.1:0-232 GCA_002496475.1 Vulcanisaeta sp. UBA163 | reverse complement strand
ATCGCGTAATTCCTTACATAACCCCTTATTGGTCCTTTTACGTAATCAATACAGCCCTCCCCATGAACTATAATCCTCACGATACCATATTATTAAGGCCTGGAAATGCAAACCTGGTCTTAACCGTTATGCATTACTATCCCTACTTATCACCTTGACCTCTCTATGACCCCTAGAGGAAGCATCCGCAGTAATTTCTAAAGCCTCCAGGTGGGATATACCTGTGATCCTC
>DAJV01000019.1 GCA_002496475.1 Vulcanisaeta sp. UBA163 | reverse complement strand
CCTATGACCAAAAGACAAGGCAAAGCAATGAAACAGGAAACCCCCCCCCTAAAGGTTGGAGTAGCTCATAATGAATTGAGACTTTAGATAAGGACGGGTAATAGGACGAAAAACTACGCCGTTAAAGAGGAGGGGCTATTATTGTGGAGTTACGAGGGGGTATGTTTTTTAAGCGGCTCATTGTATGGTTGCAAGATATGCCGAAAAAGAGGAAGAACAGAGGTCGTCATAAGGGTGATAAGGGCAAGGAACCTATGGTTTATTGCGATAATTGCGGTAAGCTAGTGCCTAGGTCTAAGGCAGTTAGGGTCACTGTACCCTACTCGCCAGTGCCTGGTGACTTGGCTAGGGAGCTTGAGAAGCAAGGGGCCATTGTGCCCAGGTACTACGTAACCAAGACATATTGCATCAATTGCGCAATTTACCTGGGTATACTCAAGGTTAGGTCTGAGGATGAGAGAAAGAAGAAGATTGTCTCAGCAAGGCCCCTTGTACGTAGGGAGACTGCGGTTGCACCACCGGCAGTAAAGCCGGCACAGACACAGTCACCGACACAACCCACACAGCAGGGTAATGAAGGGGCTCAGACGAAATCCTAGCTTTAAAAATCGTAGTGATAACTCTTATATAAGTGGCTGCGCCTAGCTAAAGATCTAGTGGTTAAGTAATGGGTACGAGTGAAGAGACAAGAAGAATAGACATACCAACAACGGAGACTATGAGAAGGAACATTAACAAACTTGAATTAGCTTTCATCGAGAGCCCCAGGGATGTTATGAAGGATTTTAAGGTGATGTTTGACCTATCAATAATTAGGGAGATTACGTTGGGCAGAAGCCCAGAGAACGTTGTCGTGATACCGGATCCTACGGTATCGAGGAAGCATGCGGTAATCACGGTAATTAATAATGAGGAGTTACTACTTAAGGACCTAAATAGTACTAATGGTACTTATGTACTTGATGGCAGTTCATTCAAAAAAATAAGTGAATATAGGTTCAGCGACGACATAGTGATTAGGCTTGGTTACTATACTGTTGTTAGGCTCTCCATTATAGGTGAAGAATGACCCCCACCCTGAAGAGCCTGGGCTTTAAGCACATAGTAGTATCAAATGCAGCAGGGATTTAAACAGCATTGTCCAGGAACTTGCCTAGGACCATTAGTATTTCCTCGGTGCTTGATGGCCTCATTGCAGGGTTCACCTCGAGGCCTTTCATTACCAACAGAGTTATTTCGGGTGGTACATCGGGCCTATAGTTATTGAGTGGTGGTACCATGACCTGGCCGCTGCTTAATCTATACATGTGTGGGTTTATTCCGGTCAGTGTTTCATAGAATATGCAGGAAAGTGAGTATATGTCTGACCTAATGTCAGCGATACCCCTACTAACCTCAGGCGCTGCGTAGGCTATTGAGAATTGGGATACGTAGGACTTACCGCCAATCATTATCTTAGCCGCCCCTAGGTCGCCAATCTTCACCACAGACCTGCCCTTATCCTTAAACAATATGTTCTCGGGCTTAAGATCAAGGTGTATTATGTTTACCCTATGGAGTTCAGATAGGGCGAGGGTTATTGAGTAAGCAATTTTCATAAACTCGCCGAGTTCAAGAGGTCCCCTCTCCCTTATTAGGTCTCTTAGTGAACCGCCCTCCATGTATTCCATGACTACGTATGGAGGCTCATTCAAGTAATCATCGAGGGATTTATAGGGAAGTCTCTCGTCAGGCGGTATGTGAACTTCGAATACCTTAACAATACGTGGACTCTCAATAAGTAGGTACTCGCTCATTTCCTTCTTAAAGGATGACAAAACCCTGGGATCACTCGCCAGAGGATTACCTCTGGAATCCCTATCCTTAAGAACCTTTATTGCGTAGACCTTGCCTCTTTCGTCCCTACCCCTAAGGACGTAACTAAACCCACCGATCGCAATCACCTCATCGACCAGGTACTTACCATCTAACCAAGTGCCTAGCCACGATATTGGCGGTTTCAGCCCCTTAACAAACCTCAACCTAGTGGGCCTTAGGTAGGCTATTATGAAGATTAGTATTAAGGCAGTGAAACCAAGCCAGGTAAACTTAATTGATGGGTATATGCCGTAGAATATGGTTAATGCGATCAATATCGAGGAGATATATCCAGGGATCCTTCTCACCATGGGCATTGCGGATACCACGCTGGGTAACAATGCCATGTATACGTAAGACTCATTTAGAACCACCAGGAATACGGCTGATGGTACAGCCAGTAAAATGCCTAGGTACGTCATTACTAGGTCAAGGCGGTCCTCCGGGAAGTCCACCCTGTACATGAGGATTGCGCGCCTTATTGTTATTACGAAGGTGGAGAAAAAGATGAGAAGGGAATTAATCAGTAGGTAAAGGCCTGGTGGTGCTGGGTTTAGATAACCCCTGTAAAACAAGTACAATACGTAAACACTCATTAGCGTCGTTAATACCCTAAAGTCAGCAACCCTCAGCGCCAGTATTAGTACCACGATTCCCATGAACACGGCCAACGTATCATAAAGACTCGCCGTAGTCATTAGAAAGATCACGGATAATGCTATTATGATTTCCGAAACTAAGGGCACCAGGAACCAGTTATTCTTCAGTGGGAACTTCCTAAATAATTCATAAAACAGCACAAAAAGCGCGATGGCGACCAATATATGCGGAACACTAGCACTAATCAAAAACAATAAACTTACGAATAGTACCATCCCCGGCAACGCCTTAATCACCTTATCAATATTAATAACCAACACGTTAGGTACCCCTTTAAAGACCCAATTTTAAAACGTTATTGACCAGTACTATGAAGAGGGTCCACGTACTAATCAAGGGTATGGTCCAGGGAGTGGGCTTTAGATCGTTCATAAGAAGAAACGCCAGAAACCTTGGCATTAAGGGCTTCGCTAGGAATTTACCTGATGGCTTCACAGTGGAAGTCATAGCTGAGGGTGATGATGACACCATTGAGCAATTAATAGGGATAATCCGCAAAGGCCCGCCGGGCGCCATTATCGAGGATGTGGAGATCGAGTATGAGGAGCCTAAGAACGAGTTTAATGACTTTGAGATCCTCTATTAACGTACTTAATAAAGCCACCGCCACACGGTTTAAATCCAGAATCCAGTAGATCCATTATTAATTGCCTTGTGGTATCCGTTAAATCAAGGTTCAAGGCTTCCCTTAAACCAGTAAATCTTAATTCTAAGGCATCACTGGATGCCCTGGGCGTTCCACCAACTGGTTCGACCAGGTAATCAAGAAGTAGAAAGTGATACTTAACCTTACCTTCAGAATCACGTTCTACGTATTGATAAATACCAAAGAGACCAATCACCCTACCATTAACACCAGTCTCCTCCCTCAATTCTCTTAAAGCAGCGTAATCAGGATCCTCGCCAGGCTCAACCATACCGCCGGGTATTGACCACTTACCCCTATTAGGTTCCGCGCCCCTCCTTATCAGTAAAATCTTACCATCCTTAATAACTATAGAGCCAACGCCAACCAGTGGATATCGTGAATATTCCCTACTCATTCCCCCATAATGGCAATATTCTAAACTAATTAAGTATTAGCATTACATGACAAATAAGGGCATAAAGCCATTAAACCATCCCCAAGGAGAGGACATACTTAAAAGGCTGTGATCTTTACGTATTTAATGGAGTGCAATAATGATAAGGTGAGGAGTATAATAGATAGTTTATCCAGTAAGGAGCCTCTTGAGGCTTATCAAACGCTGCTTGAGGAGAATTGCTTTGGTAGGAGTATGATATATGACGTGGGCGGTAAGTACATAGTGTATATGAAGGATGAGGAAAACGCATGCATTGAGGAGACGAATTCAATAGATCGAGCCAGGGAATTAGCAAAGGCATTTGTTGACTCAGTTTGTTCCTGATGAACTATGAAAGTGAGGATAGTACTATCGGCAAACCTGCATGAACTTGTTAATGCCGTAAGCCTGGTTATTCAAGTGCCAGATGGATATACGGTCAGGGATTTAATAATAAAACTTGGTGAACTAAACCCGGAAATACCAAAGATCCTACTTAGGGGTGATGAGATTAGTGAGAATTACATAGTGATTGTGAATGGCAGAGACATACATTGGTTGAGGGGCTTACTTACTAACCTTAATGATGGCGATGAAGTATTGATAGCGCCCAAGGCATTCATATCATAAAACTTAATACCTACTTAATTCACTATATACCTGTGATTAAGTATGACTAAGGGCAAGTTAATGAGCATTGATGAAGCCCTCGACCTGGTTAATAACGGCGACGAAATAGCCATTGGAGGAATGTCTTTCCATAGGAACCCAATGTCGATGGTAATAGCCATAGCGAAGTCAAATAAAAGGGAACTGGCATTAGTGGATAGGGAACCCGGGCTTGCCTTTGACCTATTAACCATTTCAGGTAAGGTTAAGAGGATTAGAGCCGCCATGGTTACCTTCGAACACTTCGGCATAGCGCCGGGCTTTAGGAGGATGGTGGAAGGCGGTGAAGCGGAATTCATTGAGGATGTCTGCGAGGGCATAATGGCTGGGCTCCGCGCTGGTGCTTACGGCCTCCCATTCATGCCATCGGCAATTGCGTTGGATAGCGAACTAACGCCGTTAAATGTTAAGAGAGGTATTTGGAAGGTGATTAGGGATCCATTCAATGACCAGGAATTAATCGCCGTTAAGGCAATAAGGCCTGACGTGGCCCTAGTGCACGCGCATAAGGCTGATGAGAGAGGTGACGTTGAGATTTACGGCCCTAAATACGAGGACCTACTCAAGATACAGGCGGCCAGGAAGGTCATAATTACGGCCGAGGAGGTAGTCAGTGAGGACTACTTTAGGGAACACCCAGATAGGTTAACGGTGCCTGGCTTCATGGTTACTGCCGTGATTCACTCACCGAGGGGTGCATGGCCGACCTCAATGTATGGTTATTACGAGGCTGATTACGGCGTAATCAAGAAGTACTTTGACGGTGTTAAGGCAGGGCTCAGCATCGAGAGGGTCCTCGAGGTGTTTGTGCATGGCTGACATGGACAACGTGATTAAGTGCATGGCGAGACAATTGAGGGATGGTGACGTGGCCTACACGGGCTTGGCGTCTGCACCCGCTGTTTTAGCCATTGCCCT
>DAJV01000044.1 GCA_002496475.1 Vulcanisaeta sp. UBA163 | reverse complement strand
TATCTAAATCCCCCATAGTGATCCGCGTGGTAATGGCTTAGGAATGCGGCATCGATCTTGCCGTGGTCTATGTTCAACGCCCTAATATTGTGCTCCATCACCCTCGGTTCCGTATTTGCATCATAAAGCAACACCCATTTATCAGTCTCAATGAGTACACTCCATCCCCAATCATTTAGTAATGGCGGATTCTCCTTATTATCATTGATCACCGTAAGCCTCATCCACTTAACCATTACCCGCTAATGCACTTAAGGGGCTAATTAATATTAAATTCCCTGCTCCCATGTTGATTTAATGATGATATGCACCTCCGCTGATTAATGAGGAGTTTTAGCCTGGGGCTGATTCTTCGTGGGAACATTACTTATAAAGCAATACAATTACCAACATGATGTGGGTTAGGGCCGTAAGCCATGGTGCCAATTACAGTATTAGTGAGTCGGTGATTAACCTGCTTAGGGGAAATATGCTGAAGAGACTTGATGTAGTTAATTTCATAATCACGATTTTCAACAACGCCCGCTTATTTGGTGCTCCTGGGGATATACATAGTGCCTATGTTCATGGAAGGGTTAGTTATAGGCATGTCTATGGTTACATTATGTACATTAGGAGGTATAATTCCGTTAGCATTCACATCAGTAGTGGACGTATTAGGCATGATTTCAGCAACTGCGCTGCCTACTGGGGTTGGCAAGTCCTCGCGCATGAAGTAGCCCACCTGGTTGGAGTCGGCGGTGGGCATTACCTTAGGCATAGCCACACCCACCTTAATGTTGCCAAGGAATTATTACTCACGTCACTACCCGCAGAGGTGGCCGTCCCGTCAATTTACTACCTACTGATTGATTACTCATTGAGTGACTGTAAGAGAGGCTATTCTAAGGTTTCCAGGGATTTTGTTCTAAATGAGCTGGATAGGGTGATTAACGACCATGCCATTGATGTTGAGCACTACCTTAATTGCTCGGTTAAATTACGTTCAATAATTGATTCATGCAATAGATATGTGAGGAGGGTAGGGCGTGGCAAACGTAGAGGGTAGTCCTTATTACGTTTCGTCATTAGAAAGGTTTATTAGGGATATTTAACGCTGGGTTTTGATTATCGATGGCAGTTAGAATCATTGAGAAGAAAATCGAGGACATACTATCAATGATGCGAAATCCCGTCCAGGTTAGAAACGCAGGTACCCTAGCACATGTTGATCATGGCAAGACAACAACCACAGACTCACTGTTAATGGGCGCTGGTTTACTAAGCCCCAAGGTCGCCGGTAAGGCCCTTGCAATGGACTACGTCGAGGTAGAACAGTTGAGGCAGATGACCGTTAAGGCAGCGAACATAAGCCTATACTTCGAGTATGAGGGTAAGCCATATATAATAAACTTCGTTGATACGCCGGGGCACGTCGACTTCACAGGACATGTAACCAGGTCCCTCAGGGTTATGGATGGTGCATTGGTAGTTGTTGATGCGGTTGAGGGTGTCATGACGCAGACGGAGACTGTGGTTAGGCAAGCAATGGAGGAGATGGTTAGGCCTGTGTTATTCGTTAATAAGATCGATAGGTTAATCAAGGAGCTTAGGCTTAACCCAAACGAGATCCAACAGAGGATTATTGAGATAGTTAAGGACTTCAATAACCTAATCGACATGTACGCAGACCCGGAGTTCAAGGATAAGTGGAAGGTCGACCCATCCAAGGGCCAGGTAGCCCTAGGTTCAGCACTATATAAGTGGGGTGTCACAATACCACAGGCTGCAAAGGCAGGTCTTAAGTTCAGCAATATCGTTGATGCCTATGAGAAGAATTACGTTGAGGAATTAGCCCAGGAATTCCCACTCCATAAGGCCATTCTGAACATGATTGTTGAGCACGTTCCACCACCAAACGTTGCCCAGAAGTACAGGATACCAAAGATATGGAGAGGTGATTTGAACTCGCCACTTGGTAAGGCATTACTTGAGGCTAATCCAGATGGGCCAATCGTAATGGCAATAAGCAAGATGAACAAGGATCCGCATGCTGGATTAATAGCCACTGGCAGGGTGTTCAGCGGAACCATTAGGGAGGGCGACGAAGTCTACCTAATAAACGCCAAGACAACAAAGAGGATTCTACAGACTTACCTATACATGGGTCCAAACAGGATAGTAATACCTGAGGTACCAGCCGGTAACATAGTCGCCCTGTTGGGTGTTGATGATGCCAGGGCTGGAGAAACCATAGTGGCTGCATCAATTAAGGACGTGGCCGCACCATTCGAGAGAATGAAGTACATAAGCGAGCCCGTGGTCACCGTAGCCATAGAACCAAAGAACCCGAATGACCTCGCAAAACTCGTTGAGGGCCTTAGGGAGTTAACAATTGAGGACCCGACACTGAGCCTAAAAATTGATGAAGAGACCGGTCAGATACTGCTTAGTGGTGTTGGTACACTACACCTAGAAATTGCCGCATGGCTGCTTAAGGAGAGGACTAAGCTTGACTTCACAGTATCGCAACCATTGGTTAGGTTTAGGGAGACTGTTAGGGCTACATCACCAACCTTCGAGGGTAAGTCACCTAATAAGCACAATAGGCTTTACATAAGTGTTGAGCCGCTTGATGAGGAGTCCATTAGGTTAATTCAGTTTGGCGAGGTTACTGATGACCAAGACCCAAAGGAAAGGGCCAGGATACTCAGGGAGAAGGCCGGTTGGGATGCTGATGAGGCCAGGGGTATTTGGGCTGTTGATGAACAGTACATAAACGTACTAATAGATAAGACCACCGGTATACAATACTTGAGGGAGATTAGGGACTACATCGTGCAGGGATTCAGGTGGTCTGTACAGTCAGGTCCATTAGCCCAGGAGCCGGTTAGGGGTGTGAAGGTGATACTTCATGATGCGGTGGTTCACGAGGATCCAGCACATAGAGGCCCTGCACAGATAATGCCAGCGGCGAAGAATGCAATAATGGCTGGAATACTTGGGGCTAGACCGACGTTGCTTGAGCCAATGCTGTCGATAGAGGCTAAGACGACTCAGGAGAATATTGGCTCAGTGATTGGCGTATTGAATAGGCATAGGGGTAAGGTCATTGATATGGTGCAGTCTGAGTACATGGTTACTATTAAGGGTGAGATACCTGTCATGGAGTCGTTCACCCTCAGTGATGAGTTGAGGAGCGCCACTGCAGGTAGGGTGTTCTGGAGCCTTCAGTTCTCAAGGTGGTCGCCAGTGCCTGAGAACATGCTTGTTGATATAGCGATGAAGATTAGGGAGAGGAAGGGGTTGCCGAAGGAGATTCCGAAGGTTGAGGATTTCATATCACAGTACTAAAATAATAGCCTAAGGAGTTTGATTTTTAAATACATCAAGTGTAAATGTAATACGCATGTCATCACAAGGTAGTCAAGGTGGAGGTAAGATAAGGGTGTCCGTACAAAAGGCGGGTCCATTAGATACTGGTGAAATTGCACAGACAATGAAGTCCATTAAAACAAAATTTGCAATAATGAGTGGTAAGGGTGGTGTTGGTAAGAGCTTTGTCACGGCAAGCCTGGCATTAGGCTTTGCAATGAGGGGTTATAGGGTTGGTATTCTTGATGCTGATATTTATGGACCAACGGTACCCAAACTCCTTGGCCTGGTTGGCGCCAATCTTTACTTGAGTGAGGATGAGAAGATAATACCTGCCGAGGGCCCATTCGGTATTAAAGTTGTTTCCATGGACTTCCTATTACCAACTGAGGACACTGCCGTAATTTGGAGGGGGGCATTGGTTGATAAGGCTATTAAGGACTTCCTGGGCAGCGTGCTTTGGGGCGACTTAGACGCATTGTTTATTGATTTACCGCCGGGTACAGGTGATGCTCCATTAACAATAGCTCAAACCCTCGCTAATGAAATGACGGGTAGTATAATAGTTACCGCACCAAGCGATGTTTCCAAGAGGATTGTACAAAGGGCTATTGATTTCTCAAGAAAGGTAAAGATACCAATTACCGGTGTTGTGGAGAACATGTGCTGCTTCTACTGCCCAGAGTCTAGCAAGACGTATTACGTGTTTGGTAGATTAATCGGCAAGGAGATGGCTGATAAGTACGGTATACCATATCTAGGCATGATACCGCTTGACCCAAGGATCGGTGAATCAAACGACTTAGGAGAACCATTTTTAATGAAGTACTCAACCTCAGACACTGCAAGAGCTATACTGAGCATTGTAGATACCATAATCGCCATGTATAGGGATAAACTTGAGGCTAAGGTTGAGACCCCTGCTAAGAAGCAGGTAAGGTCATTACTTAGGTTACCAGGAGAGGAGGAGGGCGACAAGGAGTCAGGGGGCTCATAGGTATTTCCTTAATGCCCTTGCAACATCTATGACTGAATTAAAATCGCCAGGTGATGATAGGTAAACACCTGAGAAATACCGTAGTAATTCCCGTGCCCTTTCAATAGCATCACTTACTGGGTCCGGCTTGACCATGATCTCCATGTTTAGTATACGGCTTATTATCTTGGCAGATTTACCTGTTGTTATTAGTAATGGTGGATAAACGTCAACTCCATATTCCTTACTTATTACTGCCACTTTCCTTAGGTCATCTATTGACAACGTGTATTGAAGCATGGCAAAGTCAGGCTTAACCCTCAATCTATCCCTTATGTAATTCTCATCAAAGCTTGATATTGAAACCCCAAGCCTTGCTCCATTAACCTGCTCCACATCCCTTAAATACTCGATGGCGCTTACTGGCGTTAGGTCAGTAACCGCGGTAATGCCTGGGCCTAGGTCACCCCTCATAAATAGGTAATTCCTAACACCATTGGCTAAGCCGCCCATAATTAATGCAACAAGTCCAACCTTATTATGATCAGCTATCCTAACATTAGCCATGATCTCTACATTAGAAAACTTGTGCTTAATTAAGGCGCCAATTAATACTGAGTTTGCTGATGGATTTGCAAATGTAGAATCAGGAATGTTAATGTAAGTCACGTAATCAACTACGTTACTTACCATATCTAGGTAATTATTTATGTTATCGATTCTCCTTAATGGGGGTAACTCAGCTATTAAAGTTGTCACTGGGGCAAAGACTATGGCAGTGTTTAATTAGGATTACGCTAACGACCCCTTTAGGCAATTAATGTTCAGCAAAGGGGAGATAAGAAGAAATTCCTTATCAAGTAGGTTAGTATCGTCTCGACAGCCCCCAAGCCTTAGGAAACCAGTACTAATTCTCATGAGTATAATATTTCCAAACTCTGTATATATTTTACGTATAGGAATCCTTGTAGATACTATAAAAGATACCCCATAGGCTTTACCGCCCCTCATACTTCTTATTAAGGCACTCAATACATTCTTGTCATTTGCGAGCCCCTCGGCGTTGTCTACAACAATAATAACCTTATTATTTCTGGAGCCCATAAACCACTTAACAATATCCTCCATGAGGATAACCTCATAAATGTTCATTAATGATTCCGGTAGTTCATGAAGATCAATGATCGTAATTCTGCTTTTTAATGCCCTGATAGGGCTGAAGATTGAGAGATCAATGATTTCATTACCAACATTAACCAAGGCATCAAAGTATCCGGATTCCTTCAGTGAGTATGCCAGTTCCATGGCTTTACTAATTGATTCCTTACCAACCGTATTGGCTAATTCAGGATCCTTCATCATATTGATGAAGTTTTGTATCGTACTTAGTGCCTTTTCATTTTTCATCATTATTGCTGATATTACATGCTTTACTTCCGGTTCGAGATAATTAATTGCCCGCTCAATAAGCCATCTAAACCTGATTGATGATGGTAAAACAATTAGTTCACCATATTTCCGCTTGGGGAAACTTATGTGAAAGTCAATACCATTTTCCTTAGAGACATTCATCATTATCTTAGCCTTACTATTAAAGCCCAGCATCCGTAAACTGTCAATCACGTATTTTCTTAATTCATCTATGTCAATTGGCCTATTCAATTTCATTAAATCCATTAGCATCAATATCGATACGTCAATACCACGTTGCGCAAGATCCCTGGGATATTCACCAGTCCTGTCAAGTATTATGATATTGTCATGACTCTTCATGAGGTAGAGCTCCTTAGTTATGTTCTTAATAAGTAGGGATTTACCGCATCCAGGTTGTCCAATTATTAATAGACCTTTATTTACTATTTCATTGCTGAGTGTTATTGGTATACTGAATCCATTAATCATTGTTGTACCAAGTACCAAATCACCACTTAATCCGAGAAATTCCTTAATAATATTACTATTTGGGTATATGACTAAACTGCCATTTGTGGGTATTACATGAATCGTCGTGTATTTGTATGAATCCTCCCCTCTAATCCTTGTTATTATAAAACTACCAGACACTTTCACGTGCGTGGGATCCACGCCGCTTATTGATGGTGGTAAATTAATCATGCTCTCCACATTATTAACCTTAATCATCACATCACTCTTCCTAACCTGGTCCATAATTACAATGTATGAACCAACGAAAAGTTTACTTACTAACTCATTATAACTTAATTTTGTACCCATTATTATTATTAATCTATTATTCTCATTGATACTTTTCTCAATAACTCCAAGTATATCTCCATACAATTTATTAATGCTTGAATTATCCTTACTAATTATATTATCCTTATTCCACATTATAATTAATTGAATTAGGGTAACTTATAAGGATTCATGAAAAATACTACCCGCTAGGATTGTTGAACTTATTTGAAACGAAATTGAAACTAAATGAAAACCTAGGCATTTAAGTACTCCGCAATAACCAACGCAAGTCTTTTTATGCCCTCAAATATCTGTTGCGACGTTGGATACGTAAAGTTAAGCCTCATGTCATTGTGTTTCTCCTCATTGGGGTAAAATGATTTGCCAGGCACATAGGCAACACCATATTTCTTAATGGCAATACCCAACATCTCCCCCGTATCTATCTTCTCGGGTGCTGTTAGCCAAATAAACATTCCCGCTGATGGTTTTGTCCAAGTCACACCACTTGGCATATACTCACTTAATGCCTGTAGCATTAGGTCCCTCTTTGACCTATATATCTCCTTGATCCTCGGTATATTCTTCTCAATAGTACCCCTCCTTAGTAATTCGGCTGCTATATACTGATTAAGCGTTGATGTGTGCAGGTCAATGGACTGCTTGGCTAGCTCAAACCACCTAATGACCTCACTACTTGCCGTAACCCAACCAAGCCTAAGCCCCGGCGCAGCTATTTTACTGAATGTAGATAGGTAAATAACCCTGCCTTCACTATCCATAGCCTTAAGCCTAGTTGGTGGATCATTATCTCCAAAGTAGATATAGCCATATGGATCATCCTCAATTACGAGTAGGTCATACCTATTGGCAACATCAATTAGTGCCTTTCTCCTTTCCTCACTCATTGTAATACCCGTTGGGTTTTGTCCCGTAGGTACTACGTAAATGAATTTCAATTTGCCACCACCATTAATGATCTTCCTAACAGTATCCTCAAGAATATCCACCCTAATTCCCTCGTTATCCATGGGAATACCAATCAACTTAGGCCCGTAAATCCTAAAGGCCTGTAACGCCGCTAGGTAGGTTGGGCTCTCTGTTATTATGTAGTCCCCTGGGTTAATGAATAACCTACCCACTATATCAAGGGCCTCCTGACTTCCCACAGTAATTATGATATCCTCGGGTCCATCAACCTTAATGCCTACCTTGCTCATGAATTTCGTGAGTTCTTCTTTCAATTCTAAAACACCACCGGTCGTCCCATACTGCAGCGCCTTCTCTGCCTTGGTGGATAAGATGTCCCTTGTAACTTCCATTATTTCCTTAACGGGGAAGGATGATGGTTCAGGCATCCCACCGCCAAAGGAAATCACATTCTCATTAACCCACTTCAACAACTCTCTAATCTCCGAGGCCTTCATTAACCTTGACCTATCCGAGAGGAAACGGTTTATGTCCATAGTGAATCAACATGTTATGGCTAGGGGTATTTATATTGCTTTCTCTAGAATAAAAATAAGTATATTGATTAAATACTTATTTTTAGAATTAAATATATTACTAGAATAATCGATCAACTTCACCGAGGTACCCAACAACATCCTTTGCAAAGTATGTAATTATTAAATCAGCTCCAGCCCTTCTAATGGCAATCAAAGACTCAAGAACAGCCTTCTTCTCATCAAGCCAGCCATTCATTATGGCCGCCTTAAGCATGGCATACTCACCACTAACCTGGTAAGCAACCAATGGGACCTCAGGGAAATTCTGCTTAACAAGTCTAATGACATCTAGGAAAAACGTTGCCGGCTTTACCATGACCATGTCGGCGCCCTCATTAATGTCCATCGCCACCTCCTTAATAGCCTCATGGGCGTTCCTCGGGTCCATCTGGTAACTACGTCTATCACCGAACTTGGGAGCACTGGCCGCTGCCTCCCTAAACGGGCCATAGAAGGAACTAGCATACTTAGCGCTATAAGCCATAATAACAACGTCATTGAACCCAGCTCTGTCAAGGGCTTCCCTAATTGCTCTAACCTGCCCATCCATCATACCTGATGGCGCGACGACATCGACACCGGACTCAGCATAAGTCACGGCCGTCTTCGCGTAGAGCTCTATCGTCGAGTCATTATCAATTACATACCTACCATCGGGTAATTTCTTAATAATGCCGCAGTGCCCATGGTCCGTGTATTCACAAAGGCATACGTCAGCCATTACAATGAGCTTATCCTCAAAGGAATCCTTAAGGAACTTAATGGTCCTCTGGATTATGCCATGCTCGTCATATGCTGAACTACCCCACTCATCCTTATGCTCAGGAATACCAAATAGAATGACAGACCTAATGCCAGAGCTAACCAATTGATCAACGAAGTTGATCAACTTATCATTAAGGGGCCACCTATACTGCCCAGGTAAT
>DAJV01000137.1 GCA_002496475.1 Vulcanisaeta sp. UBA163 | reverse complement strand
ATTACTCGAGGCCCGTGCACAGGGTAGTGACCAAGCCAAGGATTAAGTTGGCTTAGGGAGTTAAGCCTAGACTACGTACTCGCCAATGACGAACCAGCCGAGGCGAGGGCAGCAAGGAAGTGTCTCAGTAGGCCTAGGTGCATTGTCCTCAGCCGCGACTACGACCCATTGAGAATAATGAACGAAATGATACAACCAATAAAAACAAGCGAGAGGGCCTGGATCGTGAGGAGGGTGACTGTGGATAGGCAGTGCTTAGGCGGGCTCAGTGTGTGGCTAGGAGCGGTTATCGTTTTTCCATGAATAGTTAGGGATCCTCCTAAGCCTAGCATCCATTGTCCAACCATAGTTTAAACCTCAGAATAGGACTGAGGGCTTGCTGTTTATTTAATCTATAAGTTCATTCTCGTGGAAAAAGAATTTAATTTCTCTCTCGGCTTCCTTAGGGCTGTCGCTTGCGTGGACCAAGTTGAATAAAGCCCTCTTCTCCAGGTTTGCGAGGTCTGGACTGTCCACTGAGTAATCTCCCCTTATTGTGCCTGGTGGTGATGAGTAAGGCGTTGTTGAGCCCACAATCTTCCTAACAACCTCAACAGCCCTATTGCCCTCCAGCACCATGACCACTATTGGGCCCATTGATAGGTAGTCAGCAAGCCAACCCCTAATTATCTTCCCAATCTCCACTGGGTCATCCGTACCCAAGTCAGCCTTTGGGTCCTTCCCAACCTCAGAGTAAGACCTCAGGGTCTTGCCGCCAACTGAACGTAGCCAATTCTCATCACTTGGGTAGAACTTTGCCGCCTCCTCCTTACTTAGCCTGATCATTTTCATTGCAATGATCCTTAGGCCAACTCTCTCGAACCTACTGATTACCTCCCCTATCAATCCCTTTTTAACTGCATCTGGCTTTACTATGACGAGGGTTCTCTCAATCATACTACGAATCGGTAATGCAAAACCTCTTTAAAGTATTACGATCCAGGGTAAAACTTAATGGGGTGGACCACCTTCAGATAAGTAATGAGTGAGTCCAGGAGATTATATGAGGAGGCACAGAGGGTCCTTGTTGGTGGAGTAGATAGTCCAGTCAGGGCCGCAATTAAGCCGTACCCATTTTTCGTAAGGGAGGGTAAGGGTCCATACCTCTTTACTGTGGATGGTAATCGATTAATAGACTATGTACTTGGCTATGGACCACTAATTCTTGGTCATGCTCCTGAATCCGTTGCTAGGCGTGTAATGGATTACGTAGGCAAGGGTTGGCTTTACGGGGCACCAACTGAGGTTGAGGTACTGCTGGCTAAGAAGATCGTGAACCACTTCCCAAGTATTAAAAGAGTCAGGTTTGTAAATAGTGGTGGTGAGGCCGTATTGACGGCCATTAGGCTTGCACGTGGCTACACAAAGCGTAGGAAAATACTGAAGTTTGAGGGTTGCTACCATGGTGCCGTTGATTATGTACTGGTTAAAGCAGGCAGTGCAGCGGCGCATTTTGGCGCCCCATCATCAGCCGGTGTCCCTGAGGATGTGGCTAAATTAACACTTGTGGCTAGGTATAATGACCTAGATAGTGTGGAGAGGATAATGAGGGGTGAGGGTAATGACGTGGCAGCGATAATTGCCGAGCCAATCATGGCTAATTACGGCATAATACCGCCCAGGGAAGGCTTCCTTAAGGGACTTAGGGAGATTGCAGATAGGTACGGGACTCTGCTAATACTTGATGAGGTGGTCACTGGTTATAGGCTTGGACTTGGTGGCGCCCAGAGGTATTATGGCGTTAATGCGGATATAACAACCCTGGGTAAGATAATTGGTGGTGGTTTCCCAGTGGGTGCCGTGGGTGCTCGTGATGAGGTAATGGACTTGCTCTCACCGAAGGGCCCCGTCTTCAACGCCGGTACATTCAACGGCCATCCAATATCTATGATAGCTGGGCTAGCCACAATAGAGGTTTTGGAGACTACAAATGCATATGATACCGCCATTAATGCATCCCGTAAACTAGCCGAGGGTATTAATGATGTGCTTGGTAGGCTTGGTATTGAGCATGTGGTTAATTGGGCGCCAACAATGCTCCAGGTATTCTTCACAGGGGGTGAGGTTATTGACCATGAGACGGCTAACAAATCAGATACTAAACTATACCTCAGGTTTCATGATGAGTTACTGAGACGCGGTGTCTTCATAGCCCCCAGTCAGTTTGAAGCGATTTTCACGAGTTCCAGCCATAGTACTGAGGTTGTTGAGGAAACACTTAGGCAGATAGAGGATTCAGCCAGGGTTATTAAGTATCATTGATCTTCCCCTGACTTGATCATCATTAAATAACTCCTTAATTTCTCGACAGTGTCATTATCGCCATTCTCAGCATATCTCCTCATGTTTTCCAGGTAATTATGCATTATCCTCTTTATGAGGGATCTACTCATTGCATCAATCACGGTCCTAGCATCCATGCCACTACTAAGGGCGCTTAATGCCTCCCTAACTTCCTCCATCCTGATCTCTTCGATGAATTTCATGACGTCTCTGATTACGGCGTCAGCGTCACTGCGCATGATCAGTCTCATTATCCTACCTGCCTCGGCTTCTATCTCCAATAACTTCTCAACTATGTTACTTCTGCCATTAACGTACTCTAGGTAGGGCTCCTTCAATTCCTCAAGTCTAATCACCCTCACATGTCCATTGCCCTGTAACTTCACCGCGCTTGGAGTGGAGACGTCAATTATTAAGCTGGGTAGTGAGTGATCGTCCATGGCATCGGAATTAATTAATGGGTTCTGTGTCGATATTGCCACGATCATTGTGTCATACCTACTGGTCATTAATTCATTCATTAAATAATTAAGCCCCAAAAGTCTCACTGAGTCCCCAAACTCATATTTAATCTTGTCGAGGGACCTATTTACAATTGTTACATTATTGTAGTTATTCCTAAGGAGTTCCCTAACGATGCCCCTGGCAACCTCACCACCACCAACAACAAGAATCCTACTTGACCTGTCTATGTGTTTCATTAGGTAGTCTGAGAGGAACTTCACGAAGGATATATCGTAAAGGTTATACCTACGCCTAAAGCTTTCTCCAAACCTAATGGCTGATTCAAATAGTATCCTCAGTCTTGTAGATGGTTTACCCGCGCCATACGCCCTCTTAACCTGTGAAAGGATCTCCCTCTCACCTAAGAACATTGAGTCAAGTCCAGTGGTCACCAACAATAGGTGCTTAATTGCATCCAAGTCATAGAGTACCCTGGGCCTGATCCCGGCCTTGCCGTTGATTAATTTAATCAATTCCTCCTCATCAGCATCACCATCCAGGTAAAATTCAACCCTATTACATGTCTCCAATGCAACTAGGGAGTTATGTGATTCATATATTTTACCTAATTCTTCGTTCATGAAGTACGCCTTAGCCAATGTATCGAGATCATAATCCCGATAAGTCATTACTAAAGCCTTAACCTTAGCCATTCATAATCATGAATCACTAAATAAAGTACTAATTTAAGCATTGTTTCAGGTGATAACGTAAAATAACAATGCTAAACATAGCGTAAAACTAAATAGTAAGCATTAGCTGTGTCTCTCCGTGGGTGCGGCACATGATTTAAACGAAGTGTTGAAATACATAAACAATCAAAGGGAATTCGTAGTCGAATTATACAGGAAATTCATACCAATAAAGGCGCTGGCTCCTGAGAATGAGGGTGATGGCGAATGGGACAGGGCTAATTACCTACTTGGCATTGTTAGGAATTACTTCGATGAAGTAAGGGTAATCGAAGCCCCCGACCCCAGGGTTAGTAGGGGTTCTAGGCCCAACATTGTGGCTGTGATAGGGGGTGTCGATCAATCAAGGACCTACTGGGTTATTGCGCACATGGATACTGTGCCTGAGGGCGACAGGTCATTGTGGAATTATGAACCATTCAAGGCCACGGTAGTTGGTGATACGATCTATGGTAGGGGTGTTGAGGATGATGGGCAGGGAATAGTAATGGGAATAACAGTTGGCAAGGTGCTTAGGGAGCTCGGTATTAAGCCACCCATTAACTACGGACTTATATTAGCAAGTGACGAGGAGGTTGGTAGCAAGTACGGCATTCAATACATAATTAATAGGGAACCCAACCTAATAACAGGTAGGGACTTGGTCGTCGTACCAGATGCCGGTAATGCAGAAGGTACAATGATAGAGATTGCTGAGAAGGGAATACTCTGGGTAAGGATAACCGTGTACGGTAGGCAGGCCCACGCGTCTCTCCCTGAACTTGGACTTAATGCATATAGGCTAGGTAGTGAATTAACACTTGAAATAGATAGGAAACTACACGAGGTCTTCAACTACGAAGACCCATTGTTCATACCACCAAGGTCAACCTTTGAACCAACCAAGGTGGAACCAAACGTAGGTAACGTAAACACAATACCCGGCAGGCACGTATTCCACATTGACTGTAGAGTACTGCCTAAGTACAGTATTGATGAAGTCCTCAGGGTAATTAAGGACACGGCAAATAACTACTGTAATGCCCATGGATGTAAGGTCGATGTAGAAATTATCAGTAGGGAGGATCCCGTACAACCAACTAGCGCAAATAGTGAGGTCGTTAAGAGACTGGCTAAGGCGATAAGGATTGTGAAGGGATTAGAGCCGAAGCTACTTGGTATTGGCGGCGGTACATATGCACGTTACCTAAGGGCACGCGGTATACCCGTGGCTGTCTGGATGACATCCAAGGAAACCGCGCATGCACCTGATGAGCATGTGCTCCTTAGCGATGTCATTAGTGATATAAAGACTGCGGCCTTGTCATTACTTGCTGAACCATAGTAACTTAATGGCTTTTAAATTCACAAGACCAGCTTAATTATAAGGTGATAATGAGGGTTTTTAGTAACATTCGAACCCTATGCAAGGAGTATAAGTCCATATGACCTGCTGTCAAGAATAAACTGCGGCTGGGTAATTGAATGGGGACGTAATAGGTCCATCATAGATTTAAGTAGTTGTGATCCGAATGTGTTAATGGTTATTAGGAATATTAATTATGTAGCCCACATTTCAATAGTGGATCGGATAATTAATAGGGACTTAAATACGTTATTTGAAACTGCTAAGGAGGTATTGCTGAGCCCTATGAGGGATGAGAATGATACGTTTAAAGTCATCGTCAGAAGGATGGATAAAAAGTGTTTCATGACCAGTATTGAACTTTCAAAAAGGCTTGGCGAGTACCTAGCCCAATTCGCCAAGGCTGACCTTGAGGACCCCGACTACATAATATACGTCGAGGTTAGGGAGGGCTCCATCATAATTGCTCACTCAACTAGGGATTTATTCCGTAAGAGGAGGGAGACAATACCCTTTAATTGGGTGAACTGCGTAGTTAGTATTGTTGAGGGTCCTAAGGAAGTTTATGAGACGATGGACTTAATACGGCTTAGTCACGCACTCGGTATCGAGATTAGGCTATTAACCAAACCCATTACTTGTTAATAGGGCATTGAGGGCCTTAAGGCTTGATTCCCTGCACAGGGTTAAGGTAGTGAGTGTTGATGAGACGCTGAATGGTATTGACATACCCATAGTGTTGTCAATGCATGCTAATTATAATGAGAAGAAACTAATTGAGGTGAGTAAGGAGGCGTTTAGTAGGGGGTTGAGGATCGGCTTAATACTTGGTAATGAGTATGAGGATGTTAGCTTAAGCCTAAGGAGTAAGGCAATGTATGAGATTAGGCTTGGTCCCATGACTGGTCACCCTATGAGGACCGCCATTGCGTTAACCTATGCAATTAGTGTTATATATACAACATGGCTAATGGTACAATGATGCTACCAGAAGTCAGTATTGGTCGCGCCAGGTTTAGGGCGTTGCCGAATAAGTACGCGTTACTATTCATGGTCTGGTACTCAAGGGGTTCCTCAATAAGCCTTTACAGACTATTACTTATAACTTACCTGGCATCGCATGTTGTTAGGTACGTATTTGAGAACCCACCGCTCATTAGTAGGTCTGCCTTGAGAGACTTGAATGAGTTAAGTAATGGAGGATTGATCGAGTTAAATTTGGTTAATGGCAAACTGATGGTTAGGGTCACGGATAGAGGTAGGCGGCTAATCAGTGAGCTTTACAGCATTAGCAATGAGCACGTATTATTTGGTGACTACTTAATAATGAAGTTAAGGGACTTACTTAACGAGTTAATAAGGCTCATTAATGTCTATCAAGACATGGACGCTGCCGTACTCCTCTCAATGGCACTCAGGGAGGCATCACTTGAGGAGAGTGGGATTGAAGGTAACGTACTGAAGGACCTAGCCTTTGACCTAAGGAAACCTTGTGAGAATGCAATTGGATGAAGCGTTGCTTGAGTGCACATCTATGGCACCATGTTCTTAAGAAAACCCTAGCTTGACAGCCTCAATAATACAAAATATAATAGTGCTTGATGGGGGGAGTACTACGACTAAGGCGTCCCTCGTAAGGAGTCTTAACTATCCAACTAGGAGTGAGTACTATATAGGAGCCTCAAGGATGAGTCCGGGATACCCAGCAATGATACCTATTGTGGAAGTATTTGAAACCGGGTTGGGTGGTACAAGCATTGTGTGGCTTGATGAGGCCAATAGACTTAGGGTAGGCCCTAGAGCCGCTGGTTCATACCCAGGACCAGCATGTTACGATAGAGGTGGTAAAGAACCAACATTAACAGATGCATACTTAGTAACGGGTTATCTAAATCCAGGGGAATTACTAGGTGGTGCATTAAGGATTAATAAGGAATTGGCCATTAAGGCCTTTGAGCCCATTGCCAATAGGCTTAATCTATCAATTGAGGAGACGGCATATGGTGCTATTAAGCTTGCAAATGAATTGGCAACAAACGTGATAAGGGTCGTGTCCATTCAACGAGGTTATGATCCAAGAGAATTCGCCCTACTAGCCCACGGTGGTGCTGGTCCCATGTTTGCACCCTTCATAGCTGAGGAATTAAGTATTAGGAAAATCATAATCCCTGCAATACCGGCCGGCGTATTTAACGCATGGGGAATGTTGAACCTGGACGTTATACATGACGCGGTTGAGACGGGGGTATCCAAAATAATGATTAATAATGAATTCATTAACGAGGTGTTAAGGACAGTTAATGAATTAAGAAATAAAGTGGTTAATGACTTCCGCGGTGAAGGTATTGACCCAACAGCAGTATCCTTCGAATACTACTTGGATATGAGGTATTATGGGCAGGAATATACATTAAGGGTGCCACTTGATTATCCAGTTGATGAACAGGCATTGAGGGCAGTAATGAGGCGCTTTGAGGATAGGCACTTCGCAGAGTATGGATTTAGACTAGGGGGTAATCCAATAGAAATAGTTAATTATTACGTTAAGGGGACGTATAGGTTACCTAAACCGAGACTTAATGAGGTTATGGATACCGCGAAGAGCCTTAAGGATGCATTGATCATGGAACGAAATGTATATGTTGATGGGAAGTTCGTGAAAGTCCCCGTTTATAATAAGGATGAACTACCTGTTGAGGTTAAGATTGAGGGACCAGCAATAATTGAAGAAGGCACGGCAACAATAATAGTCCTAAACAATTGGCACGCCAGGAGGAACAAGTACGGAAATATTCATATAGAACGAATAATATTCTAGGTAATAAAAAGCAAAATAATATAAACAATATGTAAAAGTTCCTTATATTTTTAATCCTCACTTAGAACACGTGCCCTAATAGACCTGGTCAAAGTAGCAGAGTACCTATTCACTAACTTTCCCTGGGCTTGGGTTAACATAATGTTTTTAATACCCACACACAACCTGGTCTTGATGGCGAAGGGGCTTTACCACCATTTAGCTGAGGAATGGACTGGGGCCAAGAGTAGCTGGATTTGGGACGTTGTAATGAGACAAAGGTTGATAGAGTGGCGTAGGGAGTCATCCATAGTTAGGGTTGAGAAGCCGACCAGGATTAACAGGGCTAGGCAGTACGGCTATAAGGCTAAACAGGGAATAATAGTCGTTAGGGTTAGGCTTAGGAGGGGCCCATTCAATAGGAGAAGGCCGAATAGTGGAAGGAGACCTAAGAGGATGGGTGTTTATGGAATAACCACAGGTAAGGGCCTTCAGTTAATTGCCGAGGAGAGGGCTGCCAGGAAGTACCCTAACATGGAAGTTCTTGGTTCATACTGGGTTGGTGAAGATGGCACGTATGTGTGGTATGAGGTTGTCCTTGTGGATCCAAGTCACCCAGCCATAAGGAAGGACCCAGGCTTTGCATGGTTAGTTGGGAAGGAGGATAAGGAGGGACGCAGAAGAAGGAGACTAAGGGAGAGACAAAGAAAATTAATTGAGAAACTAAGGAAAAAGACCACTGATCAATCACAATCAACTCAATCACAGTAAGTATAACTTATATAAGTATAACTTATAGTGGTTAATACCCTTCAGGTTGAGGTTATTGTACATGCTACGGAGAATCTGGATATTGTTGCAAAAGCCTTGACGAGGCTGCTACCAGGTAATGCACAAAATAAATTATTGAGGTATTGGTTGGCCATTATGGTAACCCAATATATAGAGTGCTCTCTATTAAGGATGAGGAATTAGTGATTACTATACTAAGGGCAATATGTTTGTCTCTGACGGATAGGGCTATCTACCAAAGAGGACTACGTTAAACCCCAGTCTCAACACCTTAATAACACCGTGAGTCAACAAACTGTCTCTTAGCGAATTTAATGGACCTTCCTATTATTACTTCTACTCTTTGTAAACCTCCTATTGATGAGGAATAAGTCCTCGAAGACCACGTAACCAACGCCATCCTAGCAAGGAATTTTAAGGATTGAGAAATCACATTAAGCCTTAACGCCCTAGCCTTATTCCTAGGATAATGGTCTAAAGTACATGTAGCATAATTTTTAGTTATTTCTAATTCCTTCATTACTATTAAATAAGCTGATGCGGCATGCCTATTAAATCCCCTCTTCCACAACCCCCCAGGTTCCTTTGAGTTGGAGGTACCCTTAGGGTTAATGATGATTAATCGCAAGTAGACGTCTCAAGAATGTTGTTGGGCGTGTTATGCTGAGTGATAGTGGTGACGTTATTAGAACTAGGGTTAAGGTTAGGGATAATGATGCTGTACAATTTATTAATAGAGTCTATAGGTGATCATGGCATGCAATGTTTGTAGAATTACACTTGGGTTCTATGGATAAGAAATTGATCAAGCTATTGGCAAAGCTTGGTTACGGTATGGCCGCAATAGTAACTGGTGGCGATAATGATATTGATGAGTTTCCCATATTTAGGAAATTAATTATCACTCAGGGCAGTGCTTGGAAAATTAAAATGTACGAAAGCTTCGACCTGGTATCCGTGATCCCTTGGAGTAGGTTTACCCTCAACAAGTTAATTAGTGATGATAGGATTGACGTGGTAACAATTAATACCGTTAACAGAAGGCTCTTGCCGTCTAAGGCCCAGGCCAGGGTCATGGCTAAGGAGGGCAAGGCGCTGGAGATAGTCATTAACCCAATCGTGAGTTATGGTGTAGAGGGACTTGCCTTCTTAAGAGATGTTATTAATAATTACTCAACAATTAATGGACTCAGGATTGTATTATCACAGGGCATAAGTAAGGTATCGAGTGTCAGGAATCCAAGGGATGTGGCGAAGTTAATGGAGGTATTGACTGGAATTGACGTGAGCAGCATGCTCAGTGATGAGCCATATGAATTGTTGGTTGATGCCATGTACAAGAGGGGCGTCTGTATATGAGGTATATAATTGTGGATGTTTACCCAAGGGGCCATTTGGATAAGCTTATTCCCGAGTTAAATAATTGGTTTAGACTACTTGCTGGCAAGGAGGCGATTGGTACAGAATTAAGGATTATCGCTAAGTATGAGGGTAAGGGTAGGCTAGTAATTCAAGTACCCACTGGCTTGCTTAACTACTTAAGGTCTGCCATAGTGATGGTGGGCAGAGAGAGTGAAACCGCGGTAATCACGGTTAAGGTGACTGGTACAATGAGGAAAGCCCTTGCTATCGCATCATCAATGCCCTACGTGTTTAGTGATTTCGAGGGGCAAGTGTGATCAGCTCGTCGTGAGATCCTCACAGTTCAGTTTTGATACCCATCATCACTGTACTAATACAGTGCTGTGGTTATTTAAATGGTTTTTACTATGACGTACCGAGGATCGCCCATTGCAGCGTGGATCGCCATGTGACAAGGAGATATCAGGGTTATGGTAGTGGTGTGGCCTGCTTAATAGTGTAATAACCCCTGTTGTAGTATATTAATGGTAGTTTGTTTTTCATTACTTGGGCATCGACAACTTCACCAATGAATATTGTGTGATCACCGCCTGGATATTTCGCAGTGACTCTGCAGTCCAGGTAGGCTATTGAGTCCTCGATTATTGGAGAGCCAGTCCTTGCTGTTCTTATTTTCAATCCCTTAAACCTATCCTCCCTAGGCGCCGTTGCAAACCTTACAGCTAATTCCTTTAAGTCATCCGATAATATATTCACTGCATAAACATTCGACCTGTCAATCGCCTCATGACTTGCCAGTCTCTTGTCAATGGCGACTAACACAAGCGGTGGATCCAGTGATAGTGATGTGAATGAGTTAACCGTTAACCCATAGTACTCATTATTATAGACCGTGGTTACTATCGTGACACCAGTTGGGTAGTTTCTCATTATGCTCTTAAGGGTGTCACTGGATATCGACATTAATGACCATGATGATGACTTCATTAAAAGCCTTAGTTCAGTGCCAATTATTTTTTAACGTATAACCAACACTTAACAAATACACCAGGTCTTGCCTCTATAACCGGTGGTTCCTGTCTCTTGCATATATCCATTGCGTATGGGCATCTTGGGTGGAACCTACAGCCGGACGGAGGGTTGGCAAGGTTCGGTGGTTCACCAGGAGCTACCTTCCTCTCCCTCAACCTATTGCTTGGGTCAGGGTCTGGTATTGCCTCAATGAGTGATTGAGCATATGGGTGAAGTGGATTCTTAACCACGTCCTTAAATGGCCCGTACTCGGCGAATTGCCCCGCGTACATTATAAGTATATAGTCGCTGAAGTACTTAGCCGTAGATATGTCGTGTGTTATATACATAAAGGCCATCTTGTGTCTCTGTTGTATATCCTTTAGTATGGTCAGAATCTCGACCCTTATTGATGCATCAAGCATTGAGACAGGTTCATCTGCGACTATAAAATCGGGGTTCGTTATGATTGCCCTTGCAACAGCGATTCTCTGCCTTTGTCCGCCACTGAGCATGTGTGGATACTTATTTATGAAATCCTCAGGTGGTGTTAACTTAACCTCCTCAAGTGCCTTGAATACTCTTTCCTCCCTTTCCTCCGCAGATACTCCCTGCACCATAAGCGGTTCCTCAAGTATGAAATGTATGCTGTGAAATGGGTTAAGGCTTGAGTATGGATCTTGGAACACCATACTAACTCTTCTTCTGAAACCTATCTTCTTCAATTCCTCCTCCTTCATATGAGTTATATCATGCCCATCAAAGTATACCTCGCCTGAAACAGGATCAAGGAGCCTAATTAATGTTCTACCCAGCGTAGTTTTTCCACTACCCGACTCACCAACAACGGCCAATGTAATACCCCTATCAATGCCTAGGCTAATATCATCAACAGCCCTAACATACCTGGGCTTAGCGAAGAAACCTGGCTTTATTGTATAGTACGTCCTTAATCTATGTACAACGACTAAATCATCCTTCCTAACCCACGGAGTATCATCAAAGACAACAGGCATATAGCACCTCATCACTATAATTATGGTTTAAAAATCTAACCTATATTTACATCAATATCTTATTTACTTTTATACTATTTATATAACCAACAAGCCACTAAATGCTTCCTACCGGCCTTGCTCCCAAGCTCCATCATTGGCGGCTCCTTAGCATCACAAAGACCCTTAAGGTAATCCCTATCCCTATAGAACGGGCATCTTGGGTGGAACCTACAACCTGCCGGTGGATTGATTAGGCTTGGCACCTCACCAGGTATGAAGGAGAGGTTCTTATCAACCCTCAGGGTTGGCACGCTGGATATTAAGCCCTGGGTATATGGGTGACTTGGGTTTCCATAAATGTCCTCGGCGCCGCCTATTTCCACGAGCTTACCTGCATACATTATTGCCACGGAATCCGCGAGTTCGCTTGCCAGTGATAAATCATGAGTTACAAAGATATATGATAACTTAAACTCCCACTTAAGCTTCTTTAAAAGGTTCATTATGTTTGCCTGCGTTATAACATCAAGTGCTGACGTTGGTTCATCGAGAATTACAACCTTCGGATGAGCCATTATTGACATGGCGATTATGACCCTCTGCTTCATACCACCACTGAGCTGGTGCGGGTACCTATTCACAAGGTCCCTGGGTAAGCCTACAGATTCCAAGGCATCCATTGCCATCTTAAGCGCATCATCCCTACTGGTTCCCTGCATTAGTAATGGTTCAATCATTTGATCGCCGATCTTGATCACGGGGTTCAGCGCATTCATTGATGCTTGGGGCACCATGGCGATCTTCCTCCACCTAATCTCCCTCCTAAATTCCTCTTCAGTTATGTGAAGGATCTCCTTACCCTCCAGGTAAATCTCACCATCAGCAACAGAGACATTCCTCTCCCAAACCCTTGTGAGTAATTTACCCAGTGTTGTTTTTCCACTACCCGACTCACCAACAACGGCCAGTGTCTCTCCCTCATACAACTCAAAGGATATACCATCAACCGCCTTTACTACCCCCTTCGTGGTTGCATAGTAAAGCCTTGCATTTCTAACCTCGAGCAATGCCATCCCCATCACCCATACCTAAGCCTTGGATTAACCACCGGCTCTGAAGCCATTGCAGTTAATATAAAGACCACTGCAACAAAAGCCACAAGTAAGCCAGGCGGTATAACCCACCACCAATANNTCAGCATAGTAGAGGAGCATGCCCCATGTCGGGTACTCAGAGCCAGCAAGACCAAGGAAGTTTATGGAAGCCAGAGTAAGTATTGCACCTGGTACATTAGTGACCAGTAAATAAAGCACGTATGGAATTATCTGAGGCAGAATGTGATTCCTGAGTATCCACATCCTACTTGCACCAGCTATTACCGCCGATTCTATGTACTGCGCGTTCCTTATTTGCATTATCATAGCCCTAATAATCCTAGCCGACGCACCCCAGGACACAATGGCCAGGAATATCACGGCATCCCAAATACTCCATTGGAAAAGTACGGAGAATACTATTAATAACGGGAATGCCGGCAGCAGTATTACGAAATCCGTAAGTCTCATTAAGGACTCATCAACCAATCCACCATAGAAGCCGGCGATTATACCAATTATTATGGCAATAACAACAATGATCAATGCAGAAAGTAGCCCAACTGCTAAGTCTATTGGGAAACCAGCCAAAAGCCCGAGCCACAAATCATG
>DAJV01000066.1 GCA_002496475.1 Vulcanisaeta sp. UBA163 | reverse complement strand
ATGCTTAAAGCCTCCCTAATCGCGAATAGGTAATTAACGGCTGGCGTGAACGGAGTCTCCATCTTCTCGCCGAATTTTCTCATTAACTTAATATCAAAGTAAATACTGGGGTGATTCACAGAATCAGCTTTGTGGTAAGCCTCGCTTGAGGCTACAGCAATGAAGGACATGACTGGTGGGGCGGCAAGGCATTTCTGGCTGCTTGATACGGCTACGTCAATGCCCCAGGAATCAACCTCGAAGTAATCACCGCCTAATGCTGACACGTTGTCCACAAGCACCAGAGCGCCGTAGGACCTAATCCACTTGGCGACCTTCGGTAGGTCCCTAAATATGAGTCCTGGGCTTGTATCATTATAAACCGTGGCAAACACATCAACTTGCTTAATCCCCATGGACTCCACCTTAGCCCTTAGGTCATCGTATGTGGGTGCCTCTGCCCAGCCGTAATTTACCTCAATAACCTCAGCACCAACCCTCCTTAGGTGGTTAACGAGTCTCCTACTGAAGCTGCCGAAGACCGGCACAACCACCGTGTCTTTAGGTTTAACGAAGTTAAGGGCCATGGTCTCAACCGCGCCAGTCCCACTGGCAGTTATTGGGTAAACATCACCATTTGTGTGAAATACGTACTTTAGTCCTTCGACTACATCCCTATATAGCCTATGGAAGTGTGGAGACCTGTGATCAACAACTCTCATTAATGCCTTCATAACCCTAGGTGGGATTTGGGATGGTCCTGGAACCATAAGCAGGGGATCCGGGGCTAGGTCTAGGTTCACGTTATTATTGGTTCTGGGTGCTGCTTTAAAATTTTATCAATTAGATATATATACTATATCATAATAAAATATAGTATATATACAGCAATAAAATGCCCATGATATGCTGGGCATAGAACTTAACCTTAATAAAACAATGTTGCTATGATGCTCTGTGCTTATTGCAAGACTAAGCATTAAGGGTTTTTACGGGGTAAATATTGGATTCGATCTAGGACCATTGACTGTGATCACTGGTCCTCCAGGCTCCGGTAAGTCAATGATAATTGAGTTATTATGGCGAGTATTTAAGGGCGTTAGGGATAGGGTAGTTCTTGACGACTTTACTAGGATTGGTGACGCCAGGATTGATGTGACGATCACGCTTGATGAGTGGGTCAAGAGAAAGTTAGAGGAGACGGGTTACTCAGGGGATTCAGTTATGCTTAGTGTTGGTATTGATGGAGATAGTTACGTGCAAGCCATCAAGATTGGTGGTAAAGAGGTGATAGTCACTGAGTACAGGAACGGCTTAAGTAGGGTTAAGTACCCCATGGACATTGATGTCACAGACACATCAATCCTACTGAACCCAGATGGGTTAATCCCCAAGGAACAGGCCCTTCAATTGGTTGGTAGTGCCTCTGAGGGCTTCGAAACAGTGCTCTCGATTATTAAAATCCTCAGGGACTTCATACTTGGTCTGGGCGTTTATAGGATTGGCCCCTACATAGATTTTAGGGGAAGCAGTCGAGGAACCAGCGAGAAGTATATGGACTTCATTGGTGAACATGGTGAGGACTTGGTTGAGATTTTATCGCAGTTATTCACCGACCCCAGGAGAGACCCTGACATTAGGTTCTTTAGGAAGGTACTTGGTGAAATTGGATTTAGGAATTTCAGGGCTGGTTGGTATGGCGGTGAGTTGGTCCTGTCTTACGTAGATAAGAGGGGCATTGTACATATTGGTGACGAGTTACCCTGCCACATGAAAACCATGCTCGCATTATTCACTCAGTTAATGGCGGCTAGGAAGCCTTCTGTGATCCTCTTCGAAAACGCGGACTATTGCCTAAGTGAGGGTCTTGGGCAAGCAATCACTAAGTTCCTGGGTAATTACATAGACGGTAGGCAATTAATCATGGAGGTTAGGAATAAGTGGTTCGTTGATGAGATAAGGATGCCCCACGTGGTCCTCTACAACATTGCCTAGCACTGAATATTAGCCGCCTTAATGAGGTCCCTAAGGATATCCCTAATCCTGCCCTTATCATTCTCGTTAATTACGTCCCAATTATCAATTACGTACTTAGCCAGCGATATGAAGTCATTAACTGCAGCACTTGTTCTATCAATATTTGGTAAGCCAATAAAGGCCTTGCCGTTCTCGGTTATTTCATAGTACTTCTTCGTACCCTCCACCTTAGCCACCTTAATTAAACCCTCCTTCTCAAGTTCATCAAGGGCTGGGTAAACGGAGCCAGGGCTTGGTCTCCAGAAACCCATTGATAATCTCTCAATCTCCTCAATAACCTGGGCACCAGTCATTGGACCCCTATTACTGAGTAGGTAAAGCACCAAGTACTTCAGGCCTCTCCGCTTTATGAACCACTGTGGTGGTGGCCCAAAATGCCCATGGTTATGCTCGTAATGCATTAATTATCGAATCCAATAATAGTGTTAGGGATTTATTTAACTTATGCCTTAATACTATGGCATATGAATAACATAAGAGGTGAAACGAGAGGACATGGTGGGTATGGATGGAGGTATGGCCTAATAGACATGAGCTCGAATATGAATCCACTGGGTACTCCCAGGGAATTAATCGAACTAATTAAGAGGGGGGTTGAGGAGGAGCATTATGCGCATTATCCAACGGAACTTGGTGATGAGTTAAGGGCGGCCTTGGCTGAGTATGAGGAAGTTGATTATGGAGTTACCTACGTATTTAATGGCGCCACTGAGGCCCTGCAGATACTAATCATGCGGTTAAGACCTGGACTCGTTATAATACCCATACCGAACTACAGTGATTACCTGAGACTAAGTCAATTAATTAATGCTAAGATTGAACTTGTTGAATACTGGGGCCACGAAAGCATATTGAACACCTTACTTAATAGATTGAGACCCAATACCCTACTTGTTTTGTCAAACCCTAACTCACCAATGGGATATTTAATTAAGCGTGATTTCCTACTCACGTTGGCTGAGGAATTAAGGAGGCGTGGCAGTATCTTAATTGTTGATGAGTCGTTTATGGATTTTGTAAGGAACAGGGAGTCGTTAATTGAGGATTCCTTGAATTATGATAATGTGTTTATTGTTAAGTCGTACACAAAGCTGTTGGCAATACCGGGACTTAGGGTAGGCGCCGTTTATACCGGGGCTGACATTGAGGATTTCGTGCCCACTTGGCCTGTGAACTCAATCGCCGAGTACGCGGTTTCGAGGTACATGAAACAAGCCAGTGGGTTTAGGGAATTAACCATTAGTTACGTAGAGAACGAGAAGGCAAGGCTCACTAAGGTGTTAAACGAACTAGGTATTAATTATTATGACTCTGTAACGCATTACCTCGTAATTAGGCATCAGCCCTGGCTGGGTGAAGAACTCCTGAAGTTTAACTTCCTCATTAGGGACTTGTCAAACATACCGCCGTTGACAAGGGGGTTTTTCAGGGTTAGTATTAGGAGTAGGGGTATTAATGACTTATTTTTTAACGCATTATCGAGGGTAATACAAATTAAGCATTAATTACACGGTTAATTAATGAGTAAGTCAGAACTAAGGAATGAAATTCCAAGTTTAGTGTCCAGGTTAATTCAGTTACCCAGTGTCAATCCTCCTGGTTATACAATTAACGTAGCTAACTTCATAAGGGATTGGCTGAGCGAGCACGGGTTCACGAGCGAAACCAAGGAGTATGCTAAGGATAAACCTAACGTAATTGCCAAGGTTGGTAATGGAAAACCCGTACTTATCCTAAATGGGCACATGGATGTTGTACCACCTGGTGATGAATCGAGGTGGGTTTACCCACCATTCTCAGGAAAGATAGTTGAGGGAAGGGTTTATGGTAGAGGCGCCACGGATATGAAGGGCGGCTTAGCTATTATAATGATCGTGTTTGCTGAGTTAACACCAATTATTGAAAAACTTGGTTCTGGTTCGCTGATTTTCTCCGCCACAGCCGATGAAGAGACTGGGGGTCACCCAGGCGTTGAGGCCTTGGTAAAGGATGGCGTGTTGATTGGCGATGCGGCCATCGTGGCCGAGCCCTCGGGCAGCTCTAGGTACTACATTGGTGAGAAGGGGCTTTGCCAGGTTAAAATTGTGGCCAGGGGTAAGCCTGCCCACGGTAGTTTACCTGTGCTTGGAGAGAATGCAATCATGAGGTTAATCAAGGCGATCACCAGGACTGAGGAACTAATTAACGATTTTAACAAAGGCATTAAATTACCGAGCGAGTTAATGGATGCCATTAAGAACTCAGCGGAGGTCTATCTGGAGACTGCCAGAGCGTCCGGCCTTAATTTATCGCTTAGTGATTTTGAGGAGGTCGTCAGCACGGTGTCCTTTAATCCAGGGGTTATTAGGGGTGGTTCTAAGATAAACATGGTCCCAGACTATGCGGAGCTGGAACTTGACATGAGAATCCCACCCGGTGTTTCACCGAGCCAGGTAATTAACCACCTAAGGAATGGATTATGCGGTGTCGCCGATGTTGAGACTCTGGACGCCAGCGAGCCTAATTACACAAGCCCCAGCGAGGTGATTGCCAGGCTTGTTCATGAGGGTATTGAGAGGGTGCTTGGTTTGACGCCTAAGCCGATAATAGTGACGGGGGCCACTGATGGCAGGTACTTGAGGGCTAGGGGTATTCCGACAGTTGTTTATGGACCCGGTGAACTTGCCCTGGCCCATGCCTATAATGAGTATGTTACAGTGGATGACTTAATCAAGACGCATGACGTCATGCTTTACGCAATAAAGAGGTTCTTTGGAACACTGGCATAGCGCAATATATTAATTTCTGGTTCCTCCTTGAAACCCATGCCAACGAAATTCCTCTATTGGTGGGATTCCTATAAGAGGGAATTTGATGCAATAGTCACTGGGATCAATGGTAATAGGATTTGGCTTGATCAAACAATGTTTCACCCAAGGAGTGGTGGTGTGGCTAACGACACTGGTAAACTGACTTGGCAGGGTGAGGAGTACGCAGTAAAGGAGGTGGTTAAGGAGGGTGAGGATGCCATACACGTACTTGATAGAGAACCAAGGTTCAAGGTTGGCGATACAATTCATGGAATAATTGACTGGGAAAGGAGGTATAGATTAATGAGACTTCACACGGCTACTCACATAATAGCTGCACTGGCCTACAGAAAGTACAATGTATTGGTCACTGGTGGTGAGATAATGCCTGAATACGCGAGGGATGATTACAACCTGGCCTTGAGTGGTGATGCGCTTAGGAAGGCGTTCCAGGACCTAATCATGGAGGCCAATGAGGTTGTTAAGAATGGGATTCCTGTGAAGGTGTACTTCCTGAAGAGGGAGGAGGCTATGAGGATACCTGGCATCGTAAAGCTTGCCGAGAGAGAGCCACCACCTGGTGAGGAATGGAGGATTGTGGAGATTGAGGGTATTGACGTGCAGGCTGATGGTGGACCACACGTGGCCAACACGAGGGAGATTGGGGAGATAGTGTTCCTTAAGTCCGAGAGTAGGGGTAAGGATAAAAAGAGGGTTTATTATACGGTGAAGCCCTAAAAACGTCTCCGGGTCTTAATATTAAATTTAACACCACGATTTATACTTTCCCCTATGGGGAATTGGGCACATGAATTCTCTAGCCTTAAACGAACCTAATTCTTTAATGATTATTTACTCGATCCATATTTAGTGGGAGTTATCCCTCAATATTTGCACTCATAATCTAAATAACCTATTTCAATTACGGTAATACTTATATAATGCCTTGATCAATAAACAACGTAGTTGGGCAGGTAACCACTGAGGGAATAAATGTCAGGGCAATGCTTGGTGGTATGCTTGGTTGAATGGTTGATGTCTTCGACCTAACCCTAATACTATTCATAGCCTCGGTACTTGGCGAGTACTCCTTACCATCAACAAGCCTAGTCACCATACCCCGTAATCCGAGTGATTTACGTGGGTCATTAATTTCATATTGGCTCGCCTCGCCTTTCTCTCAATTTCTCTGCTGAACAGGTTGGCTGTGTCCTTGCCGTTTTCCTTCAATCGCTTTAAGTACAGGTAAACCCTCCTACCGAGTAGCTACCTCCTCTGTGGGTGCTAGCTTCCTTAGGTGTTTCATGATTATTTGCCTCCTCCTCTCGTCCCTTGTTTTCTCGTATTTTCGGCATAGTACTTGAATCACCTTTGTCCTAATGTCGTCGTACCTCTCGAATACGCACATTGGTACTGCCACAACCACGTACCTACCACTCTTGCGAACATTAACATAAAACTCATCACCATACATACCCCTCAACACTTCCCTAACGGCTTCAGCTTCACCCTCATCCCCGTAATGCACCAACCTCACAGTACCCCTCTTAACTTCCACCGTGAACTTCATACCAGCTACGTTTACTTGCATCTCGTCCTTCCTAT
>DAJV01000032.1:4576-5226 GCA_002496475.1 Vulcanisaeta sp. UBA163 | reverse complement strand
CCCAATTTCGTAAGTAAGTACATAGATCGAAGGATCAATAATAGGGAAGAGAAAGTGGAGCATTTAAGGAGAATACTCAATTGTGGAGATTATAAAATCAACGACCAACCCAAGAACTTACTCGAGGTTGAATCACCGCACGAACTCGTAGATCTAAGTAACCCCAACTTTGGTGAAGTATTTCCATTAAGACATGAGGATGAGTGGATGATCGTACTAATTAAGGCCTGGAAAGGCTGTACTTCAATCCTAAAGAGACATGACCACACAGGGGTTCCAGACCCTAAGTACAGTAAGATGCTAATTAAGTGCATACGAAGGAGGGTGATCACAGTATTCGCGATAGGCAGCACCGAACTACTTGGCCGGCTAGACACGTTACTAAGAATGTACAGCAGACCACCTGACCTATAGGCATAACTATAGGGCACAACACATCGTACCACCACAATCCTTAGCTCAAGGTTTTATTAATGTGAATGTGTATGGCTTATTCATAGTATTTAAGACAAATATCAATTATCAATAAGTTTGGAATGTACTAAGCATACATTATCCTAATGACGCTGCAAATACCTAAAGCTCCTTAAATTCATACGCACGACAAGATTAAACCATGAACAACAAGGCTTTTTGCGTAAAGGAATCAA
>DAJV01000032.1:1113-4568 GCA_002496475.1 Vulcanisaeta sp. UBA163 | reverse complement strand
AGAAAATATTTCTAATAATTGAATAATTTTAAATTAAGTTAGTAATTTATTTAAAATTTTGTTTAATGCCTTTCTTAGGTGGTATGATATTAATGGTTTTGAAACACCCAACTCCTGGGCCAATTCATTTATATCTGTTCCCTTAGGCCATGAGAAGTAACCTCCACTATATGCCATACGTAAAATACTCAATTCATACTCGCTCAAGTCATACAGTACTAATTCCCTGACCCTCCGTAATAATGTATTAATTAGTGTATTAGCATCAGTGACCTTTTCATAGGTTACGTAATCAATCACATTATTACTTGAGACCTCACTAATCACCTTACTCATCTGCTCCTTATCACGCACTAAGAAATTGAATGATTCATAGCCATCGCCAGCCATTAAGGGCAGGATAGGTATGGCATTATTACGTATTAATGGGTATAAGACCCCATGTCCCCTCTTAATGCCTGTAAAAACAATATTACTTAATTTGCTGGGTATTATGTTAATGCTGATGAAGTCCTTACGAAGCCCCCTCATAAGGAGTTGAATGTTCTCCCTCCTCTCCTTACTGTCTAGGATTGTTAAGGCAAGTACGTAATTTAAGTCATTATTAATTGGATAAGCGTTTAATGAATATATTATTTTATTAAGCCCGCGAGCCGCAGATGCTAATCCGCAATCGCTCTCTATCCTGAGGGAAACTAGGTACATTAAAGTATTGCATAGTTATTAAATTTTTAAGGATTTCTTCTCTATATTAATTAAAATTAATTAAAATTCATATTAAATAACTCCTCTTCTTCGTAGGCTCTCTATCTCATTTATTGAATACCCAAGTTCTAGTAGAATTGCTTCGGTGTCCTCACCTAGTGCAGGTGGGTCCTCACTGCTTGGTTTTATTAACGTGCTTTCTATCGGGGTGTATGGGATCGCTATTTCCCTGCCTTCATACCTCACACTCATCATTTTTCCCTTTGCATGTTCATCAGTTAACAAGTCCCATGGGGTGTTAAGTACTGCGTAACTAATGCCGTTGCTCCTAAGGATCTTTATCAAGTCCTGGGAATTGAATTGGGAAATTACCCTGGATATCATTTGTATCAATTCGTTTCTGTGCTCATACCTGCCCTCGTTAGTTGCGTACTCGGGAGAGCCGCAGATTGGCAGTTTCAACGCTTCGCAGAACTTGACCCATTGGGAGTCGGTGGTCACGGCTATGAAGACCCTCCTCCCATCGGCTGTCTCGAAGAAGTCATATATAGCCCAGGCAAACCCCTCCTCATTCATGGGCCTTAACGGAGCATTACCCCTGGCTTGGTAAGCTGCTATGTGCTGGCCCATTAGGAACATCGCCGCCTCAAATAGCCCAACCCTAATGAATGCGCCCTTGCCCGTCCTCTCCCTCTCCATTAAGGCATGTAGGACCCCTATTACGCCGAGCATTGCCGCGGTCATGTCAATGATTGACGCGCCCAGTCTCATTGGCCTACCCGTTAACCCATTCATGTACGCAACCCCGGTCTCAACCTCTATTGGGTAGTCGAGGGCATTCCTATCCTCGTAGGGTCCCTTACCATATCCCTTAATTGATAAGTAAATTATTGATGGATTAACCCCCACCAGGTCTTGATAGCCAAGGCCCAGCCTATCCATGGTCCCATAACCCAGGTTATCAATAACCACATCAGCCCTAGCAACAAGCTTAAGGAAGATCTCCCTACCCTCCTCGTACTTCAAATTCAACGTGATGCTCCTCTTACCCCTATTAAAGAAGGCGAAATTTCCCTTGCTAGGCCCCGTAAAGTACCTCGCGATATCGCCTCTACCTGGTTGCTCTACCTTAATGACGTTAAAGCCTAGGTCGGCGAGTATTAATCCAGCGGTTGGGCCGGCGACTATCTGACCAACCTCTAGGACTATGGGTCTCCTCTCGAGGACCATCACTTATCACCCCTCACCTCCCTCAATAAATCAAGGAGTTGCTGCGTGGTCACAGCCCTACCCGTCCTTACGGCCATATCCTTAACCCGCTTGACGAGTAATGACAACTCCTCATCACTGACCGAAACGCCCAACTCATTGAGCACCCTCCTTAACATTGACCTACCAACATAGACATTAAGTGAGTAATACCTTTCCCTAAAAACGCTGGAGTAGGCTGCGTGGGTACCCGCGGTTTGAATGCCCTGGTTCAAACCAATCACTGGGAAGTTATTCATGAAGAACTCAGGCCCAACCTTCTCAATTATTAACCTAGCCAGGTAATCATACGCCCTCCTAATCTCCTCCAGGTTAATTTTAATGTCGTAACCCTCTAGCTTGAGGGCGTTGGCTATGGTGACTAGGTCCGTTATGCCATTCCTCTCACCAATGCCATATACCGTGGTGTCCACGTAATCGGCTCCAGCATGTATGGCAGTCAATGCGTTGGTGATGGCAAGGCCGTAATCATTGTGGCAATGCACGCTGATGGGTATATTCACGGCCCTCCTAACCTCACGAACAACGGAATCCATGAAGCTCGGCAAAGCCCTCCCTGTGGAATCAGCCAGTTGAATCCTATCAACACCAACCTCCTCAAGCTCCCTCGCCAACTTAACGACTTGTCTCACGTCGTACGCGGCAATATTCGTTATGCTGACCTCAATTAATAGCCTGCCCCTTCCGTAATTATTAACGGCATACCTAATGACGTCAAGGGACTTAACGGCTAGGTCTGGTTCGAAGGGTACGTAAGTGCTTATGTTGGCGTTTAAACTCGCTATTAGGTCTATGTCCTCCCTAACAGCCCTACCAAGCCCAAAGACCCTCTTGAAGTAGCCCCTCTCAATTATTAACCTAGTGACCTCGACCTCAGACTCGTGAGCCGATGGGTGAGAGACAACTGCCTCCTCAACACCGGCCCCGCCAATGAGCCTAGCCAACTCAACCTTCTCCTCAACAGTAAACGAAATACCAGGCGCCTGNNAAACCCTCCCTAAGGGTATCGTCGATTATCACCATTGATCAATGGAAAATTAGGATTGTGAATCATTAAAACATTATTTAAAAATGTTTAACGAGTGATCGTTTTTAACGGCAATAAGCACGCGGGTAATTATTTAGACAATCTCTCCACGACCACTTGCGATGCCCTAGGACCTAGCAATCCAACGTCTAAAAACACTATTATGGCGAGCGCCAGTACTATCATATACATGGCCACTGCGCCGTACATAGTCAATATTATTGGTAGTACAGTCATCCATACATAATTACCCAACCTGCTCAGACTGTACTGGACGCCATCCGCAAAGGCCCTAATTCTAGTTGGGTATAATTCAGCGGCATATTGATGGTATGCATTTGAGAATATATTAGCTAGCAATGCGAATAGGAACCCAGTTGATATGGCCTCGATGGGTGTTGATGAGAAACCAAAGGCTAACCCAACAAGGCCCATGGTAAGCATTATGGCTGCT
>DAJV01000032.1:240-1044 GCA_002496475.1 Vulcanisaeta sp. UBA163 | reverse complement strand
AATGTCTTAACAAGTGTTATACCCTTAATAAAAAGTACTGATGGCGCCAGTGATGCGAAGCCGTAGTAAACGCCGGTTTGTAGAAACTCGAATATCCAGAGCATTACTGTTCTCTTCCTATATTCACCTCTGAAGAGATCGCCTATTGGCACCCTCTGGGTTGTAACAACCTCCACAGGTACTGGCGGCGGTAACTCACCCCTTTCCCTCTTAGCCACTTCCTCAAACATGCTCACTATTCTTTCAGCCTCCTCATACTTACCCTTACTTTCTAACCACCTTGGCGACTCAGGTATTAGGAATCTCCATGGAACTATTAAGACAATACCAATACCTGCAATTATGTATAGCCACTGCCAGCCGTAAAGCATGTACTTATGCGGTAATAATGCGTAGGCAAGGGCTGCGACAACTATTGGCGCTATCCAAGCGGCCGTATATGCCCTGGCCAAAGCCCTGCCCCTAATCCTAGCTGGGAAGAATTCCGTGGTCATCACGTCGACCACGAGTATTGACTCAGGGCCGACACCAAGACCCGTTATGAATCTCATTAGGCCGTATAGGTAAATATTAGGCATGAAGGGCGTGAGTAAGAACCCAATACCTGCTATAGCCATGTTAACTATTAAGGCGGTTCTCCTGCCCATGGAATCGCCAATGTACGTGAACAATATACATCCAACGAAAGCGCCCAGGAAGAATATAGCCACGGTGTAGTAGATGGATGTGACAAGCGGCACATGGAAATACGAAGTCAGGGGCACAACGACGAAGCCGCCAACGAACCAGTCATAAAGCTCGAAA
>DAJV01000032.1:0-142 GCA_002496475.1 Vulcanisaeta sp. UBA163 | reverse complement strand
TTAACTCGGTTAAAAACGATTTTTTAATAAGTTTAATGATAATGATAATTTTAGGCATATTTAATGGGAATTACGTAAAATTCATAATCTTTAAGCCATTTAAACTTTAGTACATACTCACCATTTCCATGGAGGCGAAACG
>DAJV01000112.1:4632-4963 GCA_002496475.1 Vulcanisaeta sp. UBA163 | reverse complement strand
AAAACCGAGGGGATGGATAGGTCCGTGGTATATGCAATCTTCAACCTGGTCTCCGGTACTGCATCAGCTGTTGGGGCTCTATTGGCGAACCTAAGTTACCTGAAGGTGTTCTACGTGGCGATTGCATTATCGTCCATTAGCCTATTCATCGTATTGCCAATTAGGGAGGAGCATAGGCCTGGGCGGCGTGTTAATGATGAACCGAATGGGGACTCTAAAGCAATCACTCAGCAGATTAGGAGGGACTTAACATTCATAAGGAGGTTTGCAATTGTCGGCGCCCTAAACGGTACTGCCCAGGGATTAATAACGCCATTCCTACCAATAATAT
>DAJV01000112.1:0-4582 GCA_002496475.1 Vulcanisaeta sp. UBA163 | reverse complement strand
TCTCAAGGATGTTTGGGCTTAGGGATGCCATTGTGATACCGAGGATCATATCAACAATAGCCCTAATACTCATACCCCTTTCAACGACTCTATATCTAGCCGTAGTTACGTACGTGATTTACGTGATGTTCAGGGTATCATCCCTAGCCCCACAGCAGGCGTTGATGATGGATCTCGTGGGCAGGGGAAGTAGGTCAACAGTGTCTGGGGTTAATCAAGCATCACGATTACTGCCATCGGCCACGGCAACCACGGTGTCAGGACCAATGCTGGACTACCTACCACTGCCCGTGCCCTTCGCAATGGCATTCATCTTTAACGTCATAAACATAGCCCTATACAGGAGGTTCTTCCCAAATCCAAGACCAGCGCGCGGTGGCGTAACCATAATCGATTAACGATCAATCACCTCCGAAGCCCTGACCTCCACGCCTAACTCCCTCGCTAACTCAAGGGCCCTCTTCCTAATTGCTGGGCCTACGATTAGTAACTTTGGCTTCACCTTATTAGCCTTCTCGTAAAGCATCCCCTCCCTAGCCAACTCAGCCACGTCACCACGGTCAATCAATGCCTTATACTCAATGAGTACGTACTCATTGTCCCTAATGAGGACGTCAACGTCTATGATTGATGGGTGGCCGAATACGAACCCTTCACTGTCGTAGTACGTCCAACGCTTGACCGTGTAGGCCCTGAGCAAGTCACTTACTAGGTATTTAATGGCCTCTCTAAAGGCTTCCTCGGTGAATAATCCATAGCGGAAACCCAACGCCGTGACAGATGCTGTCAGCTTCTCAAGAGTACTCTGCATAATGAGTATGACCTCGCTATGTTTCTTAACATCCTCACTCAGCGTCTCAACAACCTTCTTAAGCTCCTCAAAGGAATTGGTTAGTATTACCACGGTCTTCCTTAACTCGCTTATTTCCTCTCCATGCTTAACTACTACATTCTTTAATTCATCCATTGCCTTGACTAGGTTATCCACTGAGGACTTGAGATCACTCATGCCCAGCAGTCCCATTACTGCGTACCTAAACTCCTCATCCTCCTTCAATAATCTCAAAAACTCCCTCTTAAGGTCGAAACCCATTTCCTCCAAGGTAACTCCCCCGCTCAATTATTTAAACCTACTCACCACGGTAACGCTTTTATTAGGCTCCATGGCAGATATGGTTGTGGTCTCTTGGGAGCTTGTTTTTAGGGCTTCGGTTTTCATTGCCGAGGAGATGGGCGTGGCCTTACGTAGGTCAGCCTTCTCGCCAAACATACGTGAGAGGATGGATCACAGCTGCGCAATAACGGATCCTGATGGTAATATTGTTGCCCAGGCCGAGCACATACCAGTGCACCTCGGCTCCTTCAGGGTTGGTGTTAAGAACCTACTCAATTGGCTTAGTAGGGAGGGTGTTGAGCTTGGGCCTGGCGATGCTGTACTCCTCAATGACCCTTACATATCCGGTACTCACTTAAATGATGTCATGGTTATGGAGCCGATATACGTTGATAATAGGCTTATTGGTTACGTGGTTAATAAGGCTCATCATGTGGATGTTGGTGGGCCCGTGCCTGGCAGTATTAACCCAGGGGCTAGGACTATTTATGAGGAGGGGTTAATCATACCACCAGTCAAGGCAGTTACTAAGAATGGGCTACAGCGCGATATAATCAATATGATACTTAGCAATTTCAAGACTCCGGAGATGGCTATTGGTGATTTAACGGCCCAACTTGCCGCGAATAGGGTCGGTGTTGCCAGGGTTAGGGAGTTGGTTGAGAGATATGGCGTTAATGAGGTGCTCAACACGTGGAGGGAGGGTATTGAGTACGGTAGGAAGCTCGCCCTAGTGGAGATTAGTAGGTGGCCTAGGGGTGTTTATGAAGCCATTGACTACATGGAGCTTGACGACGAGTTACTACCCATTAAGGCCTCAGTGGAGGTCAGCGAGGATGGCGTTAAGGCAGACTTCACTGGTACTCATGGGCAAGTTGAGGCGCCGATAAACGCGGTTTACGGCGTGACCTTCTCCGCGGTATCCTTCGTGATTAGGTCGTTAATAGGAAGTGACATACCGACGAATGAGGGGTTCTACGGCATCATAAGTGTCGTCGCGCCCGAGGGCACGCTGGTCAACCCGAGGAGACCTGCGCCGGTGAGTGGTGGTAATGTTGAGACAACGCAGAGGATTGCTGACGTTGTATTCAAGGCATTGGCCAAGGCGTTGCCGGATAGGGTGCCCGCGGCGGGTTCTGGGACTATGATGAATGTAATGATTGGCGGCCCACTGCCTAACGGCGGTTACTGGGCTTACTATGAGACGATTGGTGGTGGAACTGGCGGTAGGCCTGGTAAGCCCGGTGTTAGTGGCGTTCATGTTAACATGACTAATACCCTAAATACGCCAATTGAGATTGCCGAGAGGCAATACCCACTGTTGTTCACGGGGTATGGGATTAGGGAGGATAGTGGTGGTGACGGCCTCTATAGGGGTGGTGATGGGATAATTAGGTCATTCAAGGTACTAACGAGGGCTAGGCTGTCGATAATGGCGGAGAGGTTCAGGACAAGGCCCTGGGGACTATGGGGCGGTGGTGATGGCGCGCCCGGTGAGGTAATTATCAAGAGGGGTGATGGTTCCATGATTAAATTGCCGAGTAAGACAGTGATAGACCTGGAGCCTGGTGATGAGGTTATTATTGAAACGCCCGGCGGTGGGGGTTACGGCTCAGGTAAATGATTACCTTTATAACGCTCGATTTAGTTAAGGACTACGCAATGAGTGCTGGGAATTAGATAAATACATTAATTCGGGGGTCTCTGTGAATCCTGCAAACCGCCCAATCCAGGATAGGGCATGGCATGTATGGCCTTGCAATCTTCAATCTTGAGCAGGTACTCACTCGTGATCAAGGAGATTGTTAAGTCCATAGACCCAAATGCCAAGGTTTACCTATCTAGCTAGGTTGGCTGAGAATAGGCATGTGCTGTCGAGCTATATTGACGTATTGGTAATAACCAATGCCAATCCTGGGATAGTCCTCGAGAGACTGTGAAGGGCGAGCATTGGGTCTCCATTCGGGGTTCGTGTGAGGACGCTGGGCAGGCTTGTTCATTATGAGAGGTTCAGTAAGTTGAAAGGTATGAATTCGTTGTTCTCCACGTGGTACTTACCCCTATTAGCGAAAGTAGTTTTTGCAACCTCAAGCAACTATGGCTTATATTCATATGGGCAGTTACCTTTAAGAACTAGGTAAACTCAATTAATTACTTATGAATTCGAGTTCTGGGTTATTTATCTCGATAATCACCATGGCGATTATCAGTATTTTACTCATTGTGGTCTTACTGGGATTATTTATGAGGTTCTCAGTGACGAATGTGATTAGTAATACAATGGATGCGAAGCTGATAATCAATACTCAGGGAATTGATAAACCGTTATTAATAGAAGATATTAAAGACCTTAAACCCGTAAGTAGCCTATGGAAATCATTAACCAAGAAACAGGTAATGACCGATCCAAGTGATTTATGCTTTAAATTAATTTTAGGACCTATAAATTAACCAATCAATATCAATGGTACGTACATAATCATCTATGGCGAACACTCCTACAGTGACTCACTTGGCACTATTGGGGTTGATTTCCGCCTTGTGTGGGATGGGTTGGTTTATAGGGATTTTAATGGTTACTCAGTTGGTTATGCCCAGCTTTATAGCATCGTTATATATGCACCTAATTCCAGCACATACATTAAGTATATAGAATTCTTCCAGGATGCATATGCTTCATACTTGGTTTATGATTATGAGATGGGTAAAATCAATGCCTCCCAATTACCTGGGGATGTCCAGTGGATAGGTAATGGTAAAGGCTACAGTCCAGGTTACTGGACAAACACCTACTACACGCCGTACCCAATGCAATGCGCAACGACGGAGAATTACAAGATCACCCTAACCCTAAGCTACACAAGCCAGGCACTATCCGCTTCCTCTACATACGGCTGCACACAAACTGTAATACTCGTGAAATCAATACCAAGTGAGTTAACCCGATAGGACAGGCAATCAATAGGACTTGGATCTTCGCGTTAGGGCCCTGGGCAGCTCGCCAAATGAATATGTTCGGCGTCGAGAGCGAGGGCTATACATACATGGGACCAGCCAATAACCCACAACCATCAATTTACATAATACCCGTCAATGTCTCGGTTGTTGCTTATAGGCCGTATGCATGTACGTATCACCTACCAGGTTTCATTCCAATACCGGGCGTCTTAGTTGAGCGTATAGTTTATGATGTTGATTGGCGCATTTGGGTTAATTCCAATGGTTCGATGAGCAGTTATAGTTTTGGCACGTACATAACACCACCGGGTATTAACAGAAACTGGAAGTTAAGTGGAAGCCCTTACCCTGGACTCCAAGGCTTTTACTACATGAGACAGTGCCAATCAATCTGGTGATTATGGTGGTAGACATTGTCAATGCAGGATTATTTTCCAATAATTCTCATGGGTTTAAAATTACATGCGTGTAGCAAACTAACTAGGTGCCAGGGCTAAGGTGGATTATTTC
>DAJV01000007.1:1571-4716 GCA_002496475.1 Vulcanisaeta sp. UBA163 | reverse complement strand
CATATTAATGAGTACGTGATTAGGAAGGCCCATGATCTAGGCATAAACGGTGTAATAATGCACGCAGTGGCAGGTAGGGATAACTTATTTAATGCCGTTAGTGTTGCTCGTGACCTAGGTGTTGATGTCTTTCTCCTGGTCTCCATGAGCTCGGGCGGTGAGTTATATGATGGGAACCTCGAGTATAACGTATCCCTTGGCATGGGTCTTAATGTTAATGGATTTATTACACCGGCAACGAAACCAAGTGTAGTAAGGCAGGTAAGGTCCATGGTAGGCAGTAAGTATCAATTACTGTCACCGGGTGTTGGCGTACAAGGTGGTAAGCCCGGTTGTGCTATAGCTAATGGTGCTGATTTCGAGATCATAGGTAGGACAATAATTAATAGTGAATCACCCAGGAAAGCACTCCTTGATTTAATAAATGCGATTAGGGGCGCAAGGTGCTAGTTTTAGTCGGGAAGCACTTTATCGATTGGTATTAATCTATCCCTCCAATCTGATACGAGTTCCAGTACGAGCATTGTCTCTGTCTGCGCAATGTCTGGGTGTGTAGGTAAGTAATTAATTAGGAAGTAACTGAGTTGCCTAAGGTCCTTGGCCCAAACCTTAAGTAGTACGTCATAATGGCCTGTTATTACATAGGCCTCCTCGATCCAGGGAAGCCTCGAATCCCCATCACTATCCTTAAGTATCCTCTCCACAAGAACCACCTGGGCAGACTTATTGCCACTGGGTGCACTCCTTCTGACGCTAATCAATACATAGGCAAGTAATGAGAAGCCAACCTTAAGTGGATCAATCACAGCCCTGTATGATGTTATTACCCCATCACCCTCCAGCCTAGTCAACCTAGTGGCTACGGTAGTCCTCGGCCTATTCAGGACCTCAGCCAATTTACTTAATTGTAACCTACCATCCTTTTGCAACTCCTTAAGTATTTCCTTATCTAGTTTATCTATTATTTCCATCATTAGTCAATCCAGTTTTCCTTGTTTTAATTTTTCTGCTAATGAAGAAGAATATTGCTTTTTAAGGATTTAATTAAGGGATGCCTCATTATGCAGGTGACCAGCTAACCTTGTACTTAGCCTTCCAATCGTTAAACTCCTTCTTCTCGGCATCACTCAATGCCTTACTGAACCTGTACCAGTTGGCCTTGCCCTTGGCTGAGTCTGGTGCCTCGCCTGTCTTCCATATGCAGTTCACTGGGCATACTGGTACGCAACTGAAGTCATCCTTGCACAAGTCCCATATTAGCCTTGCCTTACCGTTCTCATCAAGCTCCAGGGCTTGGTACGGACACACGCTTACGCATGCACCGCAGCCGATGCATATGTCTTGATCAACAACGACCTTCTGGAAGGGTCCTGTTTTCTCTGCCATACGGAATTAAGCCCTCAATTGGGGTCTTAATAACTATTACTATTGATACTGCATGAGTGTAAGTATGAACATAGAGTATCAATTAATAAATAGAGTAAGTATTATACTCTAAAAAGCCTAGAGAAGTTACTGGCGATTGATTCCCAAAGATCATCAATACCAACGCCCTTTAACTCAGCCACGATATTGGCCGCCTCCTTAACCATGGGAGGCTCAAGGGTAATACCCCTATACTCATAGGGTCCGTCGCTTTCAAGGAGGGTCATACTAAGCGGTGCCTCCCTAGCCACAACCCTGGACTTCTCCTGGATCTTTATCGCCGCATTAATCGATATGTAATAACCATAATCCCCAATCTCCTGAATAAGGCTAAGAGGACCTGTGTACCAATGGAACAATGCCCTATCCACATCAGCCCTCCTGATCATCTCAAGGGCATCCACCCAAGCATCAGGCGCATGGATATTAAGCGGTAGGTCATAATCCCTAGCCCAATTAATGAAGGTTCGAAAGAACTCAACCTGCCTACTGAAGGTTTGGGGGACAAACCTCCTATCAAGCCCAACTTCACCAATGCACTTAGCCTCAGGTATCAACTTATCAAGTTGCCTCAACTCATCAAGTCCAACCTTATCCACATTCCAGGGATGAATGCCAATGCAAGGCACGATATTCCCATAGGTATTTGCTAAATCAATGGTTCTCTTCGACGATGGGTAATCATCAGAGACTGCGGCAATGGTAATTTCCCTCACGAACCCAGTAATTCTACTGTCTAGAAATTCATGTAGGTGTGCATGAGCATCGTAAAGCATCAACATTATGAAACACGGGTGTATTAAAGATTTATTGCTGTTGTTCTATCCTAAGTATTTTAGGCTTTGCCTCGGTGGCATCATCATTCCTACCAATAATAACATGCCTAATGGACTTAGCCAAGGGCTTAGTTTCACCAATATAAACCACATCGCCAGGTTTAATATCAATACATGGAGGAGCCCTAACATGAATTTTCCTCCTCCTCCTTTCGTACCTCTTATACTTAGGATTATAGTGCAACCACTCATGAACAACGGTGGCTGTTCTACCGTAAATGCTCTCAACTGTAACAGTAAATACCTGACCCCTAACGCTTAGGTGCCCATGCCATGGGCACTCAGGATCATTACAGACCTTCTTAGGTGGCAAAAGCCATGGAATACCAACATGCCTAACCCTGACAAACTCACCATTGGGCAACTGAACCTCCTCACCAGGCCTAGGCCTCTCAGGTAACTCCTTAACAATGGCCTCAACCATCAAGCCATGAACAAAGGACCCCTTTAAAACAATTTCTTTTGAGAGGGCAACACAAAGACTTAAATACACAAACTCCACAGGATAGGTGAGAGTCCCGGAGAGGACCGAGGCGGTCCCCAATGAATACGGACGGACGAGCCGCGGGGATTACGAACATCCTTCATAATCTCCTTTACCTAAGGAAATTAATCATTAATTCCATTTAACGAAGTAATTGATAGTTATCGCCAGAACTATGCCTAGCCAATCCGTACAAGTCATTAGAGGCGCCTAATAATCCTTTTCCTTTTAATGCAATNNAATCATAGTCCTTAGACTAACTTATACTCACCACCTCCCCATAATTACACTTATACGACTGCGGGTTCCCGTAGTAATTCGTCGCATTAAGTATGAAGCCGAAGGTCGGTATCCCAAAGGCCTTGGACGCCACCATGACGGATACGTAAAGGTTCGTGCC
>DAJV01000007.1:0-1553 GCA_002496475.1 Vulcanisaeta sp. UBA163 | reverse complement strand
CAGTATAGTACTTGCTATCCCAAGTCCCGTTGCCACAATACCCGCTATTATACTGTATGGTGAAGGCACTGCAAGTGACACAACACCTGCGGCCAACGATCCAATGCCGGTACCCAATTGAGCCGTATTAGCGGCATGCCTAATCCCACCGAGCGTGATGTAATACATTGTACCGTATGGCGTGGTTGTGTTATAGACCGGGCCATTGCACATACTGAGTTGCTCCGACCCAGTTAGTGGGTTGGGTGTGAAGCTTGCATAATCGATCACCGAGGATGCATTCAGTACTGAGTACCCGATTAATCCCCTGGATACCGTGGTTGCGCCATAGTATAGTATGCTGATTGACCCATTACCGTAATCAACGAAGGATTTCACCGGTTCCTGCCTAGGCACGTAAAGGATCTCTGAAACAGTCACTGAACCTAGATATTGTGTATAGCCAGTCGTTACATCTACGTACCAAGCATCATATTTAACCAACGCCCACGTACCACCGTACGCCCAATAAAGTGATCCAGGGCCTTGTGTTGAGGATATATTCACCAATATAGCCTGTGTCCATGACTCACCCGTGCTATAGGATGTGCCTATACCTCCATAGTTAGTTGCCATGGCATCCCAGGAGACCGTACCACTATAGTAAACACTCAGGTAAGTTATTAATTTATTATCGTACTGTCTAACGGATTTATCCCATGTGACCCAGGCCAGTGGTAGTGTGCCGTTTATGCCTAGGCAGGTTTCCTCCGGTATGAATTCGTAGGGTAGTGGCGTGTATATTTTCGGCTGAGGACCACTAACGGAACAATTATAAAGCACATAACCACCATAAGAACCAAAAACCTGAGGATCAAGCCCTCCTGTCGAATTAATTTTCATCCGAATAACCTTAAAGGGTTTCATCGTATTTACATTGATGTTTATAGAGACCATTATGTACCTCGGTACTGCCATATTCATTGAAGCGGCTTTAATGCCTCTGGCGGCCAGGACCCAACCAACGTTGTATGGTATAATTATTGGCACGATCCACGAATCATTACCACTTATGTATGTCGCGAATACCAGGAGTGATGTGTTGTAACTACTAACCGGCACTCCCGTGCTTAGCCACTTATTGGTTATGAATGACCACGCACTCTCATTGAAGGGTAGCGTGATTACACTGCCGTAGGCATGCATAATTGGCGTGACTCCGTTGGGTAGGTTTGCGTAGATGCTTATGAATGCGCTTGCCGGCTTTATTGATGAGCCGTTGGTTACGTAGACCCTAATTATTATCCCCGGNNCGTAGTAAGATATTACGCTGTTATTGACATTGATTGATTGTATTGGCATGGGTTGTGCCTGTGTGGTGTTTAGTAGTAGAATTACGGTTGATGCTATGGACAGAGCAAGTGCGATTAGTACTAGTGCTTTGACGTGTTTTGCCTGAGCCATAGCTACCACTTATGATAGATTTCTTAATTTTTTGCCCTGGTGTTCATTTTAAAATAAACATGCACTCTACATTTGACGCTTCGTCGATTCTCACTTAACAGTGAATACTG
>DAJV01000033.1:12088-12746 GCA_002496475.1 Vulcanisaeta sp. UBA163 | reverse complement strand
CTGGGTTGATAAGCCGGGCCACCCAGTCATAATGGTTGAGGAGGGCGAGGGCGTGGTAAGGCTTAGGCAGTCGAGGTTCGTGCTCGGCGGCAACACGGCAGATACATGGCCAATACCCATGGTGTATAGGCTCAATGGCATGGTAAGCACTGCACTCATGGAGGGCGATGCGCTCGCGCTACCCGGCTCGTCCGCGTCATTGTTCCTTAACGTTAGTGGCAGTGGCTATTACAGGGTTAAGTATGGTGATTGGTCTAGGGCACTGGCCAATGCCGCGAATCACATTGAGAGGTGGAGCGTGATAAATGATGCCTACGCCCACCTGCTCCAGGGCTCGGTGGACTTGGGTGAGTACCTCGGCCTGGTTAGGTCATTGAGTGGTGTAGTTAATTACCTACTGACGACCACAATAATTGATCAATTGGGTACGTTATACGCGATAAAGTCATCCTCAGTTAAGGACGTGTTCACGGAGTACCTTAGGTCGCAGAGTAAGTTACTTGAGGGCGTTTCGGACATGGATGATGTTAGGGAGTTGGTGCTCTCACGCCGTGCATTGATTGATGAGGATTACGCCGAGTCAATAATGGGATTGATTAGGGATTACCAAGGCCTTGAGCCTGTTATGAGACAAGCCGTTGTCAACGCCTACGCCGTG
>DAJV01000033.1:11775-12076 GCA_002496475.1 Vulcanisaeta sp. UBA163 | reverse complement strand
CTTTATAGGTCGTTGAGGACTGATGAGGATAGGACCAAGGTCCTTAGCGCCATGCTCAATATACCAAAGAGGGATGAGTACCAGAGGTCCCTGGACTTCCTGGTGTCTGGCGAGGTTAAGAGGCAGGATCTTCGGTACTTCACGGTTGGCTCTAGGAACCCCTACGTACGTGACCTAAACCTCAAGTGGTTAATGAGTAATTATAAACGTTTTATAGAAGCCTATGGAGATCCCGGCGCATTGTCTAGGGTGCTTACTTACTCAATACCGCTGATTGGCATTGGTCAGGAGGATGAGGTGG
>DAJV01000033.1:6823-11740 GCA_002496475.1 Vulcanisaeta sp. UBA163 | reverse complement strand
GGCCTTGAGCTTATGAGGGTGTATTCACGCTTATCTCATAGTATTTAGCAGTGTTGATTCTAAATTTAATCAATTCTTTAAATAATACCTGAGGTGTTGCACCAAGTATTGGGAGTAATGTTTTAAAGAGATGTAATAACACTTAATGTGTCATTCATTAATTGGTTAACGCCACCAACTGTTACCACGGTTAATCCCAAGAGGGAGGTATTGGCCGGCATTACGACATTCTTAACAATGACATAATATATTATTCATGAATCCAATAATTGTTAGTGGTGGGTTTGAACTAGCCCTAGTGCATGCACTAGGCACCAATACATTAGGTGCGCAGTATCAGGCGTTGGTTTACACGATAAAGTTGGGTATTACTGTTGGTACGACTGTTGCGGCTGCCTTTGGGGCAATATTCATGGTGTTCTTCGCAAGGTTGCCCTTCGTAATGGCGCCCCGCATGGGTGAGAACTCCTTTATTGCATACTAGCGGTACCAGCCTTCATTGCCATAATAAGCATACCACTCACCTACAGTATAGCCGCCGGCATTGGCCTCGCCTTTATAACGTACACACTCACGAAACTTGTTACTGGTAGGTTCCGTGAGATCTCGATAACCACATTAATAATAATGTTGATGTTCATCTTGTACTTCATCACGATGGTCCCAATGCTCAACCCATAACCACATCTCGTGACNNTTGCAAAATCAAACGCACTAATCCCTTATGGGGATATGCTTTAAAGAGTTTATGAAGCTTACATTACCAATGAGTTCGCAGGAGTTCGTAGGCCTACTCAAGAAGTTAAGTGAGGCCTTTGGGCCATCAGGTTTTGAGGATGAGGTTAGGGACCTGGTTGTTAAGGAGTTGGAGCCCTACGTGGATGAGTTGATGATTGACAAGTGGGGTAACGTGATTGGTATTCATTATGGTAAACGGAAGGACTTAAAGGCCATGGTTGCTGCCCACATGGATGAGATCGGCCTATTAATAGATAATATTGATAGGAATGGCTTCCTGAGGTTTAGGGCCATTGGTGGTTGGAATGAGGTGACCCTGGTTAGCCAAAGGGTCGTTATTAAGACCGTTGATGGTAAGATGATTAAGGGTGTAATTGGCGGTAGGCCGCCTCATGTTACGCCGCCTGGTAAGGAGAGGGAGGCTCCTGAACTTAAGGATTTATTCATAGATATTGGCGCCTCGAGTGATGAGGAGGTTAGGAAATTGGGTGTTAGGGTTGGTTCTGTGGCTGTCCTTGATAGGGACTTTGAGGTTCTTAATGAGGGTGTAGTCACCGGTAAGGCGTTTGATGATAGGGTTGGTGTGGCAGTGATGCTTTGGGCGGCTAGGCAGTTGAGGAATAGTGAGGTGACTACGTACTTCGTGGCCACGGTACAGGAGGAAGTTGGACTCAGGGGCGCCCAAGTAGCCGCTGACAGGATTTACCCGGATTTCGCGATTGCCCTTGATACTACGATTGCGGCTGATGTTCCTGGCGTTAATGAACGTGAGTTCGTGACCAGGATTGGCAAGGGGCCGGCCATTAAGGTTATGGATGGCGGTAGAGGTAATGTCTTCATTGCCCATCCAGCACTGACTAATTTCCTTGTATCAACTGCTGAGGAGTTGAAGATACCATACCAACTGGAGGTACTTATTGGCGGTACCACGGATGCGTTGGGAATTGCCTTTAGGAGGGATGGTATACCGGCGACTACGATATCGATACCCACTAGGTATGTTCATAGCCCTGTGGAGTTGTTGAGTATTGATGACGCGATCAACGCAGCTAAACTGCTCAGTGAGGCATTATCGAGGGCTGATGAGAAGTTCGTTCAAAGCCTTAGGGAGAAGGCCATTAAGGTTAAGTCAAGGTAAATAGGCTTAATGCCTTAATAATTGATTAACAATACTCACTGTATTATTTATCAATTCCTCAACTCTTTCCATACTCAAGGCCTCACTATAAATCCTCAACTTAGGTTCAGTTCCACTACCCCTGATTAATACCCAGGAATTGTCGCCATAAACGACCTTAATACCGTCAATTGTTATGGGTATTGGGTTCGGCCCCAATGAGCTCAGTGTCTTGAGTAGTGTCTCCTTGTTATCACTTACGAACTTCTTCGAATCCCTCATATCAAGGTCAATTCTCTTGAAGTATGCCCTACCGTACTTACTCCTAACATTGCTTACTAGGCTTGTTAAGCTTCCGTACTCTGAGGCCATGGCTATTATCAAGGATGCCGTGTATATGCCGTCCTTATCTGGTATGTGCCATGAGTACACTAAGCCACCGCTCTCCTCGCCGCCCATGTCAGCCTCACCGCTGAGTATTGCCCTGGCCACGTATTTAACACCCACAGGCACTTCAACGACCTTAAAGCCGTACTTAGTGGCTATATTATCGAGGATGTGTGTCGTGGATACAGTCCTGACAATACCAGTCTTAATCATTGATGCTGAGGCTAATCTCTCAACAACTATTGGTAGTATGTCATTGGCGCTTAGGTAACCGTGAACTCCATCAACAAGGGCTATTCTATCGGAGTCACCATCGTGTGATATACCAATGTCATACTTGCCTGTCGTAACCTCCTGAATCAACTCGGGAATATTCTGTGGTTCTGGATTTGGTTCCCTGCCTCCAAAGTTTGGGTCATAGTTATTATGTATCTCTGTAACGTCCATGCCGAGTCTCCTCATGACCTCACTCGTGTAACCAATTGAAGTTGCATGTATTGGGTCAATAATGACCTTAAACCTGCTCCTTGGCTTGAACATCCTTGTTACGCTTTCATATACGTAGTTTATGTACTCGGGAGCTGGATCTACCGTGGGTATAGGTCTCAGTTCAAGGGTTTTAACGGACCTCGTAATATCACTATACTCATCACTGTATATTTTCTCTATTTGGCTTGTGTCCTCTTCCTGTGCTGGTGAACCCCTACTCGTTATTACCTTGAAGCCATTGTAAATCGGTGGGTTGTGGCTAGCCGTTATCTGTATTGTCAGATCAAAGCCAAACTTAGAGCCGTACCAAGCAGCTGTCGGTGTTGGCGTGGGCTTGCTTACCATGATCACGTCTAACCCGTGATTCATGGCCACGCTGGCCACGATACTTGCGAAGTCCCTGGACTTCCTCCTAGCATCAAAACTAATGAATACTCTGCGTAATCCATACTTTCTTGACCAATAACGTATTGTGGACTCCGAAAGAACAGCAACCATGAATTCCGTGAATTCCTCATCAATTACTCCGCGCACGCCATCCGTACCAAAGTGAAATGTGGGTCCGCCCCTCATTGCCTTAATCCTAATAAATCGACCTTTTATTACTTTATCCTCCTAACTATAATTGAGGAATACTCGTATCGCGCTTAACCACTCATTAATTATCCTGGGTATGCTAAAGGACATAGCCCTTTCCCTGGCTTTGATTCTCATGTAATTATCATAACCGTGCATCCACAACCTAGTTACTAAGTTGACAAAATCATCGGGATTACTCACTAACCACCCAGTCTCATTATTAATCACTGTCTCCCCAGGACCCTGTCTACCATAGGTGAGGACCGGTGTTCCGCAGGCCATGGATTCAACAGGCACGTAACCAAAGGGTTCATGTATGAATGGAAACACCGTGAATTTAGCATTCGCATATAGCCTAACTAATTCATCATCACTAACCCTACCCCTATAATCAATATTCCTATGCCTAACAAACCAGCGTGGTAACCAGGGAACCTTCGAGCCAAAGGCCACTATCCTAATCCCGGCATTGGCAATGGCCCTAAGTACGTCGAATTGGGTCTCCTTACCCACATAGGTCAATACATAGTCCTGGGCAGGACTAGGCACTGGCCTGAAGAGGTCTGTGTCCACTGGAGGGTTTATTATCCTCCATACCCTCGTGCCCCTCGAGATCACTGACTCCATGGAATACCTGGAATTTGCAATTACGTAATTAGAGAGTGAGAGGGCCCTATGATATGTGGAGTCAGCCATGCGAATAAGGGGTAATCCAATGTAATAACCCAGCTTATAATGCACGGGGAACTCCCTACTTAAATCCCTGAGTAGGTCACTCACATAACCCTGCGCATAGAAGACTATTGATGGAATAGGCAGTTCAAAGGATAGGTTAATCAATGCGCAATCATCATCGTAATTAATCACGCCCCTCATGCCATTAATCAACCATATCAAAAGATGCCTAGATTGACCGGAAAGTAGCGACTTAGTGCCGAGTACCATTACCTTAATGCCCACGTACTCAAGATCTTTCCTTGCATCATCATCCGCATATGGCGCAATTACATTAACATTGAATCCCAACCCAATGAGTGATTTACCGAGTAGGTAAGCAACGCGGATGGGTCCCGTGATGCCATCAATGCCGTCAGTTACTAATGATATGCATGGCATAACTACAGGTTAACCCCATTATCCATGTAAATCTTCGCAAGCCTGAGGTAGGCCTGGTAATTATTTCTTATGTACTCCCTATCGGCATCTGTGGCGTGTCTAACGACCTTAGCCGGCACACCAACAACAATACTGTTAGGCGGTATCCTAGTACCTTGGGTAACCACTGCGCCAGCCCCAACAATACTCCCACTACTAATTATTGCGCCATTAAGTACTATGGCGCCCATGCCGATTATTACCTCATCCTCCACAGTGGCTCCGTGAACTATTGCCCTATGCCCAATCGTTACGCCACGGCCTATCCTAGCTGGAAACCCGACATCCGTGTGTATTACTGCCCCATCCTGAACATTTGAATCATTACCGATCACTATGCTATCCTCGTCACCCCTAATGACCACGTGAGGCCAAATACTCACGTTGTCCCCAATCGTTACATCACCAATCACGTAGGCAGTACTCGCTATGAACACGTTCCTACCAATCCT
>DAJV01000033.1:5359-6763 GCA_002496475.1 Vulcanisaeta sp. UBA163 | reverse complement strand
TTAAAACACTTAAAGAGGTTGATGGGCCAATGCCCGTATGCCGAGGTTGATGTATTGAATGCATTGCTCGGTAGGGGGTGGATTCCTCGATGATCACCTGTACAGGGGTAAGTACGGAGTATTCATTAGGAGCCCATACCCACACGCCAGGATACTCAGCATAGACGCGAGTAAGGCCGTTAGTGAGGGGTCGCTCGTACTCACGGGTAGGGACTTCACGGCGAGTACTGTAAGCTCGACTGAGAGGGAGGGCGCCGGCCTTGAGATGTTACCAATTGCCGTGGGTAAGGCTCGTTATCAAGGCGAACCCGTGGCGTTAGTGATAGCTGATGACCTGTACAGGGCGGTAGACCTGGCGGAACTCATTGATGTTCAGTACGAGTTGCTCAAGCCAGTTCGCAACATAGATGATGCGTTGAGGAATGAGTCCCTGGTCTTTGAGGAGTTGGGTACAAACATCGTTCAGTCGCAAGTTATTGAATACGGGCAAATGCCCAACGGACCAAGGGAGCTGGAACTCAACCTATACTGGTCGAGGAGTTTTGGGAACCCAATAGAGACCTTCGCCGCGATTGTTTACCCCGAGGGTAATGGAGTCACGATAATGTCCAACCTACAAGGCGGTAAGTCCATTGTGGCCTAGATACAGAGGTCCCTGGGAATANNGTCCCGGTTAGGCATGGTGGCAGCTTCGGCAGTAAGTTCTCCCTGGTCAGGTACTTAATAATCCTGGCCTACGCAGCCTACAAGTTCAGGACACCCATTAAGTGTGTTGAGACTAGGTCGGAGCACTTAATGGCGTCGAACTCCAGCGGCCCTGAGAGAAGGTTTAGGATAAAGGCGTACTTCGATGGGGATGGTATTGTTAAGGGGCTTGACATTAGTATTTGGGAGGATGCCGGCGCCAGTAAGAGTAGTGGACAAGCCTTTAAGCCACTAGGCATATTGGCTGGGCCTTACAGGGTGAGGAACCTTAGGTACAACGCCACCGTTGTTGCTACGAATAAGAATCCAGCCGGCGTATTTAGGGGCGCCGGGACACCGCCGCATACGTGGGCCCTGGAGGGGGTCATGGATGCCATAGCCGATGAGTTGGGCCTCGACAGGGCCGAGGTTAGGAGGAGGAACCTAATTGGCTCATTCCCATACGAGGCGCCCTACGCCTACTACGACTCAGGTAATCCAAAGGGCCTACTTGAGCTAGCCCTCTCACGTAGTGACCTATTCTCCCTGAGGGACGAGAATACTGGCGTTGGTATTGCCATCTCGATAGACCCATCAACGCCACAGGGTGGTGAGGGCATTAAGTTGAGGATTGGTAATGGTAAGGTAATAGTGGGGCTTGGGTTTGGCGGTGAGGGTCAGGGCAATGAGCACACTGCCGTTAAGCTCGTGTCCCAATTA
>DAJV01000033.1:0-5217 GCA_002496475.1 Vulcanisaeta sp. UBA163 | reverse complement strand
GCTCTGTAGTAATATTACCTATGAGAGGGACTATTTCCGTTCAAGCGATGGTAGGAGGGTTAGCATCCTTGAGCTTGGCGGTGAGGAGGTCACCTTAGCATACACGGCCGAGGCGAGGATAGGCAGGTATATTGCATACCCATTTGCCTGCGATATTGCAGTGGTTAGGTATGAGGATGGTAGGCTCAAACCAATTAAGCACGTGGTCTACCTAGACCCCGGTAATGTACTTGATGAGGACCTGGTCAAGGAGCAGGTGATGGGTGGTACCGTAATAGGCATATCCCTGGCGCTCTATGAGGCCTATAGGTATGACGAGGATGGTAATTTACTCACACTGAGCCTTGGCGATTACGGCCTACCGACGACTCTGGACATGCCGGAAATCGAGGTTCACCTAGTTCCATCGCCATCACCGGTGACGCCACTGGGTGTTAAGGGCATTGGCGAGGTGCCCGTGGGTGTGGCCGCGGCCGCAGTAACGAGTGCCGTGGAGGACATACTCAGGAGGAGGGGTAGTAGGGTTAGGATTGATAAGGTACCTATTGATCCATCACTACTTGCATAAATTATTTAAGTTAGGGCCCCCTTTAAGTTGTGATATGCCGGCGGAGACCTTCGATATTAAGATTAAGTCGATACCGCGGGATCCACGTAATACGCTAATAATGGCCTGTCCAGAGCCTAGCCTAGCTTCAATAGTTGCCATTGAGTACCTCGTGGAGACCCTTAAGATGGAGGAAATTGGCTCAATAAAGCCGAGGGGCCACATACCCATTGTCACGGTTATTAATGGCGCGGCAAAACTACCCTATAGGTTGTTCTTTGATAGGGAGCATGCAATAGTGGTCATTAGGCAACACGTGCCGATCCCGCCAATGCTCTATGATCAGTTCGTTAATAAGATCCTGGACTGGGCTGAGGATAACTCCGTTGGTCGTGTTGTATGCCTAACATCAACCTCATTACTCACTGAGCAGGAGACCGATAATGTGTATTTCGTAAGTGAGGAAAGCCATACTGATGAATACAAGCAATCGGGTTTAATACCGCTTCAAGAGGCCACGATAACAGGCATAGAGGCCGTATTCCTTGATTCCGTGCTATCTAGGAACATAAATGGTGTCCTACTACTCGCTGAATCAAAGGTGCTAACAGCCATCAATAGGTTAATTGAGAGCGGGAAAATATCAAGCCATAAGGACGTATTGGCAATACTTAATCAAATGGTTGGTAGGTACGGACCTGACGTCACCGCAGCCCTCAAGTTAATAAAAGCCCTGAGCAAGATTATTAGTTTTGAAATACCCACCGATAAATTAGCCGAACATGCAAACAAGTATGCATTCTTGGTGGATAAGAACCTTGAGATGTACATGAAGCCGCCAAAGGAGGAATTACCAGTGGTTTATTAATTATATTAGATGGATCAAATTATTTTCACAAAATGGGAAGATGATCCTCATGTTTTTCAAGGCGTTGTCTAACTTTCTCCACGAATACTTGAGCGAGTTTTGCTGATGCCCTGATTATTTGTCTCCTTCTTCCCTTCATCTTTGACCCAGCCTGGAGCCTCACAGGGCTTAATCGTGACCTTAGCCCTAACGTATTCATGACTCAGTATACCAAGGGTATTATAATCATCATGTATTCTACGGATCTCCAAGCCCTAACGTTGACGTCTTTATAACGTACCTAAAGTCCCACATTCCTTAAAACAGGATACGTAGTCTTTAAATGCCATCATGTGTTTTCCCTACCTTTAATTCCTTTAACCCTCAACCCATGTATTATTAAGTATGACGTATCCATTATTTAAATGCCAAGGATTTTTATCCCTTAAGACACGCACTTCACGTAGCCCCCATCAATTAATATCATTGAGCCGTTTATGTATGCTGCCTTATCACCGGCTAGGAAAGCCACTAGGTAGCCTACCTCCTCGGGTTTTCCATACCTGCCAGTGGGTATTTCCCTGCTCCATGCCTTAATAACCTCATCAACACTAATACCCCTCGTCCTAGCCTCCTCCTGGGCGAGTTGGTTTATTCTCTCGGTAGCTATGTAGCCCTGCATAATGCCATTAGCTGTTATTCCATGGGGTCCATACTCAATGGCCAGTGATTTAACCAGGCCTGCCAGACTGAGCCTGACGGTGTTTGAGAGCACTAGGTTTGGCACTTGTTGCCTAAGGGTTAGTGATGTTACGTAGATGAGTCTACCCCAGCCTCGGCTAACCATATTATCAACAATGCGCCTAGTGAGCCAGACGGCACTGAGTAGGAGTAGTCTAGTTGCGTATTCCCAATCATCTTCATTTAATTGAGAGAATGTACCTGGCTTTGGCGGCCCTGCATTGAAAACAAGTATGTCAATATTACCGAAGGTATCCATAGACTCCTTAACGAGTCTATTTACGTCATCCTTAACCGTTAAGTCAGCCTTAACGGCCAACACCTCAGCTCCACTTTCCTTGGTAATGGTTTCTCTAGCCTTGGCGAGTTCATCATCATGCCTGGCGTTGATAATGACCCTCGCGCCCTCTTGAGCGAGTACCCTGGCAATGCCGAGTCCGATTCCCCTGCTTGATGCAGTTACAAGGGCAACCCTATTCCTTAGTCCTAGATCCATCATTAAATAGGGACACTGGCGCTATTTCAATATGATCCTTTCATCACTGATTTAAGTCGCGTAATACCAAGGTTTATATTTCAGTGACTCCACGCATTTAGAGCCAATGAGCTCTCTTGAAATTGACCTGAGGAATAGGGATAGGTACGAGGATATAATAAGGGCTATTAATGAATATGGGCTATCAATTAAGGAGATAATATTTGAGAATTTACCAAGTGAGTTAATGGCTACGTATCAAAGAATACGTGAAACATACACCCAAGAGATGACTAGAGGTAAGGGAAGGATTGATGTTGACTCCATCATTCAATTATACTTGAATATACCCAAGACTGAAGAGCTTCTTCGTTACCTATTACTGGTCACAGTGATATTCACTGGATTCCAAAACCTAAGGAATGAATTGATATATAGGGTAATGATGAGGAATTATAATGCAATAAACAGGGTGATAACGAACCCCAGTTACTCATTGATAAGTGAAATAAGTATGAAACTATTAAGTGATTATGAAAGCGAGGGAGTTAAGAAGGAGAGTATTCAGAACATTAACGAGGCGGTGCATAGCTTTGTTTACGGGTTAAGGAAATTAACGAGGTCCTACGGAACAACACTGATCAAGTGGATACCCAAGTTTAGGAACATAGAGGCGTTCGAAAAGGCGCTACCCATGTTTTACCCACCTAAGGTAAACGAGAGGAGGAGGAGAGCCATTAGGACGTTCATTAGGTGGGTGTCCCATGAGACCAACCTACCAATAGCCCTCGGAATACTAACCAGGGGTAACTATAGGCAGTACACATTAATAGCTGATGTGTACAGTACAATGGTCACCATAAGGAGCGGCGCCTTCCTAGCAATAAACAATGACCATGCACTAAGGATAATAAACAAAATACTCCCAAATAAGGACAGTAACTTAACAATAAAGGTTGATGAGGTTAAGGGCTTGGTTAGGGCAATTGGTAAATTAAGCAGTGACCCAATAATCTACGAAAGAGGCGCATTCAGAATAGGGCATGAATACTGCTCAAGACTTAAATGCAGCGAGTGTCCATTAAACAAGGTATGCATGAAGTTCACCTGGGTGAACATTAAATGAGCATAAACATACCGGAGGAGATAAGGAGAATTATTGAGGAGATAACAATAAACAAACTAGGCGGTATAAAGGGAAAAAACGAGACGCTGAGCTTCGTTGATTCAGTAATCGAGGAGCTTAGGAAAAGAGGGATCAACCTAAACGATGACCTGGAGGCAATGATAAGACCATACGTAGTCGACATACTGTGGACGCTAAGAAAAAGAGGAGTGGTATCGATGGACGATGACCTACTACACTTCTCCGTATCAAAACAGGGATCTTAACCAATACTAATAAATTAATTACTGACCTAGGCAATAATGCCCCCTGCATGCATTCACGCCAGGGACCCACCCAGGTCTAGTGCCCGGGTGGGTCATAATTTATTCAACTCCACGTCAATCGTATTGCCATCAATGTCTATTATTGCATAGTAACCATTGATCAGCGGACCTGGATTAACAATGATGGTATTACCCAATTTATCAACACCGCGGGATTCATGAACATGGCCACACAATACGGTTAACGGCTTAACGCACTCAATTAATTTACGTACTGATTTACTACCAATATGTGCTCCATTCCATGCCCTATCAACGTTGGTCCCATAAGGCGGATAATGCGATACGAGTACTAACCTGGGCCCCAGGTCTTTAATATCGCTTGCATTGATTGGGTAACCGGCTAGGTAAAATGACTCAACAGTTATTACACGGCCGTCAATCAAGAATTGATGGGCCGTCGACCTAGTGTTATGGGGATCCATATTACCCATGACTGCGTATACAGGTTTACCGTAATTACTTAATAAGTTAAGTATTTCCGGGTCCTCAAAGTCACCGCTAACGATTATTATGTTAATATTCTTTGCGATATTTCCTATTGAGTTTATATAATACCTATCACCATGTGCATCGGATATATGTAGTATCTTGACGCCCATTAATATTTACTGAGTTAATGGGATCTAAATTAAGTCTATCTGCTAGGTATTGCTTAAAAATGATCATGTTATATTAATCATTATGACGGCGGAAACAAGTAAAAATGTACATACCTGGCGTAAGGTTATTGCTGGCATACTCTTTATAATACCATGGATATACTACACGTTACTACCGCTATATAATGCTGTCCAGCCCGAACTTGGTGGCGTACCATACTTCTACTGGTCCCAAACACTATGGCTTCTAATATCCTCAATACTCTTCGTAATAGGCGTATTCCTGCTCTACCCAAGTAAGAGGTGAAGAAGCATGGCAGGTCCATTAATAGGTCCACTGGGTTGGGGAATATTCCTCGGCTTCTTCGTAATATTCATATTCCTCGGATTCTACGGCGCCAGGTGGCGCAGGGGAGACCTTAATCAACTGCATGAGTGGGCCTTGGCTGGTCGTAGGTTGGGTACATTCCTCGTGTGGTTCCTCGTTGGTGCCGACCTCTATACAGCCTACACCTTTGTTGCGGTGCCGTCAGGCGTATTCGCCAGCGGCGCC
>DAJV01000060.1 GCA_002496475.1 Vulcanisaeta sp. UBA163 | reverse complement strand
TGGTATTAGTCCTGGTATTAACCACTTCTCCCACATTTCATCAACCTTCCTCTGTATGTACTCAATGTCCTCATCAGTCAAGTGCTTAAACCTAGTCTGTCTCCTTATGTACTCCTTGACCGGCTTCCTCTTAATCTCGCCACTGGCTATCCTGGCGCTCGTGCTTGTCAGCCTAAACTTACCATTCTCTATCTCGAAGAGTGGCCATAGACCAGTTTCAACGGCTAACTTACCTATTTCATGGCTGTACTTGGGGTCGTAACCCCAGCCCTTGGGGCATGGGTCTAGGGTGTGTATGAATGTTGGTCCGCCAATTTCCAAGGCCTTCCTTACCTTGTTGTATAGGTCTATTGGGTCCGTCGCTATTGCCGTTGCCACGTACCTGACCTCCGAATGCCCAACGGCCATCATCGCCGCCATATTCTTCTTCCACCTATACCTCATTATCCTAATCTGTTTACCGCTTGGGCTGAATGTTGTCAATGCTCCGTATGGCGTCATTGTCGTTTCCTGAATATCTGTGTTGGCGCTGGATTCATTATCATACATTAGTATTAGGAAGTTGTACTTCGTGTGTGTTAATGCGTTCGAAACCTCGGATAGGCCAGCGTCGGCGCAGCCGAGGTCCCCGCAAATGCCTATTACGTTTATCTTCTCATTTGATAGTTTACCCTTCTCCATTAACACCTTTAATGCAGCTGCCGTACCAACAGCGGCTGATCCGGTGCCGGATAGTTGGGTGTGTATCCAGGGTAGTGCCCATGCTGTTGTGTAATAGGTTGTGTTCGCTACGTACATGCATCCAGTCGCACCAATAACAATGGTGTTAGGTCCAGCAGCCTTGGCAACCCACCTAAGTACCATTGCTGATTCACATCCCTGACAAGTCCTGTGACCAGCATCAAAATACTCCGTCTGGGCCATCTGTAGTAAGTCCTTGACTGTTCGAGCCAGTTTAATTGAGACTGTCACACCAGATCACCCCCTTCGCTCCTTATAAATTTTTCTTCTCTTCCCATTTTACTCTCTAACTCCATACCAAATCACCCTCTGCTCAACCTTACCTTTTCTAGCATTCTCCAAGGCAATATTGAACATATTAATCGCATCGTTATAAGTAATTTCCCTACCACCAAGCCCGCCAATGAAGTTCATCATTAACGGCCTATGCTCAGCCTCATACAACGCACTCCTGATTTCCGTGAACACGGCACCACCATCAAAGGGTGAACCAAATGAGTAGTCCCTATCTACCACAGCCACAATCTTAACGCCACTTAGGTAACGAATAATGTCCTCAGTTGGAAATGGTCTGAACCACCTAATCCTCAGGAAACCAACCTTCTCACCCTTAGCCCTCAACCTCCTCACGGCCTCCTTAATTGGTTTAGAAACAGTGCCCATGCCAACCATGACCACGTCAGCATCCTCAACCATATATGTCTCAATAAATGGATTGCCATAATCCCTACCGAAGATCTTAGCAAAGTCTCTATAGGCCTCCTCAATAACCTTCTTGGCACTCTTCATAGCCTCATCCATCTGCCTCCTAAGTTCAGTAACCCAATCCTCATTAACCTGCGGTGCGACACTAATTACATTAGTTGGATGTAACTTCCTGTTACCCAGGTCATATGGTGGTAGAAACTTCTGAACCTTGGACTTCGGTGGTATCTTGAATGCATGTTCGCTATGTGTTAGGAAGGCGCCATCCATTGATATACCCACTGGAAGCATGATCCTTGGATCCTCGGCAACCCTATAGGCGATCAACGTAGTGTCCAGTGCCTCCTGGGCCGTGTCGACCCACGTCAATAACCAACCCACATCCCTAACCATCAACGCATCATTATGCTCCACACCATATGCCCCTGGATCATCAAGTGCCCTATTACCTATTAACGCAACCACTGGGTACCTATCCGTGCTAATGGCCACAATTGCCTCAATGGCTAGCAACCATCCAACGCCACTACTACCAACGAATGTCCTGGCCCCAACTGCCGATGCATGCTTAACGATTTCGAATTGATCATGCTCATGAGCAGCCACTATGTACTCAGCCTTCAGGTAACCATCAGCTATTAACCTGGCCACGGTTTGCATGACACCTCCGTAGGGCCTTATTGGGTATGCCGAGGTTACATCTACATCTGCGAGCATTAATGCGTAGGCCACAGCATCCGTGCCGGTGCCAACAACCTCGATCTCCTCATCACCCTTAAGCACTGCCTCAAGGCGTTTTGCTTCGAGTGCTGAGACGGACATGCCCCTCACCTCTTCCTCACACTTATTACCTGTGCCTTTGGTAATAATGACTCAAACCACTTCCTATAGGCATCCCTATTCTCCTTCCAGGCCCTGTACTCATCAATGAACTTGCCATAGCCATCCTCAAACTCCATCTCATCAACCATTATTATTGTGTCTGACACAGGGCAAACCTCAGCACATATACCGCAGCCCTTGCAGTAGGCTAGGGCTGGGTTGAAGTAGCCATCTGGCGTTACATCAAATACAGAGTCTGGACAGTACTCCCAGCATAAAGTACACTTTATGCACTTATCGAAGTTGATAACAGGCCTGTAATGCTTAGCAGTGCCGCCTGTGAAGTACGGGTTTCTCTGGTTAGGTTTTAATCCAGGTATGGCGGCACCAATCATCATGTCCTTCCAGCCAGGTAGGTGCGGTGATTCGTACTTGTACGGTAAGCCCTCACCCGGCTTAACCTCCCTTAACTTAACGAGTGATTGATAAGCCTCGAAGGCCCTACTAATCCTCTCACTGGGCTTATCAAGGCTCTCCAGGTATCTTTTCACGTCATCGAGATTTAAGACATTCGGCAAAACCTTGGCTATTGCTCCAAGAATCCTTTCAACCGTGCCATCATCCGGGAATGTCCAGAAATCACCAATACTTCTTTCTCCATAAACAACAACAAGAGTGTATGGAGAGTCCTTGGCTGGTATAAACTTAATTAATTCGTCAGTGCTTCTCTTGGAAACTACAACAAGTAATCCACCTGGCCTTATTTTCAGGTGTATTGGTTGAATGCCTTGCCAGGCCCAGGACTCGATGCCCTTAAGTATTGAGTCATCAAGCACTATGGTTACGTCCACGTAGTCAGGCTCCACCCTGGCGGCTTCGGCGTCTAAAACCTCCTCACTGGCGCCCTTAGCAATAACCACAAAGTACTTCGCAGGTGAACCATCCCTTTCCGGGTCGTCACCATACCTTTGGTAGGATAAAGCCACGCTACCAGCCATCCTAGCCGCATAGGTAATCCCCCTTGCCAAGTTCCTCGCAAGGTGCCTTTGGTGTATGCCTCTATAAATTATCTCTATCGTGTATATACTTGGGACTTGAACAGACATTTTAGTCGCGAAGTAATTACATCGCACTTTAAAAGTAGTGCCCTCCTAGGTATATTAAAAATAACACACTCGATACGTATTTTACAATAACTCCGGTTTATAAACAATGATATATAGTATTTATAGTTTACACAATCAATTGACTAATTCTCTCCCTAATCTTTGCAAGGGCTTCCACATTCTCCTTAAAATCATCCATTAAATTGTTCACGAAATTCTCATCAATCTCCTCAGGCCTAGACAATGCCTCCTTAACAATCTCCTCCAGTGTGGCGCATCTTCTAAAAACATAGTACATTGCATTGGCATCAACATCGCTCAAGTTCAGTATTCCAACATCAATTGCCTTTGAAATCACACTCCAACCCCAATCACCTACGGTTTCGGTTTCTTCCTCAGCTATCTCAGCATTCATCTCCCTAAGTCTAACGAGTACCTTCTCCACCGTGAGTTCTACGGCATTTTTAAGACCTGTAATTATCATGTTTAATCTATCAATCATGCATCAAAACTAGTCATGCACTTTTATTAAAACATTTCGATAGGTCTCCATTTAACTTAATTCATTTCACCAAGGCAAATAGGAACATTTTACAACATACTTAGCATCGCCTTTAGCATAAGGAAGTCATACAAGGACCCTTTTCACATAGCCTGGTTTTGGCATGTATATATCGCCAGACTTAAGTAACATGTTTATAGCCTTATCCACCGCCTGCCTATCTAGCCCAGCTGATTCTGCCTCCTTATATAGATCCTCAATCCTAACGGGTTTACCACCACTGGAATCCTCAAGTTGAGCCAATAGGTTCATTATCAATGCCATCCTCTCCTGGGTTGACTTAGGCTTACCGGTCATTATAATGTCAATGTCTATCTTCCCAGACTCAATATCAATACCAACACTGCCCAGGTACTTCATGAAG
>DAJV01000053.1:2088-4678 GCA_002496475.1 Vulcanisaeta sp. UBA163 | reverse complement strand
GCCTTTACCCATTACTGAGGTAACGACGGGGACGCCCAATTCCTCAGCAACCCTTATTAGGGCATCGCTTGCATTTGAGGCTATGACACCACCACCAACGTAGATGACCGGTCTCTCGGCATTAAGTAACTCCTTAGCGGCTAAATCCACTAGTCCGGTGTCGGGTTTAATCCTTACGGGCTCCTCCTTGGTATAGCCAATCCACTCGGCCTCACTCTCAATAACGTCCCTAGGCAACTCCACATAAACAGGTCCTGGCCTGCCCTCCCTGGCGGTCCTGAACGCCCTGGCGAGTATCCTAGGTATTTCCCTAGGATCCTCAACCCTAATGGCTAGTTTTGTAAATGGCTTAAAGATACCTAACTGCGCATTAATATCCCTGAACTCGTGGTAATAACCCCTACCTGCGGTCTTTATTGGCGTTAACCCAGCGAGAGCCACGATGGGCACTCCCTCCACAGCCGCCTGGGCAAGTGGCGTGACCAAGCCCGTAGCGCCTGGACCTGCCGTGGCTATTACAACACCAACCCTGCCACTGGCCCTTGCATAACCATCGGCCATAAACCCCATACTAGGCTCAAAACGGCCGAGTACATGCCTAAACCTATCGCTGTAATCATGTAGCGCGGCATAAAGCCCAAGTACGTGTGTCCCGGGCAAACCAAAAATAGTGTCTATGCCCTCCTCAATTAGGGACCTGGCTATGACCTCACCGCCACTGACCATGTTCATCATCCCCTAATCACCATTAACGCATCTCTAACACCCCTCGCGACATATAGTGTATACCTCTTGACGGACTCCCGCGTAACCCCAGCAATGTGACTAGTCACAAATAAATTAGGAACCTCACCCTTCTTAAAGGCCCTCAGTAATGGTGATGACTCCTCAGTGGGTGGTTCGCCCGTGAGTACATCAGTTGCATAACCAGCAATTTTACCGCTCTTTAAGCCATCGAGGATCGCATTCTCATCAACAACCTCACCCCTGGCCGTATTAACAATGAAAACGCCATCTTTCATAAGCCCAACCTCTCTCCTGCCAATCAGGTTCTTGCTTTCCCGGGTTAATGATGTGTGTATTGTAATGAAGTCCGACTGCCTGAGCAAGTCATCAAGGTTCTCAACCCTGACGGCATTAACCTCGATAAACCTCTCCCTATCAACAAATGGGTCATAGGCCAGTACCCTCATCCTAAAGGCATTGGCTATTGAAGCCACGTAAGAACCAATCCTACCAAAGCCAATAACACCAAGCGTCTTCCCAAATAGCTCAATACCCGGTGTTAGCAATGAGCTCCACTCGCCGTCCCTAACCCTACCCATGTTCTCGGGTATTCTCTTAACCATCATTAACAATAGGCCGAAGGTGAACTCAGCAACGCTATAGGTCGACGCACCAGCAGCGCTCACAACCTTAATGCCCCTTCTCTCGGCGTACTCAACATCTATGTGGTCTGTGCCAACTGACGCCGTACCAATAACCCTGAGTTTCCTACCGGCGTCAATGACATCCCTAGTGACCCTATGCCAGACACTGACGATGACCGCGTCATAATCACTAATTATCTCCCTCAATTGCTCGGTGGTCACGGGCCTAACATCAACCTCGCCAACCTCACTGAGCATTTTCATGGCCTGGGGACCAACGTCTGGGTCTGTAAGTGGTACTGTAACTAGGATTCTCATATACTTGCTTAATCCCTGGGCTGGTAAATAAATGCTCGCTATATATATGATATAGAATTGAGAAATTTGATATTTTTAAGTAATTAAGTTTGCTAAAATCTACTTGTTTGCTATGGTTTACGTGCTGTGTTAATAACGTCTATGAGTGATGCCGCGTCCATTATATTACCCATCACTTTGATGGCGCCGGAGAAGTAGGCCTGCATGGCATCAAGCTGTCCCTTAATCATCTTTAGCAGGTTATCCTTATTCACCTGTATTGTAGCCGTTGGTGACTTGTGGTTGCCCTTATTTAACTTCACGGTGCCTCCTCCAATCTCCACGTAGAACGGTTCGTAACCCTCCCCGGTAAATTGAAATACCTTCACAGGTCCAGTGACCTTACTGGCTATTTTTGGTAGTGCCTGTTGAGTCATTGAGTTTAGTAGTTCAAAGGGATCCTCTGACATACTATGAGGATAATAAGAGGGGTTGTTTTAAGTAATGTTACTACTTATACTATATACTTATCATTCGCCCTTGAACTCGGGCTTCCTCCTCATGGCGAAGGCCATGACGCCCTCCTGGGCATCCTTCGTGTTAGTAACCATACTGAAGAATGCGGCCTCAAGCATCAGGCCAATGTCAACAGGCACCTGTGTTCCAAAGTTCACGGCATACTTGGCGTAGGTCAACGCTATTGGTGGGCCTTGGGCTAGTCTCATGGCGAAGGACCTGACCTCCTCCTCGAACTTCTCCCTGGGCACAACCCTATTGACGAGACCAATCCTATACGCCTCATCAGCCTTAATCCTATCACCAAACATTATCAACTCCTTAGCCCTACCAAGCCCAACATACCTAATCAACCTCTGCGTGCCGCCGGCACCAGGTATTATGCCTAGGTTAATCTCCGGCTGGCC
>DAJV01000053.1:1734-2059 GCA_002496475.1 Vulcanisaeta sp. UBA163 | reverse complement strand
GCATAACCATCGATCGCCGCTATCACTGGCTTGGGGAACCTCTCGATTTTACTGACTGCCTCCTGGAACTTCCTATTGTATATGAAGAAGTAGTAGGTGTGTAGTGGGCCCTGGAATGATGTGACATCGGCGCCCGCCGAGAAGGCCCTATCGCCAGCGCCCCTAATTATGACTACCCTAACATCCTTATCATCCCAAAGCATATCAAGGGCCTTACTGACCTCCTCAAGCATGGTTAATGTCAGGGTATTAAGCCTGTGTGGCCTGTTAAGTATTATCCAGGCAAGTGGTGGTTCCTTTTTGAGTATTATTTCCTTGAACTCCG
>DAJV01000053.1:0-1655 GCA_002496475.1 Vulcanisaeta sp. UBA163 | reverse complement strand
GTTTAGTGCCTCAACAACCTTGTCGATACCATACTCATCGGCATACTCTAGAACACCCTTAGGCCAGCCAAGGCCCATCTTCACACCCTTATCGATATCCTCCCTACTTGCTATACCCTCCCTGAGTAACCATGCTGCCATGTTTATTGCGGGTGCAAATATCAACACAAGATCAACCTTCTCACCAGCCTCCCTGGGTATGTTAGCCCTCTCGTAGGGACCGCCCTTGTACTCGTAGAATCCACGACCACTCTTCTGACCAAGCCAACCCTTCTTGTACAAGTCCTCAATTAGTGGGCATGGGATCCTGAGTAATGGGTCTCTAACGGCAACTGCAAAACCAACTAGGTAACCAACGTCTATGCCCGTGAAGTCCTGCAATTCGAAGATGCCCATGGGCAACCCAGCCCTGTACTTTACGGCTGAGTCTATCTCGATGACAGAATACACATTATTGGCTACTAATAGGCATGCGGCTGAGTTTAGGGCCACCAGTATTCTATTTACTACGAAGCCAGGTACGTCCTTATTAACCATTATTGGTTCCTTACCGAGGCTCTTAACGAAGTCATAGGCTTTCTTGGCAACCTCATCACTTGTTTGGGCACCCTTGATAACCTCAACGAGGGGCATCAACACCGGTGGATTAAAGAAGTGGATGCCGACAACCCTCTCGGGCCTCTTCGTGGCGCTCGCTACTTCAGTTATTGGTAAACTGCTTGTGTTAGTGGCTAGTATTGCGTGGGAGGGGGCATTGGCGTCGGCCTCCGAGAATACCTTCTTCTTTAGGTCAATGTTCTCGGGAACAGCCTCAATCATTAAATCCACATTCCTAACAGCTTCCGCCACTGATAGTGATGTCTTTATTCGGCCCATGACCTCGCCAACCTTCTCCTTACTAATCGTGCCCCTCTCAGCCAACTTATCAAGGCTCCACTTGATCCTCTCCAGGGCTTTATTGAGTAAGTCCTGGGCCACATCGACCATCACAACCTCATAACCAGCCAGGGCAGTTACTTCGGCTATTCCATGGCCCATTGTGCCTGACCCTATAACCGCGACTTTCCTGATATTCGTGCTCATCAACTAATTCGATTCCAGGGTAAGTTATTAAGTGCGATCTCAATTTACTCAAATTATTTGCGTTGGAAATATATATAATGCATATAGTGATAAAGATCAAACAATAACGCACAGAGAAGAGTATTATTTAAGGCACTACCCGAGGCAATAGGGAGTATGAGGAGTGTGGCTATCGTTGGTATCGGCCACGCCAAATTCGGTCGTAGAACGGATGCAACAATAGGAGAATTGGCCTGGGAAGCCGTCAAGGAAGCCCTTGAAGACTCGAGACTGGATCAAAAGGACATTCAATACTTCGTAGTGGGTAACGCAGGTGGCTGGAGCGCCGAGTCACTACCTGCAGTAGTCGTCGGAGAGTACTGTGGACTAAGCCCCAGGGGCACGATGAGGGTCGAGGCGGCCTGCGCCACCGGAAGCGCCGCACTTTACAATGCCTACCTAGCAGTGGCCTCAGGAATGGCTGACATAGCCATGGCAATAGGCGTGGAGAAAATGTATGAGTCACCAACACCCACAGTAGTCGAGTTCATAGGCAGGGCAGGCAACTACTTCTGGGAATTCGAGAACTTTGG
>DAJV01000135.1:18526-18684 GCA_002496475.1 Vulcanisaeta sp. UBA163 | reverse complement strand
AATTATGGTCTCCCATTACTTCGCCTAAATAACCGCTAAAAAGATTGCGTAGGTACATGGCAACTATAGAGAGGATGATAAGAATTAATGGTATTATATCGTATAAGTGGGTCCTCAGGTAATCCTCATATCCAATGAGAGACCTACTCCACTGACTA
>DAJV01000135.1:18370-18490 GCA_002496475.1 Vulcanisaeta sp. UBA163 | reverse complement strand
TATGCTGAACGTTATTGAGTAGACAATGCTCAATGTAATGAGCCCAGTGCCAAAACTGTAATGGCTTCAGTAATGGATAACGCCAGCAACACTCATGCGGATTTCCCTTCAAAAGCTTGG
>DAJV01000135.1:18171-18346 GCA_002496475.1 Vulcanisaeta sp. UBA163 | reverse complement strand
TGCCCAGGGCTAGATCGATGATCAGTATTATCCCGGGTACGGTCATGAACCATGACTTGAGGTACGTGGTTAACGCCATTATTAGCACCCTAAATATGCCAAGGCGACTTTATTAATACGCGTATTACTAATGCGTGGCGTCATCCTCATCCCCTTATTATTTACCCCTGGCAAT
>DAJV01000135.1:17922-18044 GCA_002496475.1 Vulcanisaeta sp. UBA163 | reverse complement strand
TATGGTCGAAGAATTAAAGAAGAATTAAACAAGAAATACCTCCATCACATAATCAGACGGTAATGACACACTCCTAACCATATAGACATTTAAAAAGCGTTAATCCCTAATGAAGCCCTTAA
>DAJV01000135.1:0-17836 GCA_002496475.1 Vulcanisaeta sp. UBA163 | reverse complement strand
CACCAGTTTTCGTAAAGCTTTAATTACCCAGTTCCTAAATACCCTCGGTGTTCACGTTATCTGACGTTTACAGGGCTAGGCAGGTAATCAGTAAGTACCTGCCCAAGACGCCGCTCATTTACTCACGCCAATTATCTCGAGAACTTGGTTTTGACGTCTACCTGAAGCTAGAGAATCTTCAGCCAACAAGGGCATTCAAGGTTAGAGGTGGTATATACTATGCAATTATGAGGAGGGATGAGGCTCAGAAAAAGGGTTTAATCGCTGCATCCACGGGCAATCACGCGCAGTCCGTTGCCTACGCCGGTAAGTTAATAGGTGCTAGGGTTGTCATAGTGATGCCTGAGGGAGTGTCTAGGGTTAAGATCGAGGCACTGCGTGACTTAGGCGCTGAGGTAATATTCCATGGTAAGGTGTTTGATGAGGCCCTGGACTACGCAATGAGCATAGCCAATAAGGAGGGCTTATTATTCGTGCACAGCGCGAATGAGCCGCTGCTCTACCCTGGCGTTGGTACAATGCACCTTGAGGTTATTGAGGATCTACCGGACGTTGACGTGATCATTAACCCAATAGGCGGTGGGTCGGGTGCATCGAGTGCTGTCATTGTTTATAAGTCGGTGAATCCGTCGATTAAGGTAATTGGGGTTCAGGCCGAGGGCGCGCCGAGCGTTTACCTATCGCTTAAGGAGGATAGGTTGGTATCCACGGGTTATGCCAGGACAATAGCCGAGGGCTTAGCCACGGCCAGGGCCTATGAATTACCCTTTAATATATTGAGGGGTAGGATTGATGATGTGGTTTTGGTGAGCGACAACGAGATGCTTAGGGCCATTAGGGAGGCCGCCTTAAATGCTGGGCAGGTGGCTGAGCCCGCTGGTGCTGCTGCATTGGCTGCGGCTATTAAGTTGAGAGATCGGTTGGTGGGTAGGAAGGTTGTTGTGATGATGACTGGCAGTAACATTGACCCGGAATTATTTATGAAGGCCCTTGGGAATTATTAGGTGGCATGAGGAGAATTGTTGTCCTGGGGTTTGCATCCTCGCTTCATAGGGATAGGATTCCCATGGTTGAGGGAGTTGATAGGATTGTGTCTACTATTGATGAGTTAAAGGGGTTGAGTGTTAATGATGCGTTAGTGGTTGCCCTAATACTGTCTGGTGGTGTTAGTCGCCTAGTTAGGGTGTTTGCTGAGGGTTATGGATTACGTAGATTACTGCTCATTTCTCACCCGGGCCTTAATAGCCTGGCCTCGGCCCTTGATGCAAAGGCCTTACTAAGTGAGGTTGGTATTGACTCGGGGATACTTCATCTTGACGATCTAAACAATATGGATCATGCCCTAAGGGTTGCTAGAGCCATTGCGTCGATACTCGGTATTAGAGTTGCCTTACTTGGTGTGGATACTAAGGATAGTGTGGCTAGGGTTTTTGAGGATAGGTTTGAGGCCGAGGTCAATGTGGTGGGCATGAAGGACCTTGAGAGCATGATTAATAACGCCAATGAGAGATTGGTCACTGATTTCATGGGTTACATTAGGGGTAGGGTTAGGCTTGAGGGTAGTGATGATGGGCTTAGGGACGTTGGCAGGATTTACGCCGCCATGCGTAGTTTATATGCTGAGTATGATGCAACAGCCATTAATTGCTTCCCATATTTAATTAAGCATGGGGTCACACCGTGCCTAGCCTTGGCTAGGCTTAATGAGGAGGGGTTGATTGCGGCGTGTGAGGCTGACTTAAGGGCTTTGTTCTCCATGGTCATTGCCAGGGAGTTAACTGGTTATAGTGGTTGGATTGCAAATACGAACCACATTGAGGGTAATAAGGTTACTATGTCCCACTGCACCATAGCCCTTAACATGATCAGTGATGCCAGGGTTGTTACACACTTTGAGTCAGGATTTAACTATGGTTTAACAGGTAGGTTACTATTCAATGAAGTGACTGGGGTATCTGTCTCAAGTGATTTTAGGAGGATGGGTATCTTCAACGCTAGAGTTGTTGAGTCAGGACTATTGAACGATAGGATGTGTAGGACACAGGCGGTGCTTGATCTTGGGACCAACTCATCCATAATTCTTAGGTTAGCGCCATACAACCACCACGTCATAATACCAGGCAATGTAACCAGCGAGTTAGAGACAATAGCCAGCGTCCTTGGTATAGAACTAGTCAAGTATGTACCACAGATTTAGCATTCACCATGCATACCCTTTGGTGGTGTGACGCCCCTCTGTCCCAGGTACTTGCCCAGGTACCTTGCCTCACCTATCGCCTTTACCAGGACCACGTGTAGAAATCTCATACCTGGTCTAAGTACCATGTAATTGCCACTATTGTTTATGACTTCAATGGTTACGTTGCCTTCGAAGCCCGTGTCAATTATTGTTGGCGGTACGCTAAGGCCGTACCTTGCTAGGGTTGAACGTAGGTTGCAGAAGCCAACTACGTCCCTTGGGAACTTTACATACTCCATGGTCGTTAGTAGCGCGAAGCTTCTTGGTGGTATTACAATCCTACCGTCCTTCGCCTCAACAATACTGAACAAATGCCTTGCGCTTTCTAGTTCACATGGATCTATTATTTGCCCATCGAAGGCATATATTGCGTATTCAGTGCCCACCCTTAGGTCAAGTCCATTTTCCCTAATGACATCATCACTGAAGGGCTCTATTGATAATACTCCATCCTTAATGAGTTTCAGTAACTCATTTCTTGCAAGAACCGCCATTAATCAGTAACAGGTTTTTCGCAATTTATTTTATTACCACGTGTTTTTTATAGTATCTCTTACGTATTATTGATTGACTATGTACACCTGCGTCCATGGGTACTTACCCTTGTCCTTAGTATTCCTTATGTCATCTAGTTTCTTCATCATTTCCTTGAACTCCTCATAACTGATCTTCCTGAATAATGGCTTCACATTACTAACCCTTGTTCCAGGCTTAGGCGGTTCGTATGCATCCTTCCAGGTCAACTTACCGAAACCTGCCATGACCCATAGATCCTCCATGGACTTCGGCATTACAGGCCATAACCCAATGGATAGCATCTTAACCATGTGAAGGGCATTAAGCATGACTGTCCCCGCTTCATTCCTGTTACTCTTTATTAATTCCCAAGGCTGTCTCTCGTTTAGGTATCTATTGCCGATCCTCGCGATCTCCACTATCTTCAACAGCGCATCCTTAAGCTCGATTCTTTCATAGTGCTCCTCAGAACTCCTGAAGTGGTTTAGCGCCTCATCCCTGTACTTAATGTCAGAATTACCTAGTGAACCACTGGGTACCTCTTCATTGAATCTCATGCTGATGAATGAAAGGACCCTGTGTATGAAATTGCCGATTACATCATTAAGTATTGAGTTTATTATTTCCAGGGTTTGATGCCAAGAAAAGCTCGTATCCCTACCCTCGGGTCTTTGGTATATCAATACGAACCTCCAGTAATCAGCAGGCATTAACGCGAGTGCCTCGTCTATCCAAACACCAATTCTCTGGCTTTTAGAGAACTTCTTGCCCTCAAATAATAGGTACTCAGTTGATGCGGTGGTGTAGGGCATTACGTAGGGATCTCCGGAGGCAATGAGCATTGCTGGTAGTAATATTACGTGGAATGGTATGTTATCCTTACCCACAAAGAAAACGACTCTAGTGCCAGGGTCAAGCCAGTACCTCTTCCACTCGGATTCATTGCCCTTACTTCTAAGGTACTCTATTGTGGCGGATATGTACCCTAGCACGGCCTCAAGCCATACATATATCGTTTTACCCTCTGCACCGGGAAATGGTGCCTCAATACCCCACTTATTATCCCTTGTTATAGCCCTTGGCTTTAACCCCTCCTTTAGCATTCCAAGGCTCATTTGCCTAGCATTCTCGGGTAGTGTTGTGTTTTCCTCCACGTACTTCCTAACCTTATCCTCAAGCTTCGTTAGGTCCAGGTACCAATGCCTTGTCTTGACCCAGGTCGGTTTAGAACCGCATATTGCACACCTTGGGTTTATCAGGAGCTTCGGTTCCAATAATCTACCACAACTCTCGCACTGGTCTCCGCGTGCCTTATCATAACCGCAGTATGGGCATGTACCTATTATGAACCTGTCAGGTAGGTATATCCTGTCCTTCGGACAGTAGGGTACTTCATCCTCCTTAGTGAATACGTAACCATTATCATAGAGCTTCATGAAGAACCCCTTAACGAACTCCTTATGTACCTCCGACTCCGTCCTGGTATAATTATCAAAGCCTATTTCCCATAACTCAAAAAGTCTCTTTATTATTTCATGCATCCTGTCCGTTAACTCCCTAGGCCTTATGCCAAGCTGTAACGCTTCAACCTCAATTGGTGTTCCATGCTCGTCAGAACCAGACACGAAGATCACATCATCACCCCTAAGCCTCAGGTACCTCGTAAATACATCAGCCGATAGTATGGAACCAACTAGGTTACCCAGGTGAGGCACTGTGTATATGTACGGCCATGCAGACCCTATAACCCACCTTCTCCTATCATTTCCAGGTTGATCACCCAATAACACAGGATGGGCTGGGGAATTTAAGTTTTAAGGATTTACTGCAGAGAAATTATTCAACTCGTATTTCAAAACCCTTCTTTCCCGTGTTCTTTTTCTTTAATTCCACAGTAAGTACGCCATTTCTATAGGTAGCCTTTGACTGGTTTGGGTCAACCTCAGTGGGTAAGTCGACCTCCTTGTAGTACTTTCTATCGCCATTCCTGGCGCTTATGATTAACTTCCTACCATCATCACTAACCCTAATACTTATCTTGTCCTTGTCGACGCCAGGCATGTCCACTATAACCTTGATCGAGTCTTCTTCCTCAATGACGTCGGTTAATGGCTCAATGTCCTCCTCTATAATTGGCCTCTCACCCTTGGGCCTTACGTTGCCGAATTCCTTGATCCTGGGCTTACCGTCTGGACCTATTGAGATCTCAAAGCCGTAATAGTAATACTTAGGCTTGGCCTTACCGCCGCGCTTCTCCTCCTCTTCCTCTGGTGCGGCCCCCCTCATTACTCTCTCCATATCCTCCTCCATCTCACGTTCAAGCTCCTCAAAATACTTTTGAATTCTCTTGAACCAATTGTCTATGTCTTCGAACCACGACATACAGTACTAGATTTAATACAGCCTTAATAAACTTTTATTGTTCCTCTAATCCTATCTCAGGCTTTTCCTCGGTACTTTCCTTCATTCTTTTCATCATCCTTGTTATTTCACCGGCCACCTTATTACGAACGGGTTTGCTGGGTATATCGGCTAGCTCGGAAACCACCCTCTTATTACTCTCAAAATCGTCAGTAAACTTATCCGAGTAAACCTCAAGCAGTCTCCTTGCCAGGCTCTTTATGTACCTTGGCCTTACTCGTCCCATTGATTTTACCGTATTATAACCCCCTTTAAAATCTGACCTTCATGGGTGTTAATGCTTTTAATACCTGGTTTAGGTGTTATTACTGCCGTGAGTAGCGTAAGGATTAATATCACGGAACCAGTAATAAGACCCACCTACTTCCTCACGGGATTTGCTGGCATTGGCATGGTTGGCTACCTAGTTGTGCAGCACTTGTCTAATTCCCTGAATTGCCATAGGGTTGGATTTATAGAAATGCCGAGGGAGCCTCCCTTCAGTGCCTACGTAATCAACACCAACATGCTCTCAACACCTGGCGAGGTTTATTATTGCCCCGGTCCTGAATTCACAATATCCATTATTCATTGGGATGGGGACTTCATGACTAAGTACGCGCATGAAGTTACCAAGGCGCTTGCCCGTTGGGCGTACATCAATAATTTTAAGGAGGTAATACTCTTCGGGGGACTGGACAATAGGCTAAGGGGTGAGGATGCTGATCAATTAAGAGTTGCGGTAACCACGGAGTATAGAAAGAAACAGTCTCTGGGTGGCGTTAAGCTTATGGAGTTGAACTATGCAATAGTGGGACCACTTGCACTATTAATGAATGAACTTGAGAGATTGGGCATACCGGCAATTTCCATATTGCCGTATGCCGAGCCCTTCCGCGCCGACCCCAATGCGGCGATAGTTGCAATTCAATTCCTAAAGGAATTAACGGGCATTGAAGTTGATGTCAGTAGGCTAAAGGAGTTAGCCGATATAATTGATAAGGAATTAAAGAAGATCCAGGAAAGTATAAAGAGGAAGGAGGGACCGCCACACTACATATGAGTACTGCATTGAATACTACTCACAATCTTAATTATCCAGGGTATTAATGAGAATAATTCCTGCCTGGAAGCAACCCCAGTCGCAATAATGTCTCTAAAGCCACCAAGTTCTGTGATTAGTTTCCTCATTGATTCCTCATGCCCTCTCCTGGTAATAATCAAGGCATCTGTGAACCCCATCCTCAGTAATTTACCTAGATATTTACGTAGCAAGTCATGGGAGAAAAACCGTAGGTAATTGGGTGTGGGCTCGGGATACTCATGTTGTGATAATGGATAAATCTCGCTTACCTCATACGGCACTGGACCTAGCACTGGATTATTTATCACCACATTGACCTTACCCAGTAGGTTATTGGCTAGCAATTGACCTAGCAACCAGGATAGTACAGGATCCCTTATGTATGGCCTATCTAGGAACTCGCCGGGTAGAATAACTACGAGGCATCCCCTGGGTGGTTCGTAGTTATTGAGGATCCTCTCCACGTGCCTAATAACTTCGGGCCTATGTAATGAATCAATTGATGTAATGTGTAAGGCCCTTACGCGCCCTGAGGCGTCGGGAATCATCCTAAGGAAAGCCCTTAGCCCTTTCCTTAATGCTATTAAGGCTGACCTAGCCCTTGCATCACCACCAGCCTTTTCCTCGATGTACTCCCAAAGGGTTCCCTCCCTAATCCTGGCCTTGATCTCCTGAAGCTCCTCCCATAGTACATATAGGTTATGAATTGCCAGTAATCTTTCACGCTCGGCTTTGTTCATGCTCATTAACTCCTTAACACTATACCTTCTACAAACTGGGCAGTTGCATGGTATCCTGTCAACCTTAACCTCACTAAGTCTTACCGTCCTGTCCCTAAGGATGATTCTATCATCACGGGCATATAGAATGTAGCTTGCTGAGTCGAATAAGTCAACGCCCAAGGCCACGGCGAAGGGTAGTATAAGCGGATGACCAGCTCCGAATAGGTGGATTGGCTTAGCTGGTGGCAGTCTAATCTTTACAGTAGCTATCATCCTCATTATTGTTGAGAAGTCATATTCCTCAAGTAACGTTGTTGGACTACCTATGGCATAAATATCAAAATTTAACTCGCTCATTTTTTCGGCAGAGTAACTAAGTATATCTAACTTATCACCGCCCTGTACTGGGCCCACTATCAACATCCTATGCTCAGGATCTAACACCCTGACCTTAACAAGGGCTGCCCTGGCTCTCCTTAATGTCTCCTCAACTTCGAGCAATACCACATTCCTAGGCCTACCCCATTGGGTTGGTATGTCCAGGATCACACCAATGTCTGTGCCTATGTCAATTTCGTACCTAAGAATCTCGTCAGGAGCTATCTCCACCTTGCCATACATCAGCAGTTGGTATGCGCCTGAGTCTGTCATTATGGGTCTGTCCCAGCCAAGTAGTTTATGAATGCCGACCTCCCTGACTAAGTCACCATAGTGTCTCTTGAGCAGGTAGGCATTGGTTATTACCTGGTTGAAGCCGATATCCTTGATCTCACCTAGCGCCACAACTTGTTTTGCGGGATTTACCACGGGAAATAATGCAGGCGTCTCAATAATGCCTGTCCTGGTCCTCAATGCACCGATCCTCCCCATCAAGTCCTTATCTAACACCTCAAATGACATCCTTGATAATAACCCTAACCCAGAACTATTCTAAAATGTATCTTATGATTGCCACGTGATCTTCGATAATTACTCATTACTAGGTTTTTCGTTTAGACATGAACTCATCAAATAACTCCTTAACACGTTTTGCCAGTGGCCCTGAACCTTCAATGCCCGCTGTCGTCACCTTTACATTGCCAACCTGGACTATGTTAGCCTCCTCCACATACTTAACCATGCCAGGGAAGTACTTATCGATGTACCTGGCGAATTCCCTGAGGTCCATGAATTCTTGGACGAGGACCATGTCTATTATCGCATGGCTCATTATGAGAACTCTTGAGAATTTCTCATTCTTATTATTTACGGCGTCTACAAGCATTACGTTTAACGAATTGTCTATACCAACGAGGGTTCCTTGGTATGTTGCTCCCGTGCTCGTGGTTATCCTGACCTCCTTATTAACCATGTTTAGTAATTCCGCGTTAAACCTCCTCGTCACGTCTGCCAGTAATGACATAATTAATCGGTACTTACATAAGATAAGCTTTTTTAGTATTTTTCCTTATCGCGTATTAATGCAATTAAGCGATGATTTCAGGGTTGTCAATGTCAGGGAAACAGGATACAAGGGCGTGGTTAGGCTTGACATGAAGAGTGGGTCCGGCGTATCCCTAGGTCTCGAATATCCTAGGGATGCCATTGGTGTTGATATTAAGCAGGGCAGTAATGTCAGGGTTAGTATTAGTAATGATAAGGACCCGAACTACGCCTCCAATTGGGATGTTTATATGAATGGGATTATTTATTACGTGGATGGAGACTCCGTGAAGGTATCAATTGGTGGTTTGATAATGGATATTAATAATTTTAAAAATAATGTTAGGGTTGGTGAGAAGGTTTATGTTGGTTTAAAGGTGATTAAGTAAGCTAAAACTTTCAGCAAACCCTCACACCCCACTGCATTTCAATAACCCTGAGTTATACATCATATAAACACTGGACTTATTAAAATACGAAAATAAACATTAATGCCATGAAGTGCCCATATTGTGGAAGTTCAAGGATAATTGAGAGGGATGGAGAATATGTATGTATGGATTGCAGTAGTGTCTTGGGTCCCGTATACGTTTACGATACATATACACAATCATCACCATTACTGGATAGTGAAGAGATTGATTTATCGCCAATATGGAGAGCTGTAGATAAAAACATAAGGAGTAATAGCAACGTGAGGTTGAGTATATATAAGAGATTAAAGGTTATAAATGACAGATTCAGGTTAAAACGCGAAAGCTACTCAACGTATAGGGCGTATGACTGTATGACCTTCATTGCCAGATCCCTAGGTATTGATAGTGAGTATGTGGAGGAAGCAAAACTCATGTTTCAAAGAATAATGAGTGCAGGTAATGTATCGGCTACGTATTATCAAGCGGCCGTCGCCGCCATGCTTTATGTAATACTCTCACACAACCTGCCGGTAAATACCAAGCACGTCATAAATATCTGCAGGTCAAGAGGTCATAAGCTCACCTTTGAGTCAATAAGGGAATCCCTGGCAATTGTTAAGGTCAAGTATAGCCTTAGGGGCAGGTTATTATCATACGTTAAGTCAGGCCTTATAAAGTTATTTGGTGATTCCTGGGTTACCATGTATCCTGAAGCCGAGAAGTTCCTCGGCAAATTAAGGAAGTCCATGATACAGTCAAAGAGCCCCTCAACATTGGCAGCAGCAATTATTTACTGTGTTAGCAAGGAATTCGGCTATAAATTGAAAATAGAAGATGTGGCTAAGGTCACTCAGGTTAGTCAATTTACCCTGAGGGATTACGTGCATAGACTATGCCGTGATTAACACGGTAATAACTAGACATGAAACCCCCTTTTATACTTCGTTGAGAAATTTAATCCTGATTATGCTTGCCCTCTTAAAATCCTCCAGGCATAGAAACCCCACACTTGCTAGACTAATAATTGCGCACCAGGTTCTTAATTGCCTTAGGTGTCCATTATTTAATAAATGCAGCTTTACAAGGGCTCTCTCTAGCGCAGCTATTGAAGGTAGACTTGATACGGATATCCTTGAGACTTTGAATAACTGCGGAACATTAGACTTAGGGTCTTTACTCCATATCACACGTAAGTTAGGTTCCAGGGACTTCATTTATAGGCTCCTTAATACGTTAACTAAGGGGAGGATTAGTGATACAATAAGAGTAGCAATGCTTAAGGAGGGTTTTATCATTAGTATGAATGATTTTTCATTAATAGTCGATAGAAATTTAACAATGACTAATGATACTGGGATTTCTCTATCTAGATTAATTAATAATAATGATTGCCTGGTTGAATTAATTAGAGTCAATAATGAATACTTAAACCACTTAATTGAATTGACTAGGAGGGTTGTCCCCAGCGGTGATTATTCCTTAACATCATTATTAGGCTCGAGGGAGAGATTTCTGTCAAGATTCATAACTAATGATTCACTAAGGGCATCATTGTTACTTACCAGTATTGGCCTAGGGGATTTAGCGCCCATTATTTTGAACGCTAATGTTGAGGATATTTTCATAACCCAGGATTCCATGTACATAAACCATAGTAAGTATGGTGTTTGTAGGGTTTTGAATGCTGAACCCCAGGTTATTGCGAGGCAATTTCTCAGGGTCGCTAATATAAGTGGTGTCAGGATCTCCACGGATAACCCAAGTGGGAAGTTTTCAATTATAATTAATGGCAAGAGACTTAGGGTAACTGTGGATAAGTGGCCATTAGTTGAGGGTGTCTCTGTTCATGTTAGGCTTCATAAGAAGCCGTTCACAATAAGTGACTTGGTTGTAGCTGGTTCAGTAAATGTAGTTGAGGCTGGGAGACTAGTTATGGCAGTACGTAATGGTTATAATATTCTAATAATGGGCCCTCCCTCGAGTGGAAAAACCACATTATTGAATGCACTGGATATGGTGCTACCCCTGAACGTAAGGAGAATTTACATAGATGAGACCGACGAATCCCTGGAGCTACCCGCACCCAGTGTTAAAGTTAAATCTCTAATCGGCAAGACAGAGGAGGTACTGAAGTCACTGCATAGGGGTTATGGCATATTAATAATTGGTGAATTAAGGGAGAGGGAGCACTTCGAGGCATTAATACATGGTTTCAACGCTGGACTCCAGGTAATGGCTACAACACATGCAGAGAGCGTTGAGTCCCTAGTGAGTAGGTTAAGGGCGTTTCTACTGAGTGATCTTATTGATTTAAGTAAATTCGTATTAGTAATCATGGAGAGAATGGGATCCACACGCAGGGTTAAGTCCATTGTGTATCCCCAATCCTTTAACCCAGACCAAGAAAAAATTAATGCAATTGCCAGTATCATAACCGGGTTAGGGCACTACGGAAATAACTATGTTAACTACTCAACCCAGTTAATCAACGCCATGAGCAACCTCGGTGATCCAGAATGAGTATTAATGAGTATCTGCTAGGTGAAGCTAAGGCTAGGACGCAGGAAGTACTTGACTCATTGGAAAAATCATTAACTATAATGGTCGGCATAGTGACCATAGGCCCCATAGCCCTATTCGTACTCTCTGCCCTTGCGAATCCCTACCTATCATTAGCTCTGCCCCTGTTTGTTTCAATAACCGTATTTATCGCTAGGAGAATACTTATGAAGTTTAGGAATAAGTTGAATAATGAATTGTTGAATGTTACGGGTATCAATGATAGCTTCATAAACGAGGTTTTGGACGGTTATAGTTCATTAATAATGAGTGTACTTGGTACAGATAGCGACCAGAAATGGTTTTATCTACTGAGGGTATTGAACAATGCCCATTATGATTTACTGGACTTCCTATTATCTAGGGAAATAGAGGGTGATTTATCAAAAGATGAGGTTAGTCTTTCCAGATACATACTCGCAATGAGGTATTCAAGTGATAAGATAACGACTAGTGTGTTAAGTAGGGGTGTTAGAACGATAATGCTTGGTTATTACATATTATTGTTTGCCGTACCTGCAGTAGCTAAGTCCCTACAATTTCTAGGTATTCATTGGAACGTATTATTTGTTGTAATGATACAGTCAATGATATCAATAGCATTATTTTCCTTCCTTAGGATAATTAAGAGGGAATTTGGGACTAATGTAAGTATGCCTGTATTTTTTACGGTGATCATTTTAAGTATTTTAACGAACTTATTTTTATTACTCAAATGAACCTGGAGAGCCTCCAACCTCGCCGCCCTCCTTACCCTCCTCCTTCTTTCCACCCTCCACCTTACTTGCGGCAATTATCTCATCAATCCTAAGTACCATTGTTGTGGCCTCAACTGCAGCCTTAAGTGCCTGTAACTTGACAGATAGTGGTTCTATTACATCAATAGCCCACATGTCAGAGACCTTTCCAGTGAAGGCGTTAATGCCGTACTTCCATCCATCCTCCTTACTCTCATGTATATGCCTAAGCTCAGTCAATACATCAACTGCATCTAGACCGGCATTCTCGGCGAGTGTCTTTGGTACTACTTCAACGGCATTGGCAAAGGCCTCAACGGCATACTGCTCCCTGCCACTAACCTTGGCTGCGAACTGCCTAACGACCTTGGCAACCTCCATCTCAGGTGCTCCACCGCCAGGTACTACGTAAGGCTCCTCAATAACATCAGACACCACACTAAGTGCATCCGTTAGGTTCCTCTCGGCCTCGTCAACAAGCCTCTCAAAGCCACCCCTGATCAGGATGCTTACTGCCTTCGGGTTCTTGCACTGCTCAACGAACACCATCTTCTCATCTCCAATTCTCCTCTCCTCAATTAAGCCAGCGAAGCCGAGGTCTGCCTCAGTCATGTCCTCGATGTTAGTCACTAATCTACCACCTGTTGCCCTAACAAGCTTCTCAATGTCACTCCTCTTAACCCTCCTGACGGCAAGTATACCTGCCTTAGCTAGGTAGTACTGGGCCATATCATCAATGCCCTTTGTTGTGAAGACCGCATTCACTCCAAGGGCCTTGAATTTATCAACGTAGGACTTCAATATGTTCTCCTCCTCCTCGAGGAACGCTCTTATCTGGTTGGGGTCATTAATCCTAATCTCCGCATCAATCTCAGGCTTTTCAACTTCAAGTGGTGCATCGAGTAAAGCAATCTTGGCGTTAACAACCCTCTTAGGCATTGCCGCATGCACTACTTCCTTGTCAACAACTATACCATAAACCAATTGAGTATCCTCGAGAGCACCACCGTGTTTCTTAACGATCTGCACATTATCCAGATCGGCAATCCATTTTCCATTTCTCTCCTCAGCCACTTGTAGCATTGCCTTAACGGCTAGCTCCGCAAAGTAGTCCTTAACGGTTTCGCTTATCTTACCGTGCATTGCTGTGGATGCCACCTTCTTTAGTGTAGTCACGTCATCCCTCTTTATGGGAACGGCTATCTTCCTTAGGTGCTCAGTTGCATTATCAAGGGCCTTCTTAAAGCCTGAAACTACTACGGTCGGGTGTATGTTCTTGTCAAGTAATTTCTCAGCCTCCTCAAGTAGTGCGCCGGCCAGTATGACGGCAGTTGTTGTTCCGTCACCAACCTCGTCATCCTGCGTCTTAGAAATCTCAACTAGTAGCTTACCGATTGGGTGCTGGACGTCCATTTCATTGAGTATTGTGGCTCCGTCATTAGTAATCGTTATGTCACCAAGACTGTCAATCAGCATCTTATCCATGCCCTTAGGGCCGAGTGTTGATTTCATAACCTCAGCAACAGCCTTTGCAACCATTATGTTTATTCTCATTGCCTCCTTACCAAAAGCCCTCTGTGTGCCCTCCTTTAGAACTAAAACTGGTACTCCGCCGATCTGTGCGAGATATGCCTGTGTACCGCTACTCATCGGCGAGTCCGTAAAGCACTTCTATAAAAACCTTTCTTTTCACAGAACCAGGAATAGCCGTTGCGGCTTGTTGGGTATTCCTTAGCTATTGCCAGCGCCGGCGATCACATGGTGAATTTAAATCCCCCAGGCAAATGAAAAGTGTGGGTTCACCTATTCAATAGGTATTCTTGAACTAAAGAATGAAGCCGCGATAGGGCAGGGAAAAGAAACATAGGGAAACTAAGAAATATAATAACTTATCCAAACCAAACTTCGCTACCAAACCAGTAGGTTGTTTAGGTCGAGGGTATTTGTCTTAAGGATATCACCGGCATTGACAACAGGCTTAATGAATCTGTCTAGGTCATCAATACCCACCCTTGGGCATGCGGTGTTTATCACAGCATCTACGGGCAGGTTATTAATAAGGTCGGGCGAAATTTCATCCAAGTCAATAATAACGAAGTCCTTACCCAACTCCCTTATTCTTTTAATTAATGGGTTAACTAAATCCTGCCTAAGCTGACCTGGTTTCCTTGATACGACGATACCCACAAGCCTAGCATTTTTGAATTCATCAAGCGCCTTGACCTTCATTGCTAAGTATCTGCGGTATACATACTCCATGTCCTCAACCACATTTCTAAAGACATCCAGTAGGTAAACCGTTGCTCTCGGTCTTAGCAACTTAAATGTTAATGGGTAGAAGTAACCAGAGCCTATGAATAGTACTGGGCTTGATATTGGAAACTGAATGAAGCAGCCGGTTATGGGACCAGGCGCAATAGATAAACCAAACATACCCGCAATTTCACGGGCATACAACCTATACGGCAACGCGTACGCAATAAGCATACCATGGTTAGCCTCAACAATCCCTTTCACGTTTTCTCTAAGCCTAGCTAATAACTCGGGCTGTGGCTTATAATAAACTGCGGCAAAAACCACCTGGGAATTATTACGAATCTTTATGCTTATTACATCGTCATTACGCTCCTGTTCAACAATCCTAAGATTATTATTTATAATATGAAATATATTAGGTGGTAATGCATGACCTAGGTGAATAATAAGTTGGTAATCACTAACCGCAGAGAAATCACAGGCGCCCCACACGCTGCGGCCATTTAAATAAGCATTGAAGCCCTTCTTGGACAGGTACCGCACTAACTCTAACCCAACGCCCTTAAAACCAAGGGGAGTCTCGATGAGCACCTTATCGCCCTTTCCATACTCATTGACAATATCCTCAATCTTCCTAAGTGGCAATAGGAAAGAACCTTCCATTATTTCCGTCAATTCTCCATTACTATTCACGGCAACCACAACTAAATAATATACAAATAAACCCTATGTTCCCTAAACGGTCCCCTAATAATTACTGATTTGATGGGCCTTAGGCCAGGGACCTCGAAGTCATGACTAACAATACGAGAACCGCGCTTAAGCTCTCCCATTAACTTCGGTCTTAGTTTCCCATTAATGTCACTACCTAGGTATAAGGTTACGACATCGGCTATTGAATAATCAAAGTCAAATAGGTCACCCCAAACAACGTAGGCCCTGCCCCTCAGTCCCAACTTCTCGAAAGACTTAATACATGACTTAACAAGTACTGGATTAATCTCAATGCCAATACCAATTGTATTAAACACAGTAACAGCTAGCGTAACAATACCACACTCGCCAGCACCTGGATCAACAACAACCTCACCAGGTCTCACATTAGCTAGTTTAAGCATTTCAATGGCTACGTCGCGCGGCGTAGGTACATAGGGCGCAGTCATGATCAATATTCTCTTTATCTAAAGGAAAAAGATTTTAAAAAGGTATGTATTAACGGGTTTTAGAACATAAAGCCATGTCTACAACATCCCAGCTGGAATATGAAAGGTCAAATGGGGTGATTGGTAAGCACGTATATGGTAATCTATACGGTATTGACCCAGGTCTCTTAAGTGATGAAAACTTCCTGCGGTTGCTGGTTATTAAGGCCGCCGAAATAGCCAATGTACACTTGGTTGAGGTTAAGTCCTGGAGGTTCATAAACGGTGATAAGGAGGGAGTCAGTGTACTTGCCCTAGTTGTGGAGAGCCATATTGCAATACATACGTGGCCTGTCTATAGATTTGCATCTGTTGATGTATATACCTGTGGAGATCATAGTATGCCCGATAAGGCATTTAACTATATAGTGAGTGTCCTCAAGCCCAGAAGATATGTAGTTGACCACGCAGACAGGTCGAGTGATTAATTATATTTATTTTAAAATTTCTTTCAATTCCACATCATTAAGAGGTGGGTGCTGGAATGCATCTCAAAATTCTAATTGCTGTCTTAACATCATCAGCAGTTACTGTCTTTCTACCGGCATGTCTCGCCAATTCTATACTCTTTGTTGCTATGTCAAACCCAATATATTCAAGGACATCTCTCAATGCTTGTATTGCATCTTCACCGACTCTTTCAGCACCAGCTTTATGAAAAATTCTATCTATTGGTGCCAGTGGTAATTCAGGCATTAATATTGCTATTCAAGGTAAGTATTTAAGGATTTTTCCTCTTTTTACACATGAATATTACTAAGTGTATTAGAGACCTGAATCCTCCAATTTATATGTTAATGTTGAGAATTTTGTTTTATATAAATAAAAGATTTTACCGCAATTATTACAACGACATACCACAATGAAGTTTTCACTACCTCTTTTACTGAGGAATTGAACCATGGCCCAATTATTCATGCCGCAATATGGGCATGTGATTACCATTTATTTACCACCGAGGAAATCCATTATATTACGCCTATTATTAATACTATCTCCCTCCTTTTTATTATCCTCATTACCAGTATCCTCACTAATTTCCTTAACAGCCTCGTCAATGGTAATTACCGAGTTATTAGATTCCTCGCCATACCTAGTGGTTAGCACCTTTCTAACAAGACTCACCAAATTTTCATTAATGTTATCAACCCTCCTGGACCACTGCCCCAAGTTGTTTAAAGTCTCAAGAGGTGTTCCAAACACCCTCAGCAAGGCCTCGGCCCTCCTCGGCCCTATGCCTGGTAATGATGATAGGAATTGAATTTGCGCATCCCTTATGGTCTCACCCTTCTTCACCGGTATTGCCTTAATGCCCTTATTGCCTGATCTCTCTATCAATGACTTCATTATGTAGGCCGTGCCTTCCTCATCAGGTGTATAAATCACCCTAATCCCCATATCAATTAACGTACTCAATGCACCAAGTATGGAGTGCCTATGAACCTCCCTCCTACCAAGGGCCCTCCATAAATCGCCCTCAACAACCACGTATGCTCTACTGAAGGCACGTATTAGTTCCCTGCTCTGTTCAAATAACCTGCCATCAACTATCGAGGAAATGAAATCCATGGCCCTCTTACGTTCAATGCCAATATTATTGGGTAGTACGTAATCACCAATATCCAGTTTACGAGGAATGACACTACAACCAAACCTCTTAATCCACTTAATCACCTCCTCTGCTGTTTCGTACTCCCGTGAATCAACTATTATGGTGTACTCCACAGCACTCCCGAGCCAGTGAATTAGAAACTACTTAATTTACCTATTCCATACATAAGTATTCCCTGCATCAAGTCCCTAGCGGGCCTTAGCTTACTTCTCTATATTAATAATGCGCCTCGTCAGTAATGAACCTGATACCTTATGTAGCACAATTCGGTGATTAAGTTTCCCTAGACGGTGCTCACGCCCGAGCAACCCAAATAACTAAGCAGGCAACTGACCTCCTCCCTGCCCCTCATGGCGGGGTTCCCCGAGGTTTCAGGGGTTACGTTCCTTTGATGGGTGCTACTTCGTTGTATGGTGACTTTTTTACTCTCTCAATAATCCTGCCCGTGGTAGTCCTGGGCGTATTCAAGGCACTAGGGATGGTTAATAACACCTCTAGGTTTCATTTAAACACCGTGATAAGCACAAGCACGTGACGCATTGCACTCAATCACATCACACACCTTAATACCATACCCCCAAGCCTACCCACCAATACCCATAGTTAAACAATCCCCATAATATAGAAATAATCCACCTTAGCCCTGGCGCCCCTATAAATTAGCCACGTGC
>DAJV01000005.1 GCA_002496475.1 Vulcanisaeta sp. UBA163 | reverse complement strand
GGGTAACCTGGAACTGATCAATGCTAATGAGTATGTCGGGAAGCAATTCATGGATGTTGTGCAATTACTTAAGTCGAGACTGAATTACCTAGCCATTGGCGTAATTAGGAATGGTGAGGTTATCCTTAATCCAGGTAATGACTTCATAATTCAACCAAGTGATTCATTACTTGTCATTAAATGATTCATCAATATCTTTAAAACACCGTCTAGTGTGTATTCACTCGGCATTAGGGGGTTTAAGCCGTCATACTTCATACGGCTTGCCGTAACTCTACCAATGGATATCACAGTCTTACCCTCAAGCACTTTCCTCGCACAATCCCTTATTGCCTCGTAAGTCATGGGACTCATGAAGGCTACATAATCAACGTAGTTAATGAGCCTACACGTGATATCAACATTTACTGAATTTGGCGTTACATCATAAATACCATATTCAATCACATCATAGCCAATCCTACTGAGCTCCTTCCTCATATAATCATTACCCTTTAATGACCTTAATATTGCGATCCTTCCTCGAGGCAATTCACGCATCATCTCAATAATGCCATGGCTCGAGAACTCCCTGGGCATATCACATGCAGTGCCCAACCTCTTTACCTCACTACACGTTTGTGGACCAACACCAATAACCCTCGCATTACTGTTTAACTGCCTTATTTTCTCACCAAGGTATTTCACTACCGTGGTACTCATTATAATTATATAATTAACATTCTCAAGTGATACTTTATTAATCACCTCCTCATTAGGTGTAATATCAACAATGGATATTTGGATTAAGTCAAGACCACTTATTGGAATAGGCCTAATTTTCCCCGAGGCTCTGAGGATCAATACTTTCGTCATTTACCGACACCGAGTTCCTGAGATAATGACCTAGCCGTAAGTTCAATAGCATCCCTACTGCCCATGCTCGGTCTCCAACCAATCTCCCTCACTATTTTACTAATGGATAATAACATTCGCTTAACATCGCCAGGCCATCCTCTACCATCTGGCGTTGCCGGTTTATAAGCGATCCTTGGGTTAAAGCCCGATGCCTTGACAATGATATTTACTATTTCCCTAACATTTACTGTATCCCAATTCCCAACATTATATGCGTAAGCACCGCCATTTCTCGCCGCGTACTCCCAGGTCATTAATGTGGCGTTTATCGTATCAGTTATGTATAGATACGACTTCTCCTGTGTGCCGTCACCGAGGACCTCGAGCTCGCTTGGATCCCTCTTAAGCTTCATTAATAGATCGTAGATTATGCCGTGCCTAAGCCTGGGCCCAACAATATTCGCGTACCTAAGGGCCACGCAGTTAATTCCGTAAAGTCTGGCGTAGGTCCCACACATTATCTCGCCGGCTGCCTTGGCAGCCCCATATACACTGATTGGTTGTATTGGATAATCCTCTGGTGTTGGTAGTACCTTAGCATCGCCATATACCGTGCTCGATGATGCATAGACTATGTTTTTAACACCATACTTACGGGATAACTCAAGTACATTGAATGTGGCCGCGATGTTTTCGTCAAAGTGTATCCTTGGTTCCGTAACTGAGATCCTAACCTCCGGATTGGCTGCCAGGTGAAATATTGAATCAATACCCTGGAACACCTCAGGATTCCTTGGGTTCTTCAGGTCATCCCTGACAAAGGTGATTCTATCAATTACCTGCCCAAGCCTACTTAAGTCGCCGGAACTTAGGTTATCAATTACGACCACGCTGTATCCCAATGAGACTAACTTCTCGGTTAAGAAGGATCCGATGAAACCTGCACCACCCGTTATCAAGACCCTCACTTGAATCACCTCATTAGTAATGAACCGATTAAACCAATTATTAGGCCGATTATGAAACCAACGTTGCCCATGAAAAATTGAATAATCAACAAAACAATGAACACAATCTTCATAGATCTACCTACGCCGGAGCTCCCGCTCTGAAGGGTATTCATCATAATGTATAGCATTACCAGGGTTAGGATAATTGATATAACGCCCATTATCCCCATAAAGCCCACTTGGAGGTACCTATTGATCTGCGATACATAGGTTGAGGGAAACATGGACGCTATTGAATTTATAATGCTTGAATTTCCATAGAACATGGACTGCAGGTAAATCAGTAATGAAGCATTCGCTAAATACAGTAATAGGCTGATCCCCATGAGTATGTGCCATGCCCTAACTCCCCTCGATTCACTCATTGCATTGCATATTGCTACCTTTAGGTTATAAATATTGCAATAATGATGCCCGCAAGCATGCTGACAAAGTGTCCAAGCCTGTTTATACCAACACCACCAATAATGAGTACTGGAGGTATCGGTATTAGTAGCCATATTGACTCATAGACTGTATATAATATTATCAAGAAATTAAGAAAATGTATTAACTTGCCCTGTCTTTTCACAATATTTATCAGCGAAGCCATTAAGGTTAGTCCCATTAGACCCATTGTCATTGCTGACAAGCCGTAGGTCACAATGACCCTATTGAACATTAACGATAAAACCACCGTGGATACGCCAATACCGACTATACCGGTTAATATGCCAGCTAGGACATAATGCCTGAGCCTAAGCTCTAGGACAGCGATGGCCGTCACAAGGAGAAAGATTGGCAACGTCCCAACGAGATCCGTGGCACTGTCAGGCAATAATGAAAGAAACAAATAAGCAATCAAGTATAGGAATCCCCCAAGTAGGCTCTGTTTCATTTCAATGAGAGCCTTATTAAGAAATAGACTAGGTCTTATTAAGAATACAGATGCGTAGCTAAGTAGTATTATTAGTATTATCGTGATTACATAGGAGTAACCAATACCCAACTTATCATGTAACTTACCAAGAGCGTATATGAAAAGCAGGGACATTATGAATTCAGGGAGCAACGCGTAATAACTGGGTATTAATACGGCTATTAGCATTCCCATGGCCACGATAATGAGGACAGCCGGGTAGTAAAGCAACAATGCGGTGGTTCTGATCTTCATGGCACAATCCCTAATCCTATGCCGCTATTAAGCTTTAATATGCACTGCATTGTACGCTTAGGTGTTCATGTGAAGATAGTCATTGTTCTTCATGGATCTCGGGATAACGAGTACGTGGATAGTGTAAGGTATTTCGCTGAAAGGGTTGGCGTGCTTTACGCATTTGTTTCACTATCCAAGCCCTCAATAGACGACGCCAAAGGCGATGTGTATATGCCGTTATTTATTGGGTATGGTAAAGACTACGATAGAGCAGTATCCATAACAGGCTTTGAGACCCCTCCAATATTAAGATGGCCTCAATTTAAGGATTTCTTAATAAACCTAGGGCCTGGCTTATATGTATTTCACGGTGATCTCGACCAAAGGTTTATTGAGGATACCAATAGGCTTGGTTTACAGGATATGGCGTTCCTAAGGATAAAACCAGCACTGAGGGATTACGTGAGCAAGCGCTGTCCGGGTAGGGTTATACCCGTGGTCTTAACCCATGGTGTTATTTACAGGGAGATACTGCGCATTGTTAATGAGTTATGTCCAGGCGTGGAGGTTGTTAGGCCGTTATTTGAGCTCGAGGCATTTATCTCCTACTTTAAGGAGGAAATTCCTTGGTTAGTGAGGAATACGAGGCCCGTGAGATAATTATGGAGAGTGCTGAGGTAGTGATACAGTATTACATGTCCATACTACTAGCCTCGGTACTAATTGATTTAGTATTTGGTGAACCTAGGGGCTTTCTCATAAATATCCACCCGGTGATTCTTTGCGGAAGGATATCCTATAAATTATTCAGACCTGGTGGTAGATTTTTTGGCATTTTTCTGTGGATCATATCTGTGGTTCCGCTTATAATTACTTTCTACTTAATACCACGTGTATTAATCGTAATAAATGCCATAATTGGCATCGTAATTTATGCCTATTTTCTGAAATTAACATTTTCAATAAAGCTCATGAGAAATTACGCCAGAGAAATACTAAGGAGAGTTGAGTTAGGGAACTTAAATGATGCCCGTGCATTAACCCAGGAGATAGTTAGAAGAAACGTTTGGGAGTTGGATCACCAACACTTGATGTCGGCAGTTATAGAAAGCCTTGCTGAGTCCTTTGTCGATGGCTTCCTCTCACCACTATTTTACTTCGCATTGTTTGGTTTACCTGGTGCATTACTACAAAGGCTTTCCAACACCATGGACTCAATGGTGGGTTATAAGGGATGGCCGTATGAGGACGTTGGTTGGTTCTCCGCAAGGGCGGATACAATAATGAATTATGTACCGGCCAGGTTATCCTCTGTGATAATCATGATCGCATCAGCAATGATCGGTCTAGACTGGAAAGATAGCATGAAGGCTGCTATTCTTGAGCATAATAGAGTTAAGAGCGCCAATTCGGGTTGGCCTATGGCATCCTTTGCCGGTGCATTAAACGTAATGCTAGAGAAGGTCGGTGTATACAGAATTAACAATAATGCGCAGAGCCCCAGCACATCCACGCTGCGGTCGGCAATCAAATTATTTGATGCATCAATCATCGTGTCATTGGTAATAATTTTAATAATATTGATAATTAGAGTACTCCTGCTATCCCTATTTATCTAGAGAAAAATCCTGGAATTAATCAATTGATTCTCATATTCCGCATTAAGTAAAGATCAATTTATTGACTATTATGTAATTAATTGGCTTTATTTTTTACGGTGGATTTTTTGATGGTCCACATATAATATTTAGGAATAACCTTTTTATACTAGTATTACATGTTGATTTTGGTAGATTACTATGGCTTCCATAACCACATCAAGTGGAGAGATTACACCCGCAGAAATCGAGAGACAATTAACCGAGAGACAACTCCAGGTTCTTCAATACCTACTTAAAAAGGCCGTCCCGCTTAAGGTATACACAGTATATGCAGACCAGGATGAACTAGCCAGGGAACTTGGAATGACTAGACAGGCACTCAGTGTTCACCTTAAGAAACTCAAGGACTTCGGCTTAATAAGGACTGGCCGTGAGTTCGTTGATGTAACGGATAAGGCACTAAGGGTGCTAAGGATGAGTTCCAATGAGGCCGTGATACTGGTTAAGGTACAGCCTAGGTACAGGACAATAATATATGAAAAGGTTAAGGAATTACCCCTTGAGAAGGCTTACAGGGTTTCCGGCGACTACGACCTAATATTAGTAACTAGAGAGGTTAATGTTAATGATATACTACGTGTACTAAGTCTAATGGAGGGCATTGAGGACACGAAAACCTTCATATCCCTAGAGACACTTAGGGAGTGACACTTGCCATCTATGGCTATTACTATTAAGTCATACCATTTAATTTATTGCCTACCACATTAGAAGACTTATTAACCAAGCTAAGCACTACGTAATGACCATGGAATCGATAGACCCAATAATTAAGATCGACGCCTACATAAGGAATGTGGCAAACGCACTTGACCAAATTGATAGAGAGGGCATTAAGAATGAGATCGTTGAAATAGCGAGAGCATACTTAAAGGACTCCATGTATTACCTATCCAAGGGCGATCAATTCAATGCATTAGCAACAATAGCATACGCAGAGGGCCTACTGGATGCCCTGAGGATCCTTGGTGTTGCTCACTTTAACTGGAACAAAGCCAGTGATCTTACCAGAAAGTCCAAAAACAAGGTATTTGTAGCCGGCACCTTCGAAATAATTCACCCCGGCCATATAGCATATTTAAGGCATGCCTGGACTCTTGGGCGAGTCATTGCCGTGATTGCCCGTGATTCAACGGTTAAGAAAATCAAGGGTAGGGACGTGATCATACCGGAGAACCAGAGGTTGGAGGTTATTAGTAATATTGTCTACGTTCATAAGGCCAGACTTGGTTATGAGGGTGACTTGTTTAGGGTTGTTGAGGAGGAAAAGCCAAACATAATACTGCTTGGCCCCAATCAACCCTTTAATGAGGATTCGTTAAGGGAGGAATTGAGAAAGAGGGGGTTAGGCAATATAGAGGTTATCAGGTTCAATGACTATGCGGACTGCCCACTCTGTAGCACGACAAAAATACTCAAGGCCATAAGTAATAGGTTTAGTCAAAACAATTCACCACCCTAGTACAAACTAATCATTTATAGGGACTTATTTGATGATATTACATGGGTGAACCAATACTTAAAATAAGGTCTGCACCCATAAACCTTACCGGTTACATGATAACCTATTCATTATAGCCCTAACCTGGGTTTTATTCAACGTTATAACGTTTACATTAGTACCAAGAACCCTACTGAGCATGTTATTGAAACAGGTTACCTGATTAATAATCATTTCTATCTTCCAATTATTCTTCCTAACGATCTTCATGGTAGCCTACGCAGGGCTATGAAAATAATTAAGCGGCATAGGTCCTCAATTACGAAACTTATGATATATAATGACTATGTGTCATTCCTGGCGTATAATGATAACGAGCACTGGGTGAGAATTGAAGACTTCAATCCATGTATCATTGAATACATGCCTCGAGCACACAGGCTTCACCTCCTCCACCAATGTCACCTCCGCCTCCAACCCTTACTCCGTACACCTACTGCTCTGGCGGGTTTATGATTTGGATTAACCATGGCGCTGAGGAATATTTTCTATTTATAATGATGCATCAATACCCTGAACCGAAGGATGCCCTTAGCAAAAAATCAAAAAGTCACTGGATTGGTGTAGTGATTATTTGAAACCTCGGCGTAGAACATGATGGCTCATGGGATGAGTCCCCTTGTTATTCGTGAGAATTCATATTGATTAAACGTAAATGAGAAACCAAGCAGTGTCATGTTTATATTCATGACTATATTACTGGGCCTATCTTGATACGTTGGGTACATGTATATTGTTATGTTAGTTGGTACGCCATTGCTTAATACACATAGTTCAGTAACGTTTATAGTAATGGGCATTCCCTGTGGTTCACCTTGGGTTGACGTTAATGTTATTACCGCAGTGAAACAGTAAGTCGTTTCACCATGCCAGGTCCCCTTTCCTATATACTTACTTTCATTTAGAGTAAGCATGATGTATTTAGTGAGGTTTACGTAATGTGTACAATGAGTAGCTGTTTGTTGTCCCATGAACTCGAATTCCGTCGCATAACAGAGTTCATTATCGTACTTCCAAATCACCAAGTTGAAGTTAATACCCTTTATGAAGTGTCCGAATAGCAATGTACCGTTTATCACGGTAGCATCGCTCATTGGTGTTCTGGAGATCGTAATGGTGCCTGTTAAGGGTTCTGTCTGAAATGGAATGCCTGATATGCCTGGAAATACATTGTTATTAACTATAAACATCGAACTGGCCATGAAATTGTACGTCAACGTGACATTCCTCGTCAATAATTTCTTAGTATTTAAAAGGGCTGATTCGGGGCCTTCATTAATTGATATTGCCAGGTATGCAATTGCTCCAGCGACCACTATTAATACGAGGATCACCGTTATTAATAAAGTAGTCTTCATCAAGACATTTAGTTCGCGAATTATTAAAAGTTTTAACTCAGTACCTTCTCGAGATCCTTAACCAATAATTCGCCTGTTTATCACTACATGCCAAGTCCCTTAAGTCACCAATATCCCTGCTTGCATCCTCATCAAGAGGCACACCCAATGCATCTGCATCAAGTAATTGTTGAATAGTCATTCCACAATTGTTATCGCCACTCCATGGAACCTCAACAACGCCGCCCTCATTGAGCCGCCTCCTAGCCTCCTCAATAGTAGTGACCTTAGTAGTCATCGACCTAAGGAGTGACCACGATGATTCCCTTAAATCATCATTAATTCTTCTTAGTAATTCCTTGGTGGTTTCAACAAGTTCGTCACGTGGAGTTACGTATTTCTCCAGGGTATCTCTTCTGGCAAAGACAACTTGCCTATTCTCTATGTCCCTAGGACCAATCTCTATCCTTAGGGGCACACCCATCATTTCCCAGTAATTATACTTCCACCCAGGTGTCCTATCGATCCTGTCATCAACCTTAACCCTAACACCAGATGCAGTGAGTTCCTCCTGTATTGCCTTGGTCTCCCTTAGGACCGCTTCCTCGCTCCCCTTATACATTATGGGGACCACGACCACTTGTATTGGTGCTACGTTGGGCGGTAGCGCAAGTCCCTTATCATCGCCATGAATCGCGATCATTGCTGCAATGACCCTCTCGGATATTCCATAGCTCGTTGTGTGCACATACTCCCAATCACCATTTGGCGTTAGGTACTTGACATCAAAAACCCTTGAGAAGTTAGTGCCGAGGTAATGAACGGTGCCTATCTGCATTGTTTTACCATCGGGCATCACGGTGTCGAAGGCTATCGTATAGACAGCACCTGCGAATTTATCCCACTCAGGCCTTTGACTAATTAGGTAAGGTATACCCAAGTAATCAAGGATTTTCCTGTAGATCTCCACAGCCTCCTTAACCTGTCTCTCCGCGTCTTCCCTATTCGCATGCGCCGTGTGGGCCTCCTTAAACATTGATATTTCCCTGAGCCTAATCATAGGCCTCGTGGCCTTAGTCTCAGCCCTAAATACACTCACTATTTGATAAACCTTGAAGGGTAGATCTGTGTGGTCCTTAATCCACAACTTAAACATGGGCATTATCGCAGTCTCACTGGTCGGTCTCAGCACAAGTCTCTCCTCACCTGCACCACCCTTGCTAACCCAGAAAACCTCACTCTCAAAGCCCCTAATGTGCTCGCTCTCCTTTGCGAGAAACTCGTAGGGTATAAAGACTGGGAATAAAACCTCCTGGTGATTTGTCTCATCATGGACAAACCTAATGTAGGACTCAACCAACCTCCTGATCTTCACACCATATGGCCTCCAGACATACGCACCCTTCACGGGGTATCTATAGTCATAAACCTCCGTCTCCATTATAACCCAATTAAACCAGTCAGTGAAGTTCCTCCACTTCTCCCTAGGTCTCCTTTCCCCAGACTTGATGACTTGTAGCTTGGCAATAATGATCCCCTTGATGACTGAGTAAGTAAGGTCTTAAAAATATTGTGCCCATGAACAACCGAAATAATTATTTAAACTATACTCATGGTATTTCCCCGTGATTAGGCTTAGGATGAGGATTGAGATCCTGAGCAACTGCATTGGGTGTGGTATATGCTGGACAGTGTGCCCAAAGGGCGTGTTAGCAGGTAAGTTAAGGGAAAGGGCCCATGTCCTCAATGAATCCCTATGTTCAGGATGCTACTCCTGCCAAGACAACTGTCCATACTCAGCAATTAAGGTAATACCTATTCAGTACTAATTCGTGATTATGGGAAGCCCTGTCGACTTTACGAAATTAATATACTCCTGGTCATTAATGAGTTGTATAAATGCCTCAGTCAGATTCCTACTTGTGAGCACGTAATCCCCAATGTAATTAATAATATAATTCACAGCACTTGTCAAGTAATCATTACTCAATTTACCACTTGATATAAGCACCATTAAATCAATGGGAGTCGGCACCAGGGGACCCAGTAAAACGACATTACTTGGTTTAGCAACATACTCCAGGAATTGTACATAGTCATCAACCACAACGGCAGGTTGATCAGGTTGAATCAAAAGATTTGCGCTGGCCATGTCCTTAAACAACCTTAACCAATCCCCATAATTAACCTTACCACTCAACCTATACCTAATTATTAACTTGGCTATGCCAACACCCACATCCACAGACCTCCTAAACCCGTCAATACTACCATAGCAGTTAAATACGGCCGAGGGCTCAATAACCATGACCTCCCGTAGGAATTTGGGTACCCAACCAAGAAGCTTGATAAATGAATCCCCAAATTCCCTGAGACGCTTAATGGCATCACTAGGATTTATTACGGCTAATCTACAGAATTCCCTTGGTAATGGTAGTGATACGGATTTATAGCGTTTAATAACCATTATGAGTACATTCCTAAGCATGGACATTGAAGCCTCAATCCTTGGTACATAGATTATTAAATCCATTAATCACTAAGTACTGTTTACCTACTTATTAAGGAAAAATCGTCAGGAATACCCGAGTTCCTCATCATTACTTAGCCTCAGAGGCCTGTCTTCCTCATCAGCCCGGGTTTGCTTATATTTAATGCATTAATAAATTATTTCGATGAACAATTACAACGTTTTCGTTAGGATCTGCGAACGCATTAATTGCCCAAGGAATTACCTAAACCTAGTACTGAGTGAATTACTAAGGCTTGGTATCGCGGAGATCCTTAATGATGGAATTACCGAATTCATGGGCGTTAGGTTATTGGGTAAGGGCCAAAACAGTTTCGTATTTAAATGTGGCATTGATAATAATTACTATGCCTGTAAGATCAGGCGCTTTGATTCACCAAGACCAAACCTACTAAATGAGGGTAATTATCTAAGGCTTGCAAATTCTGTGGGTGTTGGTCCTAGATTAATTGATTACACGAGTAATGTGTTGGTTATGGAATTAATAAATGGCTTGCCCATACAGAAGTACGTGATTACGGAAGGCCCAGGCGAATTAAGGATGATACTCAGGGACTTGCTTTGGCAGTGCCGTAAACTGGACTCCATAGGCCTGGCGCATAATGAATTAAGTAGACCTCAGGATCACATAATCATTGGCAGCGGTAGGGCGTTCATAATAGACTTCGAAAGCGCCAGCCTAAACAACAGAGTTAGTAATGTAGCTCAATTAGTAAATGCCCTAATAATGGGTAAAGGGTTTGTTCAGAATCACGTCAGGTTGGTCATAGGCGTGGACATAAACTTTGATGAACTACGCAGTATGATTAGGAGGTATAAAACTACGAGGAACGATACCGACTTTACCCAAATACTCAGATTACTTAACCTTGGGTAGTTCATGGCTTATGTTACTTAGGTTATGGGGTTACCTATTTCGTTGATTTTTATCCCGGCTCCGCCTTAAGGAGGCGGACTTTAAGTACTCATGTAGCTATTAAACTTGAGGATTTTATGTGAAAATGAAAAGACTAGGATGAGAAGCCTGGTGTACCTTATTGATGAGCGGTATGCGGCCCAGGGGGACTGTGGATAGAAGGGGTACCTCGTAGTATTACGCGAGTAGTGATGGCTTAACCGTGATTAGGGGCCTCCTACAGGAAGTTGGTGAGAAGTATCGGAGTGGCGTCATTATGGATCCATTCGCGGGTTCAAATGTCGCACTCTCCGCTATTAATGACTTGGTTAGGCCCAGGAAGGTCGTGGCGATAGAGGTTATTAAAGTCTCGTGCCTCAGGGTGGAAGGGTGTTTCAGGGATCAGAACCTTCTCGGCTAAATTAATACCCATAGGTAATTCAATTCTATGATTCGGTTAATTCCTTTGCGAGATTCCATAGCTTATCATTTAAATGATGTATTACCTTAATGACCTTGCCCTTGGTAGTACTCCTCATTTCATCTACTGGCATTAATGATACTCCAACGGCTATGTATCTACCCTTTAGGTCCTTGATTAGTAATACATCACCAGTATTGAAGTTGCCGTTGATCTCCTTAACGCCTGGTCTCATTACGTCGGCTCCATTGACTATGTGGGGCACTGCGCCGTCGTCGACGGTAACCACCGGGTAGTTAGGCATGTAGGTTGGGTTGAGGTAAAAGTATGTTAGTAGTGGTATTATGTATTCTCTTGTGCCTGTATCCATTTTTATTATTAGTTTAGCCACGAGTGGTTTATCATTTATTATATACACAGTCACTGCCTCGTTTAATTCATAAACCTCTACCTTCTTTACATTCTTAAATAATGCCCCCAACTCACCCACCGCATTGCTCAACTCCTTAATGTCCTTATTGCTGAGGAAGTATCTCTTAACCACAATTAATTAATTCAGAGACCCACTAATAAGTATTTAGCATATGCCTCAATATTTAATAGTGGGTACTTGAGGTAAGTACTGTGTCTGCAGAGACAATAACAAGGGCTGATTTTGAAAGGGTTGTGCTTAAGGTTGGTAAGGTGATACATGCGGAGAGGGTTCAGGGATCAAAGAAGCTCCTGAGACTCGTTGTTGACGTAGGCGATGAAAGGAGACAAATAATCACTGGGCTTGCCGAGTTCTACAAACCTGAGGAATTGATTAATAAGTACGTTGTGGTTGTGGTAAACCTAGAGAACAGGAAGATCTTTGGTTACGAGAGCCAGGGGATGATACTTGCATCATGTGATGAGAAGAACCCCACGATAATAACAATTGATAAACCACAGGACGAGCAAATAGGCAAGAGGGTTTGCTAAGGGGGCATTTGCCTTTTAAGTTCTTGTTAAAATCGAAACCCTGGGTAATAATGGAGTACCATGTTCTCGACAACGGACTTAGACTAATCATAAACAGGGCCGAGGCACCCACCGTGGGCGTAGCAGTTGGCGTTGGTATTGGTTCGATATATGAAGATAAAAACACGAGGGGCATAAGTCATTTTGCTGAGCACGTTGTTTATAGGGCTCATCCCAATATCGACCTAGAAATAGAGGGACTGGGTGGCGTATCTGATGCCTATACCGAGCGCACATTAACAATGTATTTATTCGAGGTAATACCAAGCGAGCTAGAGAAATTGTTGAAACTGATCTATAGATTGTTTAGCAATAGAAAAATAGACAGTGAAGACCTTGAGAGGGAGAGACAGGTAATATTGTCTGAGATTAAGATGAGGAATGATGATCCTGGTACCGTGATCTACGACCTAGGCCCTAAATCATTATTTGGCGATAGTGACTATGGCGATCCTGTCATTGGTACTAATGAGAGTGTCTCCTCTATAACGGTTAAGGACCTTGTGGATTTCCTGGGGTCATATTATGCGCCTGATAACATGGTGATTAGTATTTGGGGTCCCGTAGGCATACCAACTAATCAGATAATTGAAATATTCAGTGGATGGAAGGATAAGTCAAGACGCAGGAAGATGCCGACAATGGGTAAGGGAGAACCAATAGTCATTAAAAGGCCCGTGGATTCTGCCTATCTATCCTACTCCTGGTACAGGGATGTGGATAACCAGGATCCGTATATGATGATGGTTAGGTCATCATTACTAGACTTCCATTTAGTAAGTGGGCTTAGTTCATACTTATTGTCGAGGTTCAGAAAAAGTGGTTTAACGTATGCAATAGACATGGACAGGGATTTCCTGCCAGGCACATATTATTATCAAATAGTTATATCTGCGGTTAATGATAAAAGCATTGACATTGTTAAGGAGGAATTAACTAATGCTCTCCTGGGTATTAATGAGATCTTTAATGATGAAGACTATCTGAGAAAGAGACTAAGGTATTTCAGGTACTTAATGAGTGATTACATGAGAAGGCCTCTTCAAATAGCGGAGTCGATGACTTACATGGAACTAAAGCTAGGTAAATATGACATCGAGGAATTTAATAAAACACTGGAGGCTAACTTCAGGATGCCACTAAATGATTTATTGAGTAATGGTGTATGGTCTTTAATAATTCCAGAGTAATATATCAGTATTATGATTATTTCCGTATACGTAAAGTTTACGTATACTTGTTTCAATAATTAAATATTACAAGAATACTATTGTTTCATATTGAGTTTCTCCTTAACAGCACTAAGTAGTAGTGTCATTGCATCCCCAGCCTTGCATTGAATAATCACATCAGCTATATAATCAAGCTCCGTGGGTTCCATATTAACTATGATCACCTTACCACCCATTTCCTTAACAAACAACGGTATGTATGCAGCTGGATAAACGGATAGTGAGGAACCAACCACAAGAACAGCATCGCTCATGAGGGCTAATTCCCTGGCTTTTTCGAAGTCCTTCACAGGTTCACCGAACAATATAGTGTCGGGCTTAAGAATACCACCACATGCATCACAGAGTGGTGGTATTTGTCCACTGTCTATTTTCTTAATTACTGTATCCATTGGGTATGCATGGCCACATGCAAGGCATACGGCCCTCCTCATGGTGCCATGAAGCTCAATTACATTATTGGAACCAGCTACCTGGTGAAGGCCATCAATGTTTTGCGTAATTACGGCCTTTATCACCCCCATCTTCTCAAGTTCTGCCAGCGCTATATGCGCCCTATTTGGCTTTGCTGTGAATAACATACTCATTCTCATCCTGTAAAACAACCAGAATTCCTTTGGGTGCTGTAGGAAATAATCTATCGTGGCAATCTCCGGGTTATACTGCTTCCACAATCCCTGAGGACCCCTGAAGTCAGGTATGCCTGACTCCGTGGAGATTCCAGCGCCTGTAAAGGCAATTGCATGATGAGCATTTACTAGGATATCCGCTGCCTTCTCTATGTTTTTTCCATTGCACTGTGCCTCACCCATAGTTAATCACTTATATCCTCTAGTCATAACTTAATAAGCATTTATAGCACCTAAGTATTTATATACCATTAAGGAGTTGAGTATTATTTGTGTGATGAACTGACGACGGACTGACCGTGATGTACGCGTTGGTGACTGATGCCTTGATATATCGCTTCAATATCATTAATCGACCTTGCCTCCACGGCGTTTATACCATAATCCCTGCCCAGGGATTCATATGTAGGTCTATTGTGGGCGATCACGTAATTTGCTGAGGAAAAGGCGTATTTCTCCCAATCCCTTATTGTTAGGTTTAGTAGGTTCATGGCATTGCCTGACCTAAGTGGTTCAGTTGAGTATGCACTGACTATGTAGGGTATCTTAAGCCTTTGGGAAATAACCCTGGCTGTTACTGATGCTATCCAGTCATGGGCATGAATAAGCTCTATGTCCTTGGGTATCACGTATGGTATCCTGGACAGAACCCCAACAAGTAGGAAATGCATGTAGGCAACGACATCACTAAACCACCTGTCAGCTACCGTGTATATGCGTATGTTGCCATCCATGTAATTACCCTCAAAATCAGCTGGATGCACCAAGTATACCTCATTATCGCTTGATAGTTTACTCACTAAATCCCTCACCTGGAACGCCAATGATCCTACGGTCCTATGCGGCGGATACTCAGTGGTGACATGGAGTACTTTAACCACGGGATTAGCAGTATATACTGCTTAATTTAATTATTGCAGTTGAGGTTAGGTGTACTGAGTCGTTGATCGTGTTTACATAACCGAGAACCTTGAGCCTATCAACTATACTCCGAACTTCGTCCACCCTTAGGCCGACTATTCTGGCTAGATCATCAAGCTTAACAGCCCTTTCCCTGTCAATGGCGGCTAATGAGTGAAGAGCCTGCATTATGTTCCGTATTTTCGATTCGTAACCAACCTCCACAAAGTATCACTAATCAATTTCCTCATTAATAAATTTCTCTGCTCTTGGAACATTCATTAGGAATTGAAAAACCAAAAGCATTTATATAATCATTAATTAACAGTGAGGATTAGTGTCAATAGAGTTAACAACAAATAAGGTGCTTTATGAACCTAATGAGGATATAGCCATAAACATAGTAACGAGGGGACTAACGAGTGGAGAGGACATAGAACTAACGATAAACAAGGACTCACGGGAAGTAACTAGGCGGGTAATGCAGGTAATACCCCCTGAATCAGAGATAGTGGATTACACAAGATTAAGCGAAGGTGGGGTTCACGAAATAAGCGCCAAGTGTTGCGGAGTTGAAAGCAAGATACCCATTCTCGTAACAGAGAGACCGGAGACTCCTGTGAGGTTCGTCATGGTCTTTCATAACCATCAACCAATCCATAAGTACCCAAACGGCGTATATCACGGACCCTGGGCATTCCAGCATACCTGGTCACCAGAGTTCTATCCACTTTATGATGTAGGCCCCTACCTATTACACGCTAGGTTAGTGAATAGGTACGGGGTTTCCATAACGTATAATCTAAGCCCAAGCCTATTGTGGCAATGGAATGATTTAATAAACAACGGTGTCTTCATCGAGAGTAAGGACTCCCTTGAGTATATTGGTCCCTGGGACACACGGTCGGTCCTAATCAAGGAAACCCTTAATACCTACTCTAAATTAGCCAGTGACGGCATTATAGAGGTACTAACAAGCTTTCTTGCGCATCCAATAGCAGGCTACCTGGTTGAGAAATTCGGCATAGATGAATTGCTCCAGTGGGAATTGAGCATGGGAAAGGAGATCACCAGAAAGGTGCTGGGTGTCAAAGCCATTGGCATGTGGCTACCCGAGTTATACTTTTCTGAGAAGTTAAGGGGTATACTGTGTAATGAGGGCATTGAGTATGTGGTACTTGATGGTGTTTATCACCTCGGTGAGAGCATTAAGGACAGGGGCTCGCTCTATAGGATTTATAGGCATGATTGCCTAGCAATACTTTTCCGAGACACCGCACTTAGTGATTTATTGAGTTTTCAACTAAATAAGGCGAGTAATGCGCAGGAGGCTGATGCCAATGCACGGAGATTAATAATTGAACTAATGATGAGGGCCAACTACGCTGAAAAAGGCGCCATAACCATGGCGCTAGATGGTGAAAACTGGATGATATTACCATCACCAAACCCATACGCAGCCCTACTCCTTGAGAAAATACTCATGTATCTATCACGCTCCAAGGCAGATGGTTATATAATGCCCATAAAACCATCAACATTAATTAGGGAAGCCAATGAGGAGGTTAAGGAAATACCAACAACCTCATGGTTGGGCTCACCCACGAAGTGGGTTACTGAAAGAGCTGATGTTCAATCGAGACTTTGGGCCATGGTTCAGATAGCCATAAATAAGTGGAGGATTTATGAGGAGGTCTTCGGCGAGGATGAGGATTTAATGATGTCCCTAGCAATGGCCCTGGATAGTGATTACTACTGGGCCGAGTTTGTTAACATTGAACATGTTGGTAAATGGGCCTACTACGCAATAAAGAGGGTAGATGATTCCCTTGATTCACTGACAATGAAGATACAACAGAAGGATAACCACACAGAACTAATGATCAGTAATAGGTGGTTTAAGGACGCCAACTTAATAATAGGCATTGAAATGCCTGAAACATACATGGAGCAGGGCATTAAGATCCCCGTTAATTCGTCAGAGTACATAAAGTTAAATGGGCTTAGCAGCATCACCGTATCAATACTAACGCCAAAAACGAGAACACTGATTAAAAAGCCAATTAGGATCTAGTTTCAACTCTCCAATATCAATATTTAATACCATGTATTAACCTAAACCATAAGTATAATACCTCATCAATTATTATTCAAAGTGAAAATTCATCATTTAAAGATTGTGAGGATTACCTAATTTCTACCACGTCTTGCCCATTAACCATATAAGTAATGTCCCTTGCCGACGTCCGGGTCACCACATAATCATGCACGTAATCCATACTTAAATTATCATAACCAATTCGTATGGCTAAGCCCCTCATTTGGGCGCCCTCACTTATTACGTAGCCGAATCCCCATGACCAAGCCCATGAGGTAGCCATCTTAAGGATCTCCACTGGTCTCAATTCATTACTCATCATAATAACCCTAAGCAATTTCATTTCCTCCCAGGGGTTAGGTTCAATCAGGGCAACGTTATCGGTACCAAGCAAAGGCCTTAAGCCCCTCTTTATCATTACTCCAATCCTCGGCAACTTGCCTATGAATACCATGTTGGACCATGGGCATACAGCCACAGGTTGCGTTGGCAGTTTCATCACGTCTTCATCACTTAACTGCGTTAAATGAACAAAGAGAGTTTTACCAGTTACTAGGGTACCTAGGGCCCTGCCCAGGTCTCCGTCTAGGTAGGTGTCTTCGGTCTCTGAGACGTGGATGCTTACTAATCCTCCTCGTGAGCCAGCGAGTCTAGACACAAGCCTTAATTCGGCCATTGAGTAGTTAAGTGGTGATATCAGTGATATGCCAAATCCCCTATCAACGAATTGCCTTACTTCCTCCTCAAATACCTCATCAACATCATTCTCCTCCTCAGGTTTAACATAAACCCTGAAGGAGCTGGGCTCAGCCAGGGGAATGATGCACAGTCCTACCCTCTTTGCTTCCTCGAGGACTATGTCGGTAAATATCGCCCCGTACTCAATAATTGTCAATAAACAGCCAACTCCATAATCCCTAATCCTACGGAAGACATTGGCTAATCCCGCCCTTAGCGAATTAGGTTTGATCCTTCGTAGGTAGTAATACTTCAGGCCATATGGCGCGCCAACAACATCATCAATGTAGTATTTCCCATATAGCCCCATTAGGAAGTAATCAAGTACGTGTACATGGGCATTGGTTAATTGAGGAATTAATATTACGTTACCTAGATCAATAATGTTTATGTTACCTGGGGTTTTACCGATACCCGTTATTTCGCCATCCGCAACGTCAATGACAGCATCCCTGACAGGGACCAGGTCCTGACCCACTAATGCCACTGAGGACTTAAAGCTCAACCTACGCATCAGGGATACCTAATTTAAGCGGGATTAAATAATGCATTACTTAATGAGGATAGCGATTGTTGGATTAAACCCAGGAACAGCAATATATGCGCAGTATCTGGCTAGGGATGGGCATGAGGTCACCATATACACGGAGATGCAAGGTGATGTTAGGATTATGGACCTAGCACCGCACGCATTGCTGGGGGTTGTGAATGAGGAAACCACAAAATTATTCACTAGGAAGTACCTAGAGGACTTGCTTGGGATAAGAATTGTAAGTGCAAGGCTTCAATCAGTGGTCATTGATAAAAACGACGTGGTACTTAACGAACAAGGCTCCAGGTACCACTATGATAGGGTAATCACCGGCTCTGAGGCGGTACCAAGGGAATTCGGTAATTGCGGAAGTATTTATAAGATTAGGCTGCGGCAGGGTAATTACGTAATTAATGGGAATGACATTGGTAAGAACACGGAATCATTACTATTCATAACAGACATGGGTGGTTATGCTAACCCTGGTTTGTTAATGGCCTTAGATGATGACTTACTTAAGTCATTACCCATCAGTAGGACGCAGGGTATTGAGACATGTATAACCACTGATTATGAGGTGCTCAGGCCCGTGGTAAGTGACATCAAAGGAGATGATTGGTTGATTGGTAGGGGATTCACCATTAGGGATCCGTTGAGTGGCATTGAGTATTCTATTAATAGGGATCATCAATTAATCATAATGGGTAAACTACTGGCTTTAAGGGACTTGGGCATCATAAATTCGTTACCATTAATACCACGGCTAGAGACTGGTTTTTCCATTAATTGGTCCTACCTATCCATAGGTTTAACGAGAAGGGAATTAAGCGCGGTATTCAGGGATTTGTCTTCATCGAGGATTACCTATCGGGCAGATGACATGATTATTATAGCCAAGACCCTACATAGAGGTAGTAAACTGTTGGGTATTCAGATATTAGCGAGGGGGGTTAAGTTGTTGAATTGGTTCTCCTCGATATATACCCTGGTAATGCTTGGTGAATCAACGTACCTAATACTTGACATGGGTTATGAGAAAACATTTAATATAATACGGGGAATACTTGAACAACTACTATTGAATTTACACAATATATAGGCAATATATTTAATAAGTTAACAAATAAGTTTTATTAACAACCCTAACCAAACTATAGGTAGTGCCAGGTATTCTAGCTAACGTTGACTACGAGGAATCACTCACGAGGTATAGGATAAGGGAGGTCCTTATTGAGGCCCGTAAGCACTCAATAGGTTACATAGATAAAATGAAACAGGGAGTACTGGCAGACTCATTTTACGTACACTACAGGCAACCAATACTAAGGATGCCCATTGAGAATGAAGATATGGAAACATCACTATGGAGGTTCGTGGTATCCACATACATAAGGAGTGAAGCCTATGGCGATGTATCCAGGATAACGAGGCTCAACGGTAGGCTCTCCAGGGTCATGGCTCTTAAGCTACTCAAGGTTTACAATAGCGTCCTGAGTAAGATGGATAGAAACGAGACATTTAGGCAAATGGTTGAGTCAGCCATGGACCAAAACAACAGTTCATCAAGGGAGAATAGGATGAACCTTGAGCGGGAGGTTAGATCACTAATTAACTTCTATGTTGGAAACATGAAGAAAGTCAGTGAAACGGTTAATAAGGTTAAGATGCTCTTCGGGGACTCCGTAGGTCATGAAATAGCCGATATATTACTAAGCACTGACATAGACCCATACAGACTTAGGCTCATTTCCATGCTAAACTCACTGATTAGACTAATCGTGGATACCAGGTATACTGTGGATGTTGTTGAGGATATAGACGCGGAGCGCGTTGGTACTATTGGCGGCGTTAAGCGGATGACAAGGGCCTCGGAGCTCAGGGACATGATACCAAGTGAAAGAATGCTCATGAAATTCGCCAAACCAGTCTTTGCATACAAGTTATCCATGGGCAACGTACTGGTTAGGGAGAGAAGGGCTATTAAGAAACCCAAGATATACATGCTTATTGACAAGAGTGGTTCCATGTTCTATACAGTTAACATAAATATATTTGAGGTGGGCGCCATTAGTAAGATAACGTGGGCCACAGCCCTGGCTGTAATACTGGCAATGAAGGGCGGTAATCTAGCCGTCAGATTCTTCGACCAACAAACATACCCAATACTAACCAACAAGAAGGACATAGTACGGATGCTACTCTCATTAATACCACTGGGTGGTACGGACATAACAAACGCAGTGGGTGTGGCGATTCAGGATGCAGTGAATAAACCATCACTGAGGGAGTACAAGTTAGTTGTAATAACTGACGGTGAAGACGACAACATAGACCCATCAGTATTCGACAAGGCAAAGACCATATTCAAGTCTGTTAAGGCACTACTGGTCGGTGGTGAAAACGGCATCATAGAAAGCAACATAGATGCAATAAAAATCCAGGAATTAACCAGCGAGAGCCTTTTCCGCGCAATTAAGAGGATCTGAAAATTTAACCCTTAATATTTCCGGTGATGCTCAAGGGTTAGGCGGAAATCTTTCTAGGGAGTAATAAATAGGTGATAAAAAGTATTAATTAAAATATATTGAGTAGTAGGATGCTTTACTGAATTGCATCATCACTTCCACGGTATTCTGGATGCAACCGATCATAGTTAACTAAAAACACGTTTACAGCGGCAGCCCTCTGTGGTGTGAGTCCCCCTCAAATGCTTAATGATTATTTATCTTTCCTCCTCATCCTTTGTTTTCTCGTACTTTCGACATAGCACTTGAATATCCTTCACCATTATGTCCTCATGCTCCTTGAACAATGACGCGGGTATTACGGCAATAAAGTACCTACTGCTCTTATTATCATTTACTTGATTGGTAAACTCATCACAGTACCAGCCCTCAACACTCCACGAATAGCCCTAACCTTAACCGCTCCTTCCTCCACGCACCTATTCACTAATCACTCCAGACCTGCCAATGCAGCATCCTCCCTAGTATTGCCTTTATCTCATCAATGACCTTATTGATTGCTCTGTATCGGTTTCACTACCGCACACATACCCACTGCCCCTCCCTGTGATTGATTACTCAAAACCAGGGCACAAGGCCGTTACGGAGCTGAGGAGTAAGTGGTTGAGGGAGTTTAATCTCGATTACGTGCTAGCCGAGGATGAATCAGCCAAAATAAGGACGGTTTTTACGCTAGGTCATTTAATATTTTTAAGCTTAAAGGTATTTAGTAAGCTTGTCCCGCACGATTAGGAAGATCGGGCTTCAAAGCAATTTATAGGTGAATCACACACAATAACCTGAGTCTCTGTGGTCTCGTTAATACCCATACGCCTTAATATCTCGAGGGTTTTATCCATGAAGTACCAGGCAACGCACTCTCCAGTGGCGCCCTCGGGTATGCAGGGAATCTCAACGAATTCACCGGGTGCCAAGTCCCGTAATTCCTCCTTGCTGGACTTTATGTACTTTCCCTCAAAGGAATTAATGATGCCCTGAATCTCATGCCTAACCCTATCAATGTCAATTACCAGCATTTTCCTTCCACTGACACACAATCTTATGGTCACATCATAATTATGCCCATGCACATTACCATAAACACCACTAAACCTAACCCTATGTGCACCAGAGAACATGAACCTCATAGACAGGCAAGTGTTCTCAACCACAGTACTAAGGGATAATATACCTAAAATACATTTCCTTAATAGAGGTTTTGGAATGGTCGGTAAGGTTGTGATAGCCGGAGGCGGACCTGGCGATGAGGGATTACTAACATTAAAGTGTGTTGAGGCAATAGGCAGTGCCGATGTAATAATCTATGATAGGTTAATACCCAAGTCTGCCTTGAGGTATGCACGACCAGGTACGGAATTGATATACGCAGGAAAGGAGCCAGGTAAGCATGCAATGGAGGAGAGCGAGATTATAAGGACCATGCTACGTGAAGCCAGCAATGGAAAAATAGTGCTTAGGCTACATGGTGGGGATGCATTCCTATTTGGCCGTGGTTTTGAGGAATGCGTGGCAGTACTGAGTGCTGGCATACCCTGTGAGGTAATACCCGGCGTAACATCGGCCATAGCGGCGCCAGAGGCGTACCTAATACCGCCAGTACTACGTGGTACCTCCAGCTCAGTGGCCATTGTGACAGGTATGGAGGACCCTAGAAAGGGCAGGACATTCGTGAACTTCAGAGAATTAGCTAAGGCAGTTAACACAATCATAATACTCATGGGTGCGTCAAGGGTAGGCGAGATAGCTAGGGAGTTAATTGAGGGAGGCATTGACCCTGGCACATACGTGGCAATAATAATGAGGGCATACATGGAGAATAGCAAGGTCACAATAACCACGGTGGGTAAATTAGCCACGGAGCAAGTCAATGTGGAAAACCCCTCGGTGATTGTGATTGGGGGTGTTGTTCGTGAGGGATTGAAAGCAATGAAAACCGCAGGGATAAACTTTAAACTAAACGTTTAAGGAAGGAGGGACTAACAATCACTTATTTATGATGAAGCACGAGCGTGACGGATAATGAAGTGACGAACCTGCGTCCCTACTGACTCAGTCATTGAGGTTAATGCATTAAAGCCTTGATTCATACTAGGTAATCTAATCATGAAAAAGATCCTAATACTAACAGAGGTTGAGTTCCCAAGCAACTTCCCTAGGCAAGTCGAGCATTACCTCAACGACTTAGTCCAAGTTGAAATGAAAAGGACAGACTTCGAGGGATTGAAGTCACAGTTCAGGGATGTAAGGAGGGGTCAGGTAAGGGCTGATGCATTGCTCGACTACCTGGAGCCCAGGGTTAGGGGCTATGAAGGCTTTGATAAGTTAGTGCTGGTGATTGATGATGATGGCTACGTGGAAGGATTTAACTTCGTATTCGGTGTCGCAAGGATAGGTGGAGCACTAGCCCTGGTGTTCACGAAGAGACTACGCGGGGAACGATCGCTCTATCACACAAGAATACTCAAGGAGATACTCCACGAACTAGGTCACTCCTTTGGGCTAGACCACTGCACAGACCCCAAATGCGTCATGTACTTCAGCAACACTATCGAGGACACGGATAAAAAAGGCCCAGAATTTTGTCGAAGATGCATGACTAGACTACGCACTCTAGTGAGATGATCTCTAGATGGTGAAATGACAGTGGTGACCTCTCATTTATTCAGTTGGATTATTTTAAGGATGAGGTTGGCCTCGGTAATGTACTAGACCACTAAAGAAGTGGTTATTTGATCCGCAGTGTTGTTTTTAACTTTGCCACCTCGCTAATTCCCTAAAGC
>DAJV01000003.1:478-12184 GCA_002496475.1 Vulcanisaeta sp. UBA163 | reverse complement strand
TCAATAAGGATGGTGGTGTTGAGGTTAATGAGAGGGTGGAGACGAACATGCCCAACGTGTACTGCAGGTGATGTCACGGGAGGCATTGGACTTTATGGAGGTAGGTATGCTGAGAATGCGTCTGCTAGGCAGGGAGTAGTGGCTGCCATAAATGCCCTAGGGGGTGATGCCAGGTATAACCCGTTAATAGTACCTAGAGTAGTCTTTACGGACTCACCCATAGCCGCAATTGGGCTTAGGGAGGATGATATGATTGACAAGGGTGTTGGATGTGTCTGTAATATGGTCACTGTAGATAATGTAGCTGCTTCCTGAACCTTTGGTGGGCTCGAGGGCTTCATAAAGATAAACACGTACCCAGACACGTGGAAGGTTAGGGTGGGTAGGGGTAGGATAACTGGCGCCTTGGTTGTTTCACCGATGGGTGAGGAGTTAATTCATGTATCTGCCCCAACAGTGGCGAAGGGTTTAACCGTAGATGATTTAATTGAAATGGTGCCAGCCTTTCCAACCTATGGGGAGACCCTAAGATTGGCTGCATTATCTTTCATGACGGACGTATCAAGGCTAAGCTATTGCTGTGGATAACCATTAGTGTTCTAATGCAGAAAAGCTGTTGAGGTTATGTTTTTATACGACCTTTGGCTCCAATGATTAATGGACTTCGATCTAACTAAGGAGGAGGCCCTGTTCAGGGATTCCGTTAGGGAGTTTGGTGAGCGGTACATAAAACCACACTGGGTGGACCTCGATGAGGGCAAGTACTCACTCCTAGACCTAATACCAAGGCTCGCGGAGCAGGGGCTAATCGGTTTAACCCTTAGCTCCAAGTACGGTGGTTCAGAGGGCTCCTTCCTAATGGCTGCAATAGCAGCCGAGGAATTGGCCTACGCGGATCCAAGCCTAGCCGTCCCCGTGTACTTCCTCCTCGAAATAGCCTGGCCCTTTATTGTACAGCGATACGCCAAGGACAGCGTTAAGGAGGAAGTATTACCTAGGTTAACAAAGGGTGAGGCCTGGATTGGCATAGCATCCACGGAGCCTCAGGGTGGTAGTGACGTTGGTAATGAGAGGACGGAGGCGAAGCTAGTTAACGGCAAGTGGCTGCTCACGGGGGAGAAGAACATGGCCACCGGAATATCAATAGCCCTGAGGCTTCCCTATGGTGGTGGTTTCGTGACCATAACCAGGACAGGCCCTATGGAGGCTAGGCACAGGGCTATAACTACAATGCTTTTCATGGTGAAGAGGAATGGTGTTGTTAACACGGGTTTTGAGACTGGGGATTACGAGGAATGGGGCAGGAGGGGAATACCAACTGGTTACTTGAGGCTTAATGGCGCTCCAGTGGATCCTGATTTCATACTTGGTGAGGTGAATAATGGGTTCAAGATAGCCATGGAGGGCTTCGATGTGGCTAGGACGCTCATAGGCGCAGCGGCTCTTGGGACGGCACGCTGGATGCTTGAGCAAGGCAGGGAATGGATAAGGAGTAGGGTCGTCTTCGGTAAGTCAATCTCCTCTTATCAATCAATAAGCTTTAAGTACGCGGAGCTTAGTACTAGGCTTGAGGCTGCTAGGCTCATGGTTTACAGGGCTGCCTGGCTCGCTGATAAGTTTTACAGGGGTGAGTCCGTGTCCATACTTGATATTGCTAATGCTGGTGCCATGGCCAAGATGCTCGCCGTGGAGTTGGCTATAGATGTTGGACTTGAGGTAATGAAGTGGTTTGGCGGCGTGAGTTACTTCAAGGAGACGCCGGTTACAAGGGCGTTCCTAGGGGCTCTGAGTTATTACGTCGGTGCCGAGGGTGCGCAGAACATACTGAGGCTAATAGTGGCGAGAAACCTAATAGGGCGAGAGGTTGAGTAGTGACTTGTATGTGGTGAGTGTGGTTTTTAAAGGAACAATGCCTTACATGGGCAGGTATGAGTCAACAACCAGGTACACAAGTCGCAACCCCGCACATGGCATACATACTGTCCTTAATAGGTAGTATACTAATGATAATAAGCTCGATAATAGTATTGGCATTTGCGGGCTTCGCCATCGCAATCCCTCGCTACTATGCATTCCATAGACTTGGGTACTACCCAATGATGCCCCTATTCACATACATGCCAGTGATACTGACGGTAGTAGGTATCATTGGACTAGTGGTGAGTGCCTTAGCCGCCTACTTTTCGCTGAGGCTTGGTAAATTAAACGATGTTAATTCCGTGCATAGCACAGGCGTTGTGCTCCTTATATTATCAATAATTGGATTCCTTACGGGAGCCAGTGGTTTCTTCATAGGCTTTATACTACTCCTAATAGGGTCTGTTCTTGCAATTTCCTGGAAACCATAAAAATTAGGCATGCCCAATTTAGTTTGGGTTTAAAATGGTCAGTGGGGCAGTGATTAGGTATATTAAGGAACTCCTCAATCCGTACTCGGAGTATTACTCGGATGGTGCATTAAATAGTGAGGGCATGACACTCCTCAAGTTAATAGCCAGGGAGGTCCTTAGGGAATACCCTAGTTTAAGGCCTAGGTTTGCCAAGGCCAGGCGTAGGAGGGATTATGAGTATGTCTCGGAATTACTCAATGACGTAATTTCCTCTCTTTCACAGTCTTCTCAATGAAGCCAACAGCCTCATTATGCATCTTTCTGATGTTAAAACCATGTCCTCTAATAATAATTATAACGACTAGCGTTAATAGTAGTATCACGGATTTCACACGCCTATAGAACTCGTTCAATCGTCCCTGTTTTGCCATTCCCAATTCTTAGATTATTTACGCCACACACTTATATTTATCTCTGCACTGGGCTATGCGTGTCTGAGTCGGCAATGGCGTTTAGCATTGCGAGGAGGTGTTCTTCGTATATGGACTTGGTGGGGGGTTCGACGGCAGAGTATGACTTCATAGAGTGGTTACTCAATCAAATAGACAATCCCCTATTCTCCTATGAATTACAACCAGTGAGTGTCTTAATATGGAGGGATAGGTTTTCGAGGATAATTCACGGCAGCAGTGAATTCAGGGCACTAAGTATGCCGCTAACCCTGGGTGGTTCTGGCAGGGGTAAATTAACAATGGATATAAACGATTCGGGAGGCAAAATATTACTCACGGACTTCCCAGAGGATATGGATGATGCGAAGTACATATACATAAGGGCCATGGAGAAGGGAGCCCTTGCAGTTATCTTCAAGGACAAGTATCCGGGTGTTGCCAGGAGGATTGTCATTACAGCAACTCCGGATTACTCATGGGATAGGGCGCCACCGCCAATCATGCCGGCCCTTACCGTACCCAAGGAAGTCGGTGAGGAATTAAGCAAGTACGTAGGTGAGGAGGTGGATTTCATTAGTGATGTTGAGACGAAACTCGGCACTGGGTATAACCTAATTGTAAACCTAGAGGGTGATAAGGAGGAATCCGTAATACTGGCTGTTCACCATGACCATTGGTTAACGGGCTATGCAGATGATTGCCTTGGTGTTGGACTTGGCTCATCACTTTTACTCAATGTGGTTAGAAACAGGTCCTCATTCAAGAGGGGGTTGAGTTTCATATCGTTTACGGCGGAGGAGGCAGGCAACCCAGGCTTTGCAGGTCTGTACTGGGCGTACGGCTCCACCAGGTATGTGGAGTACCTAAGGAGAAGGAACTTGCTTAACAGCGTGTATGCCATACTTAACCTAGATGTTATTGGTAGGCAGTACGTGACTCACACGAGTGAGGACTTGTCAATGCAGTTAAGCCAGTTCGTAAGTACGCAGTGGGAGCTCCCAAAGCCCTACTTTGACTCCCTAAACTTTGAGATGAATGGAATACCAGCAATGACCTTATCAAGCCTTGATTATTACTGGGACGTCTATCACACGGATAAGGACGTGGAGGACAAGGTGAATACCCAGGAAATAGACTCGGCGTTTAAGGTTTCCCGCCAACTGCTTAATCACCTACTGTCGAATGACCTAACGCCGTCACCATACATCTCAGTCCTCAACAGGGACGTAATAAGTGTGGGCCTTGGTATAGAGCTCAGGGAGGATTGGGAAACCTATAGGTTAGTTAAGTACCTGCTGTCTAAGTACCTGGTTGAGTATAGGCGTGATGGTTCCGTGAAGACTATATATACAAACTCCATATTATCCTACGTGAGGAGGTTCATAAACATAAACGACATTAACCAAGTACCCCTTAGGGTTGAGGAGATGGGGACTGGTAGGGTAATCATGGACACAAGCACCATAGGGGACACTAGGCGATTAAGTGAGTATATTACGCAGATAATTGAGTCCTTGACCGAGGACATGAACATAAACCTAGTCACTTAACTCCTTCGTTCCCGTCCTATCCCTAATGAGTGTGCTGGACACCTTATTTCCGAACCCATCCTTAATTATTGGAACCACAATGATATAGAGAGGACGTAATCCCCTCTCTCTCCTTAGGTTGTTTATCTCAATGGCCCTAGGCAGGGTTTCAAGGCTAACCACTATGGCATCCACGGTTGGATCAACTATGGTCGGTCCATATGGGTCATTTATAACATCAATTATTACATTATTATCATCACCACCCAATTCCCTAATCAAACTCCTCAGGTTGAGGAACCTAATCTTCAACGGCTTCACTTTGTATGTCTTATAGGCTTGGGCAAACTCATCACTTGTAACACCAACAAGCACCTTATGGCCATAATTAAGCGCGGTGAATAATAAAGCCGTGTGACCGGTGTGCAGTGTGTCGAATGTGCCACCAACAGCCACTTTCCTAAATCTAAACCTCAGCACTATACAGCACCCTATTGTTTTATATTATTGTTATTAATAAAATTGATTCCCTCATTAACCGGCCGTTTCACGGCTTTTCCATGAATTACATATTTAATTGTGGGTTATATATAATGGGTGTAAAAATATTACCTTAGACTTAGATTTTTATACCCAATTAAACCCTATATGCGTGTCATCAATTTACAGGAGGGTTATTAGGATTGGTGAGAAGAGCATTGGTATTACGCTACCTCGGCGTTGGCTCGATATGATAAGCGTGGGTATTGGTGATGTTGTTGAGGTGAGCCTAGTCGGTAAGGTCATTGTGGTTAAACCAGTGACTCAGGCAGGCGGCGAAACCAATGAAGTCAGCATATCACTCAGTGGCGCCATTGATGAGGCGACGAGGGTAATAATCGCGAGTTACATTGAGGGTTACGATAATGTGGAGATAATTGGACAGAAGGATAGTATTAGGAGGGCGTTCTCTAATGTCGAGAATAAACTACCAGGTTCATTGATGCTTGAGAGTGATGGTAGTGTGTTGATTAAGGTGGCAACCAGCGAGACAAATGTTGACCTAAATGAGGTAATAAACAGTATGGCGAATATCCTAAACTCCATGTTCAACAAGTTCATTGACTACCTTGGGACGGGAAAGGGGGATTCACTCAAGGAGGTCCTTGAACTCGATGACCAAATGGACAAGCTCTACTTCCTGGCGCTAAGGACAATAAAGAAGTTATCCTTCAAGGACCCGAAGAGGGCCATTGATGATACCATCGTGGTTAAGAACCTGGAACACGCTGCAGATGCCCTGGATAGACTCTCAAACGCCTTCATGAGGGTACAGGCAACCCAGTGTAAGCGTGAGATCGGTGAGAAACTTAGGGATGTCTGGACATACGTAATGAAGGCCGTATACGCATACCTGGACAATAATATAAATAATGCCCTAAAGGTCCTGCTGGATAGGGAACGCATGCTTAATAACATGCTGGAGTTAGCCAACATGGGATGCACTGGGTTAAGCGGCCTACTGACGGCATCAATACACGAGGGGCAATTAATAGTGGCTTTAGCAGCCGACATAGCCGAGGCTGCCTTCAGTAGGCATGTGAGGGGTATTGCAAAACCCACCAGGCTAGTGACTGGGGAGGAACTGGGCAGTGATGAATAGGGGACTTACCCATGATGAACACGTCGGTAGCTGAATGATGAGGACGGTCAGAGATCCTGAAATACACAGCTTAAGGGAACTAGAACTAGTAATACAGGGCATACCGGGTTATAGGGCGCCAAGGCTGAGGCTTGAGCAATACGTAACCGACGCAAACATAGTAGCGGTTGCAGTTTGGGATGCTCACATGAGGAATTACCTAACTAACGCGAGGGTGCTCGACCTAGGCTGTGGAACAGGCAGGTTTGCAATAGCAGCGGCACTAATGGGTGCAGTACAGGTACTCTGTGTGGACGTTGACCGGGGTGCCATAGACATAGCCAGGGGGTCAGCGGGTAATTACAACCTTAATAGTGTGGATTTCATAGTAGAGGACGTCAGAAACCTCGAACTAATAGGCAAATTCAACATTGTGTTTCAAAACCCACCATTTGGGATATGGACCGAGAGGGGACTCGATATTAAATTCCTAAGTACAGCCGCAAAATACAGCAACATAATATACACAATACATAAGTTAAGCACCCTAAACTACGTAAGCAATAAGGTTAATTCATGGGGATGCACAATAAGTGTTTTAGATAGGGTGGCAATAACAATACCACTCATGTACAAACACCACAGAAGAAGAGCATACAAAACCGAGGTATTCCTCGCACGAATAGAATGCCCAGGAAAATAATGACCAAAAAATTAAAAATCCCATGAGGAATAAGTTAATCCTGCGGGGGTGCCCGAGCCAGGTCAAAGGGGNNTTCAAATCCCACCCCCCGCACTAGGAATTGAACCATGCAGTTCTGCTTAATATAAGACCTATGATCATACCCTGTGACTAAATTTACCTAGGGTCTTATGGTTAATTGCTCATTAGTTGTAACTGTTAATCATTATTTAATTTATAATAGTATTAATTAACTGGGATTGTTTATAATCTTTCAATGAGCATTATGGGAATGAATCTAGGATTAAGGGGGTTACGAGGCATGGGTCTTTTATCATGTAGGTAATTAGCCAAGGAGTCCCTTTTTGGTAGTGGCGTGTTTAGTTCTTAACCAAGCAGGCATGGGATATTTATTAAGCGTCACTGGTTAGTAAGGCATGAGGAATTGATGCATTAAACAAGTACCATGTATTGCGGTTTGGGTTTTATTTATCAATGACTTGTTTTATCATAATGTTTAAAAGTTGGGTGTATGGTCATGATTTGATGAGTATTAGGAGTATAAGTGCGGAGGGTAGTTGGTTCATTGAGTTTAACACACCCTTTAGTTGGCATGTTAGGGGCGTGAAGAAGGTTCTCTATAGTGGTGTGACTAAGTACCAGAGGGTTGCAGTGGTGGAGTTCGAGGACTTAGGCAAGGCATTAATACTTGATGGTAAGGTTCAGAGTTCCTTTTATGATGAGTTCGTATATCACGAGTCCCTGGTCCACCCAGTCATGATTACTCATCCAAACCCAAGGAGGGTTCTCATTCTAGGCGGTGGTGAGGGCGCCACGGCAAGGGAGGTGCTTAGGCATGGGAGTGTTGAGGAGGTAGTGATGGTGGACATTGATGATGAAGTACTTAGGTTGGTCAAGGAGTACCTTCCGGAGATGAATCAGGGCGTTTTTGAGGATCCCAGGTTCAAACTTGTAATTGGTGATGGTAGGAAGTTCCTAGAGAGGTCCAGGGATAAGTACGACGTAATAGTGCTGGACCTAACGGACCCACTTGAGGGCGGCCCCTCGTATTTACTATACACGGTTGAGTTCTACAACATTGTTAGGGATAGGCTAAGCGATGATGGTTTAATGGTGACCCAAGCAACATCAACCTCATACTCCCTCAGGACATTTGCAACTATCTACAGAACCATTGCCTCAGTATTCCCAATAACCAGGGCTTACCAAGTGTATATGCATTCCTTTGATAGTACGTGGGGCTTCGTGATAGGGTCAAAGAGACTTGACCCAGCATCACTATCACCGGAGGATGTCAACACAAGGGTAAGGGAACGCATTGGTAAGGAGCTTAGGTTTTATGAGGGCGATATACATAGGGCACTGTTTACTCTACCTAAGCACATAAGGGCCATGCTTGAGGATAAGTCCATAATGCCAGCCACCGACAAGAACCCAACATTCCTACCAGCATAGTGATTCCCCTTAGTAGTATTCCGCGTAACGGGGCGAGTAAAATCATTAACTGCGTACTGGCGCAATTGATGAATCAAATGAAGAGGGGGTGATTCAGGCATTTTTCCTGCTTACAACTAGGAATGTAGTTGCCATGTACTTAAACGGTGCATACCGTCCTAGGGTTTCGTCAAATAGGTACAACAGTGATGCAAGACTACTCATTACCCCATTATTCCATTGATGAAGCCTAGAGGGAATTACACTGGATATAACATGGATACCCCTAAGGCTTATTAACCTGAATCCATAACTATTCAGCATATTCCTAATCTCCTTAATTGTGAAGAACCTAAATGGTATACTCTCATGATCATGATTATACCAATAACCCACATGCCCATTTCCATTAATTAGACCCCTGAGGAAGCCCCTTATGGATACACCGCCGAGTAATGACTCATACGCCATGTCTGGGCACACTAAATTATCAACATCAAATATTAAATAACCGCCACTGCTTAAAACCCTTGAAACCTCCCTAAGGGCATCCTCAGTCTTCACAATGTGATTAAAGACACTGCCATAGGCCACAACCGCGTCGAAGTCACCATCCCTAAAGGGCAGTTTAACGGCATCGCCCTGCACCGAGTCGCTGCACCTCCTTGATCTAACGCATTTACTGAGTGATTCATGAGAGATATCTAGACTGACCACGTGGTATCCACGCTTCCTGAGGAGCATTGTCCAGATGCCTGTACCACTACCTAGGTCTAGGATTTTACTTCTTATTTTCATGCCATTAAAATAATCCCTGAATACCTCGTATAATTCACCATATACATGCCTATAGTACTGGGAGAGCTTTAGGTAAATCCTTTCATAGCTCGAAGCCATTTCATCATAGACGCCACTCACATACGTTTCGTAATTAGGCGATTCATCATCACCCTCCACCACTAACCTCCCAATCCCTAGTTAAAGGGTGGTGGTTTAATAAACCTTCTATTACATAAATATAGTATATATTCCACACCTAGGTAGTCATAGCAATACGTATAATCGCCTACTGGGCTGAGGAGATTCATTGACTTGGGCGGTGGCTATGAATAAAAATTTTATTAAGCAACGATTTACCAATACCCCAATGGATCAAGGCATTATTGAGGAGAAGCTTAGGAGGGGCTTGTCATTCGTTGAGGCATGTGGCAATCACGGTGCAATATGCAGGTTACTCGGTGGTATAGCCATAGCGTACCTAGTACGTGATATTTACACAGAGGTGCCTGCGGTTATGCGTGAACCCAAGGATGTAGACCTGGCCACCCGCAGGAAAGACTCACCGAAGGTTATAAGGGCGCTGGAGAGCCTTGGCGCGCAGTCTGATAAACGCTTCAATGCCTTGCATGGGTCAGAGAGGCTTAGGTTTATTGATCCTCAGATGAGCATGAAAATCGACATATTCCTTGAGGTCTTCAGGGAGAGCCACGTGATTGAGCTTAAGGACAGGCTCGGGAAGTTCAGCCCAACAATACCACCAAGCGACCTACTAATGACCAAGTTCCAGATTTGGGAAATTAATGAGAAGGACCTAAAGGACATAGTGGCAATGATGTATAAGTTTGAATTAGGCAATAAGGATGATACAAACACAATAGACCTAGGAAGGATAATAGAGTTAACATCAAATGATTGGGGCCTCTATAAGACAACAACAGTCAACATAGAGAGAACCCTAAACTACCTAAGCACCATTGACCTACCAGGCAGGGTTAAGGATAGAGTTACGAATAATCTAAATAAGATGAGGGAGGCCATGGACAGGGCCCCAAAGAGCATGAAATGGAGGATGAGGGCAACCATTGGAGAGAAGGTTAAGTGGTACGAAACGCCAGAGGAGGCTTGAGCCAATCCTCACNNACCTCATTAATGACGTCGCTGGGCATGATATGCACCGTAGGCCTATTAACCATGGCCCTCAACACCCAGTAATAGGCTGGCAATTGGTAGGCGAAATCATCACCAACCCAGGGCCCCCAGGTAATTCTGACAGTATTGTTCCATAAATATCAACCAGGATTGGCCTCATGAATGACGGCATCCCTAACCATCCTAACCAAGTCATTAACATCAACACCAATACCCAACCCACTAGGCATTCAGGGTAATTACTACCAAGGCCATTTAACTCATTACGACCGCCAACACACCGCGTATGACGCCCATGGAGACCTGGGAATAATTGTGAACAAGTACATCCCTAAAGCTAATCATCCTCCTAAAAATCACCGAGTCATCACCGCTAATGGCACTAATTTGGCTTAGGTAAATGGACATTTCCGAGTACGTCAATGGCGCCTTAAGGCCCCTCTCAACCATTATGTGTGAGCCCACGTCAATGAGCGCATGAACCGCGACCTGCAGCATGTGAAGTACTGCGTTCAGAAGCACGTAATCACCCAGCAGGTCCTCAACCCCATAACGGGAGATCAAGGCATCAACCCCATCAACATTCCTCTTAATAATACCCAGCAGGTCACTTAAGCAACCCATGCAACTCACTAAACCCATTAACCCTCAAAAGCACTTGATAATCCCCATAGAGACTAACGGCCCTAACAACCTCTCGAGTAAAGACCCCTCGATCACCAACGTATACCGACACCCCATTGGCCAAGGCATTGAACCTAACCGCGAAGGGTAGTAGTGGGTCATTTAGCACGGCCACGTCAACCCCATCCTCAGGAATGCCCAGGCCAGGGCAAGGTCACTAATGAGCATGGGCAGTGCATTAACCACATTAACACCTCCCTAAACATCACGGNNATCACTAAGCGATCCATAAACACCGCGGACCAGGGAACCAAACAACACGGCGAAGTAAATAAAATCCTTGATAATGATTATTAATCACATCCCTCAACAATGCCCAAGACCTTAAGGCAATAATCACCACACCCACTCATCAGGAATAATAAGCAACACAAACTTAAAAGGAAATCCCGACAAGCCCTCTCGGCATTTACCTATGCAGTGGGCGATTACGCGCACCTACCTGAGNNCATTCATAATAATTAATGCGAGGTAGCAACACGAGATTCCCATGGTCAAGCATGGCTGGAAATCTAGGACTAAGCCTGCATAGACTACGTGGGTATGGCATCACCGCAGCCATTAATTCATTATTGGGCACTACGAACCCCACGATTAAACGCAAAACATCCCAACCAACCGCCTCGCAATCGAGACCGATATGAAGGTCTCTATGAAGGCTGCCACGACGATCACGGAGGCCCCAAGGACAAGGATCCTCGCGTAATTCCCACCTCCATGGTACTTAATACCCGCCAGGGCGAATAATGAGTAGCCAAGGACCTCAATAATGCCGTGAGGTAGCAGGGCAATTACAACAATTAAATCCCTGGAAATAAGGGACACGGAAAAACCAACATATAGGCCCTCAATAAATAGTACAAGGCCCGCGAGAAACATGGAGTAACTGACTAGAAACACGATTAGTGAGAAGGCGAAATTCCGTATCAATATTACGGCGAGCATACGCAACGGTAGCAAAGCACGCATGCCAAGGAGACGCACATGGGTATAGAAAGACGCAACCCAATAAGACGCCACTCAC
>DAJV01000003.1:0-470 GCA_002496475.1 Vulcanisaeta sp. UBA163 | reverse complement strand
CATGCAAATCCCTAATACGAACCACCCCGGTAAAGCAGCAGGTAGAGGGCATGAATAAGGGGCAGCAGTGAGTAGAGGAGGTAGTTTATGGCAATGAAAATCAACGTAATAGACACTACCGTTAATAATGCACGCCTCACATTACGCAGCACTAACCAGGTAATTAATAGGGAGAGCAGGAGCGAAACGGCCGTGGCCGTAACATTGGAGTAAAACCATGAGTAGTAAATTAGGTGAAGCGCAGGGACCGCGGAAAAGGCCGCAGTGAATACTGAGGCATTAACCATGGATAGGTTCGTGGCAGAATCATCGCTCAAGCCCACCCCAAACCACCTAACGACGGGCCTGTAAATAAGGCCAAGTAGCATGGTCAATAGGAATGCGCCAATAACAATGCCGAAGTAAATAAGCAAGGCCAACCCAGCGTGAATGCTTGAACCAAGCGCTGAAGTACCGACGATAATGAAGCC
>DAJV01000103.1 GCA_002496475.1 Vulcanisaeta sp. UBA163 | reverse complement strand
ATCACTCATGTAAATAACGGCCTTTATGCTCTTCACATTATCAATCACAGGCTTCAATAGTGGCTCGAAGTAATCAATGTTAACGATGAACACCTCCGGCTTCGCAACACCCATTGTGTAAATAATCTCCTTGGGAGCCAACAAGGCGTTAACCGTGAACAAAACGGCTCCAATGCCTGGAACAGCGTAGTAGAGGTCAAGGTATCTAAGAGTATTCCACTCAAGAACAGCAACCCTACTGCCCAACTCCCACGCCTTACCAGGCCTTAGACCAAGATCCATTAACGCAGCTGAAACACTCCTAACCCTATCTGCAAGTTGGGAGAAGGTCACGGAGGTCCTAGAACCACCAGAAGGCCAATAAACAATCTCATTATTGGGAAAGGCCGTAACAGCATAATCAAGAACCTTATCCAAAGTCAACTGAAAGTCATAGAAAAAGGACTTAACTTCCTTGTTTGCCATACCAAAGGGTAACCATACATTAACTTATAAAGCTTCTGAATATAATGCATATATAGAAATACATACACGTGCACAAAATGAACATTAAAACTAAAAACTTAAAATATTTTAATTATTAGTATTAAGCCTATGAAGATAACAATACTTGTGGATAACTACGCAACACAATTATCCTCATTAAGCAAACGACTACTGAGTGAGTGGGGATTCGCAGCATATATTCATGACTATAGAATACTTTATGATACCGGCTTAACAGGTACAGCACTACTCAATAATATGAAGGCGCTGGGCATAGACCCTAATGAACCCGAGTACTTGGTGATAAGTCATAGACATATTGACCACACTGGTGGCGTTAAAGCGTTTCTAAATGCCAGAACTAAGCCAATAAAGATGATTGCCCACATGAATCTATTCACGAAGGCCTACGCCACTGGCGAGAGTGGTAAACTTGAGGACATAAGTGTGGACTTCACGAGAGAGTACCTGGAGAGTAAGGGTGTTAATTTAATACTAGTTAGGGAACCATATAAAATAACTAACGGGGTGATTGTCTCGGGTGGAATATTGAGAAAATGGGGACCAAGCCATACTGGCGCCGTTACAGATGAAGTACCTGATGATATGGCACTTTATGTGAAGCACCAAAATGGGTTAATAGTTATTACAGGGTGCGGGCATTCGGGAGTTGAGAACATCGTGGAGTACGGATTCCAAGTAACTGGATTGAATAAGCTTTACGCAATCATCGGCGGCCTGCACTTCATGGGCTTACCTGATGAAAGAATTAAGCAAGTAACTGATTACTTAGTTGGTAAATCACCTAGTGTTGTAGTTGGGACGCATTGCACGGGTATTTTAGGCATTGCAGCGTTGCGTAATGCCTTGCCTGGGGCGTTTAGGCTTGGTGGTGTTGGAGCCATCTTCGAGCTTTAACCTGGAATTAATTATTAATATCTCCTTAAGATACTAGGGTGTTAAAATGAACTCTGATTCCCTGGAGCGTGGAATTGAGTATATCCGTTGGTCCCTGTTTATTATATCAGTCGACGTGTTTGTTCTAGTGTTCCTGCTGTTTTTATCATTGTTAGTCTCTTCACTTGCTGCATATATATTTACTGTTGTTATTACGTATTTTTTACTGGTTTCTACGGTAGTGCCCTATGTAATTATCATCATACTTTGGCTACTTGGCTTTAGGGATCTAGCTAAGTATAGCAGGAGGTATTTTATTGGATTTGCCGGCTCTTTGATCACTATGGTTTCCTACTTCATAAACGTTACGTACATGGGCTACCTAATAATTAATGAACTTATGGGTAATACCCTTATTCCCAAACCGCTGGTTCTGGAACCCATAATACTGGCTTACAGTAGGTACTTTATTGTGTTCTCGCTTTATCTACCACTACCGCTATTTACATCCTTTATCCTGGGTATTATTGGTTCCATACTAAGTATGTTGGTCCTGTACAGACTTGGTAATGACTTTAATTCGCCAGGACTTAAACGTAGTGCATTGGTGAGTATTATTGGTTTACTGGCAATGGAGTTTCCATTGATTGGTGGCTTATTAATTAGTATTGGTTCGGCATTCCTGGCGATTACCCTGGGGTCAATTAAGGCATAAGGAACACGGGCGTTGGAGCTTACTAAGAATTTTAAATAAATCATTGCATAAAGTAATGCGTGAATAAAACCGCAGTTATAATCCTAATAATTGGATTATTGATAACATGGTTATTAGCATCCTCTATAGGTACATTAATAAAGATAAAAGAGGCAAGTGGCGCATCAAGGGGTAACTCGCTGTTCCCAAGGGTAAATTTACCGCAACCAGCAATTGCACTACCTCCAATAAACATAACACTACCTCAGCATACCAATGAGGCAAAGGGCTCGATTTTAGATGTACCATTAATACCGCTGCCAATAATAATGCCAAACATCTCAATTAATGTCTCGAATTACATAGCCATAAACACGCCTGGGCAGGAAGAATCGCCAAGTGGAATGCCCGGTCTAATGGGTTCACAGGGAGGTTCAGGTAATTCCCAGTACCATGTCAATATCGCAATAATGCCATTTAGGGTCCCCCCGCTTTTAATCATCGTGATAGTGATAGTGGCTGTAATGATCATTGGTGCAAGCCTACTGATGATCACCAGAGGAAGTCGTAGAGAATATGCCGGGGTTAAGAATATTAGCGAGGACAGGGCAATAACGCAATCAGGGATTAGTACCACTGGGAATAATGTTAATAGGGACATTATGAGGTCAACGCGGGGTATTGAGCTTCTGCTGGGTGAGATTGTGAAACCCATGGTTGGTTGGGGCGGTAGCGCAATAATAGACTTGGCAATACCCAGGGACTTACCCCTGATCTGGAATTACAGTGCGCCATTACCCATTAGGGCGAGGGGTGGTTCTATTCTCACTGTGTCAAGCCCAGGTATTATCAGGGATGGCCATGTGATAATGCCATCCATGGGTTGCTATAGGATTAATGCCAAGTTTAGTGATCATGAGGAGACGCTGTTCATTAGGGCAAGTGATTATAGGGATGACATTGTTAAGTTCACTAGATTGAATATTGGGGCTTTTGTTAATAGGGATTCGGAAACCATTAGGGAGGTCATGGGGAGATTGGTTGATGAAGGGATGGTGGTAAATGCTGATTCCATTAATAAGGTCATTAGGATGTTCGAGAAAGTAAAGTATGGGCTTAAGGACGTTGATAGGCATGAGTATGAGGAATTCCTAAGGGCGTTGAGGGATGCATTTAGGGATGCCAGGGTGATTGTTTGTGAGGACGCGCCGTGACTCGTTGATAAAGTACGTAATTACCTACGCAATACTGGCATCATTAACGTTATTGTTGCTTCTTTGGCGACCCATGGGTATTTACGTGATCACCATATTAATGATCCCCATGGTTACCCTGGTAACGGTGATCCTCGCAGGTACCTTCGTGAAGCGCCGAAATGAAGCCCTCTCGGATTTGCTCAGAGGGTTAGTGGCGCCATCCCTATTCATATACCTAATAATCAGTGGATTAACATCAATATTGGTATCAAGCCATAGAGTTTATTCCCTAGTTATAAATTATTTAATGGATTTCCTAGTATTCACTGTAATCGGCGCCTTAACGAATTGGTACTCTGGGCGAAGAACCATTAGGGGAAGCAGCATGGAGTTATTAATGAAGTACCTGTCATACTTCTTCATATTCCTTGGACTGGGATACCTATTTGGCGCTGCGTATTCGCCTTTATTTTACCCATTCATGGCCACATCCATTGTTTACCTGGTAATCGCGCCAGCATCCATGGTTAAGGTTCACAATGGTAGCCTTGGAGGCATCATTGGGAACTCACGTTCCCTGGCTATTGCAGCCTTTGGCGTTGGTTTACTATACTCGATATTATCAATACCAAAACCACCGGTTTGGAACACCTACATATTGATCACCTTCGTGCTTGTCGCATCCATCGCCATCGTATATGCGGGTTATAGGCTATACAACAGTGGGTTGAGCGTCCTGGAGGGAATTGAGGAGGAGTTGTATGAGACACATAGGCGTGAGATCAGGGTGGTTGCATCGCCTGAGTATGCGCTTTTTGAGGAGGCCGTGAAGGAATTCATAATCAATGGAAAAAAGGATAAGTTAATTGCTTATCTTGTTCATGAGCTCACGAATGACGGCTTAGACTATGAAGACATAGTCAATAGGTTGGATAGGTTGATTAAATACTCAGGTGTTACAACCTGCGGGAGGATTAATAAGAAAGTCCTTGAGTTAGAGGTTAGGAAAAGAATTGACCTAGTTAATGATTTAATGAGTGAATTATTAGGCGATAAAAACACTTAATTAGGACCTCTCGGCACTTAACCTGGTAATGAATAAACTAAGCATTGATAACATCGCTGGGAAGATTAGGTCAGTAATTGATGAGATTATGAAGTACTTCGTCGGTGACGAGACCGTCATAATAAAGATAATGGCTTCAATACTGATCGGTGGGCATGTACTCCTTGAGGATGTACCAGGTGTTGGTAAAACCTTCCTCTCTAAGATGCTGGCCAGGATCCTTGGGCTCAAGTTCAGCAGGATTCAGTTCACGCCTGACCTGCTGCCCAGCGACATAGTTGGCACTAAGGTTTGGAGACCTGATAAGGGCAGTTTCGAGTTGGTGCTTGGCCCGATATTCACTAACTTCATCCTTGCTGATGAGGTTAATAGGGCTCCTCCTAAGGTTCAGTCTGCATTGCTTGAGGCTATGCAGGAGGGCCAAGTAACAATTGAGGGTGAGACTATTAAGCTTCCACAACCATTTATCGTAGTAGCCACGCAAAACCCCATTGAGCTCGAGGGAACATACCCACTACCCGAGGCGCAATTGGACAGGTTCATGATAAGAATAAGACTAGGATACCCAAGGGAGGAGGTTGAATTACTTAGGAGGAGGATCTCGTGGCGTAATAATGATCCAACGCCTCAAGTGAGGACTATTTTAAGTGGTGATGAACTTATGGCAATTAGGGATTTCATAGAGAGCCAGGTGATCGTTAGCGATGATGTCATGAAGTATATAACGGATTTTAATGTGATTAGGAGGGATCCAAGGGTTATAGCGGGTCCAAGCCCCAGGGGTTTAATGGCTTTAATGAGCATGGGTAGGGCCATGGCAGTGATTGAGGGTAGGAATTACGTGATACCTGATGACATAAAGGGGGTAGCCATAGAAACGCTTGGGCATAGGATTGTCTTAAAGCCTGAGGTTTCTCTGGAGGGCGTCAGCGGCGAGGACATCATTAGGGAATATGTCGAGAAAATACCAGTACCCAAGTGATTATTGATGAGGGATGCCTCGAAAATAATCATAATACTTGCGCTACTACCAATGATCATGGCCGTAATGGCAATGCTGACGGTCTCCAAGCCATACGTAATTCCTGTGTTGTTTCCATTAATCATAATCATAATAGCCCTAGGCCTAAGTGGTAAGCCCATGATAAGGCTATCGCTGGGCATCAGCAAGGACGTAATGTATGTTGGCGATGAATTAAACATAGAATTGAATGTACATGTACATGGCGGCATCGGCCTACTGGTAATTAGGGCGCCGCCAAGCCCCGGTTCATTAATGGCAGAGGGCTTTGAAGTGACCAGCGGTAATAATGTACACGTGATCTTCAAGGGATTCAGCGACGTAAGTAGAAGGTTTGAGTACACATTAAGGGCTGTAAGGAGAGGTATCTATAGATTAGACAGTGCCGAGTACACCTACTACCATGTCTTCGGCATCCACGAACCAATCAAGGGCTCTATAAGCCTAGAGAAGGCAATACAAGTCATCCCAAGGATTAAGATAGTCAGGAGAGTATTGGGTATAGTTAAGCCAAGGCAGGGATTACCTAGGTACCCACCTTCTAGGCTTGGTCCTTACTCCACTGAGTTTAAGAGCGTGAGGAATTACGTACCTGGAGACCCCTATAAATTCATTAATTGGAAGGCAACGGCAAGGAGTACGGGAAATAATCTCATGGTTAATGAGTACGAGAGAGAGGGCCTTAGGACTGCAATAATACTCCTTGACACGGGTTGGTGGATGAGGTACGGCACGTCCGAAGAAAATCCACTGGAGTACGGCATATCATTCATACTATCCCTAGGTAGGGTTTTACTTAGATACGGCTATAATATAGGCCTATGGACAATGCCAATGGGTCCGAGGGTGATGCCGAGCTCTGGGATGACCCAATACTATAGGTTATTGGGTGCATTGATAAGTGTTAGGTCACTGCCCATTAAGGGTTACGCAATGGACGTATCGCTTTATCGCGTCATTCGTGATACTAATCCCGTACTCATTGCTGTGACGAATATAAATAAGGAGAGTGTTGGAAGGCTCGGTGAGATCATTAGTCGGTTGCCAACTAGGGCATTGGTAATAGATGTGGCGCCCGACACGATATTAATGAGGAGTATGTTGAGGAATATTCCCTGTAATCAATGGGTCATTAGGGACAGGAGGAGGTTATACGGGGTAATACCAAGAAATGCCAAGGTCATTACCTGGGACCCAGTCTGTGAGGGGATTGGTTCGGTCATTGCCAGAGCATCAACGTACATTGGTAGGTGGCTGTAGTGAATATGAAGCAAATACTGGCCATATTATCACTTGCGCTACCCCTCATACCACCCATAATACTACTGCCCAGTAATGTGTTGTTGGGATCGATAGTAATAATCCTAACTGCCTCCCTGGGCTTAGTGGGTTTACTCATGAATAGGCTGGCAATCGAATCATGGGCATCATTAATCCTCTCACTAATAATATCCATAGTTTCCCAGGGCTACATACCGTACATACTACACACATTATTGGCACAAATATGGGACCCGGCTCTATTTAATGGTTCAATAGTGGTGATTGAGTACTCCCTGGTATCCTCGCAGTTGTATGAAAACTATGTAAAATACATGAGGGAGCTCAGTAGCAGGGGTTATGACAAGACCGAGGTCAATAACGCCCTGGATAACCTAGTGAAGTGGATAATGGCATTACTAACTATGGCCTTGGCGATATCCCTGGCCTTTTACTACGTAATAACAATGGTAACAATACCCCTGGTAGACCCATTCACAGCCCTTGTGGTCTTTGCCGTAACCTACATAGTAATATCAAGATACGTAGTAATGAGAATAAAGAGTTCATAAAACCTCGAAAAAATCACTAAAGCACTCGAGGGCATTGCTGTTAACTACGGGCCGCCAAACGATCCTATACCTACCCCTACCAATGGGTTTGCCATTATTATCAAACTGAAACCAAACAACAACAAATGAGGAGCTCGGACCAATCATGATTTGAGGAGGTTCGATTGAGTAGATGACCCTACTGTCAGCATCAACTACCTGCCAGGAACCAATGTTAATAGACGTATTGCCTAGGTTAATGAGAGTAATGTAAATAGGCTCGCCGCTTGAAAAGGTTCTCCTATCTAAATAAACACTGCAGTTCACGTGTATAAAATGAGGTCACACCTATAAATGTTAAACCAAGGACGTTGCAGCGCATTAAAAATATAAGTAAACCCAGGTATAATATCATTCTATTATTTTGAAACTAACCTTGCCCTCCCCCTTTCCCTGCAAGGATCCCAATCTTACCTTCTAAGGTCATTTGCTCTATTTGTGATGGCGTTAGGCCCTTTGTCTCAGGCATGAGGAGGAATGACCAAAGAGCCACAAAGAGTATTGCACCACCAAGCAATATGAATGCGCCATCATACCCAATTTGATGGATCAGTATTGGCATGTAGAATGACGCGAAAGCGGCGCCAAACCTGGAAAACATAGCAGCAAGGCCTTGGCCAGTAGCCCTAACCCTGGTTGGCCAAAGCTCAGCCAT
>DAJV01000104.1 GCA_002496475.1 Vulcanisaeta sp. UBA163 | reverse complement strand
CCTAAAGGTCTCCCTCGTCTCGCCCGGTAATCCAATTACGAAATTAATGCCAGGCAGTAACTCCGGCATTCCATTCCACCCCCTAACTCTGCCCAACTCACTAATCGTCTTAATTGCGAAGTAGGCTTCGTCAGGCATCACCTTGAGGTTATTCAACTTAACAATCCTCGGGTCAGCAGTTTCAATACCCATGGCAGCAACATCACCCGGCGTGTGGTACTTCATTAGTATCTTCGTGATTTCAATACTCTCCCTGGGCCAGTGATATATCGTGCCAGGATTAACATTATCAATATGCAAGGTCTCCAATTCTGGCGCCATAGCCCTAATACCAACAAGCATCTCCTCAATAGCCTCTGGGTTGGGTCTTGGGAAGTCCGATTTACCCGTGTCATGAGCCATATATGTGTAGAAGTCGGCCTGCCTACCAAGCCTGAAGTGCCTAACCCCAAGGCTATACAATGCCTCAATCTCCTTAACAATAGCCTTTGCCTCCCTATACCTAACTGGACCATACCTAACCGTGGCGCAGAAGGAGCAACCACCAGTGATGTACCTCGGGCAGGACTTGTAGGTTTCAAGTTCGATGACCAAGTTCTTACCATAATTAGGATGTTGCGTGACTATTCGAGTGCCCAGCACTGCGAACTTATTAATTAAACCGTAATCAAGATGCATCAGGGCTGGCGAAATTCTTGATGTCTGGTAATTATTCCTCAGTAATTCGTAAATGACCAAGTCGGTATCACCCGTAACCACTAGATCGTAATACCTTCGAAATCTACCTCTTGGAATAGCTATTGTACCACCTACTGATCCATAACCAAACCTGGCCACTGGTCCGCCAAGAATTTTTATGGGTTCAGTAATTATGTTAGCAATCATCTCAATCTCCTCAAGCCTTATTGGTTCACCACCGAGGTACTTACCCGGCGTTACAATACCTGCTATAACAATGAGTACTCTAGCCTCATTGGCAATCTTAACGAAACTTGCCCGATCCATCCTAACCTGGTCTATTGTGAAGTACCTGACATCGATGGACTTGTCAATACTCCATACCGCGCCGGCAACGTAACGGGGATAAACATCTAAGTAAGGTGGTACACCAAGCCCCGCGGGCTCATCCGTATAACCATCGAGTATCACTACCCTATCCATGCCTCACATAATCATAGCTTAAGAACTCTTTATATTTTTCATAATACTGTCAATAACCTCAACATACTCCGAGTCACCGAATATGCTCGCCTGCTCCTCAATCACTTGTCTCATGTACTCCTCAAATACCTGACTCATGTAGTTATAAACCTTCCCTACCTTCTCCCAAAACCTCTCATTGCTAATTGGGTGCACCCTAAGGCCGACCCTACCGAGGGCACTACGTACAATCATCCAGTGGGCAATGACCTCTTTATTATATAATTTCGATATTTCACTCCAGCTGAGGAACCTGTTGTGTAGCCAGTAAATCTCCCTAGCGAAGTTCTTGATTATCACCACCAGGAACTTCTCCTCCCTGCTTCTTATGGCATCCCTACACATGTCAGGGTAGCCTAGGTACTTACGTAATTCATTATACGCTTCCTCACGATTACTATATATGGATATGTTCGTTATTGCCATGGTGAACTCCCTATCCCTGAGTAAGGCGTCGCAGTCCTCATTAACGTAAAGCCAAAGTGCCGTAGCAACGCTATCAAGGACACCCTTGAAAAACCTCTCCTCAAGCTCCCTCAGGTCGCCATCGAATTTACTACTTGAATACTCTCCATCAAGTATTGCCTTAAGTCTCTTGAAATCGACAATACCTGCGAATACGAGTTCACCGTTAATGAGGATACTAGGCACCGACCTTATGCCTCTCTCCATTGCTATGTACGGGTCCTTAGACGTGTCAATTATCCTAACCCTATCTAAGTAACCCCATTGTCTTAATAACCTGGTTAGTGTGTGGCAAGTACTACAGGTCGGGTGTATGAATATCTCGATATTGTGCGTGCTCACAATTCCGTGGTCAATTAAGCCTTGTTTTTAAGGCAGTTGCTGTTGTTAATTAGTTTTTCAGCCTGTCATATTTATGCCCAACTTACTGAGTAGTAATGTGGCGTTGCTACTTAGGTAGGTTCCATCTTGAACATTGGTTGCTTGCAGCATCTGTGTCATGTTTATGGGTGCCGAGTAACCACTGGCACTTAACGACCCGAATATACTTAGTTTTATCAGGAGTGGTATTCCATCCTGCGCAATGCATACCTCACTCGTTATATTCACTGGTAATGAGCCAAGGCCTGCCTCCATTGCGCTGGGCATTATGGAGCCTAGTGTTGTTGTGTTCCTTGATACATAGCAGTAGGCATTGTAGCCAAGTATTTTTTGTGTGCCGGTGAATGTGAATCTTGATGAGTTAATCACAGGTAATGCGAGGTTAACTAGATTGAAGGTTTGGTTAATGGAGGAACAACCAGCGCCCATGGGCTCCACTATGCACTGCAGTATTGTTCCATTGCTCAATTGCGTGGTTACTATGTAAAGGCTCGTTTGTGGATAACTCGTTGTTGTAACAAAAATATACCTGTCAGTGGATCCTCTCTGGCTATACGTAAAGAGATAATTCTCTGTATTTGATTGACCAGCTATATTTGAGTAAATATAATAATTATAATTAGCCGTATAGGTGCTACTATTTGTTAGTGTAAGTAATTCGTTGAAGCTTGGGCCAGTTGTTCTAGGCATGTATAGCATAAGGACAACGCCTATTACTACTATTACCGCTACTACTACGGCTATTATCACGTACCTTAAGTTCATAATCAATGACCAGAGTCATTCATATCTGCCCATTAATAAATGTTTACTCAACACAACACTAAAACTTACACTGTACCCAGTAGTATGTGAGTAAGCAAAAACTATTATAACGTAGTGCAGGGTAGGCACTCAGTGGCTGATATATTTTATGATATTTACTACAAGAGACTTACGGAGTTGAGTAATAACCATGGATTAGGAAGAGCAAATACAATGCACAATGCATTAAGTAAATTCATTGAGGTTAGTGACATTAAGGATCTATGGAAGCCATTACCAACACCCAGTAGGCGTAGTGAGGCTAGGGCTGTGGCTGTTGATGGTGGGGTTAGGGAACTTGAGCTTAGGGATGGTAGTGCAATCATAATAGCCAGGGCAATTGCCGTCAATAACGCTGGCGAGCAACCCATTAAGGATGTAGTTGTTAATTGGGTCCCAGTATTCACTCCAGTCGTTAAGTGGGTGCTACTGTCATACATAGAGGGCGAGGTCGCCTTAAGGGCAATTGGGAGGAATAAGTACGACTTTTTATTACTGGATGGCAGTTTATACGCAAAGATCACGGCATTAATCCACGAGTTAATCCTAACGAAGGGATTCCTAGACCTTTACTATATACCCGAGGTCATTAGGGCCCTGGAGAACCTATATAACGTTCTTGATAGGGCTAGGGAACTCGGCATTAATGTTGTTTTTGTGTCTAAGGATTCTAAATTAAAGATTTACAAGGATTACATATTATTTAAGGCCCTGAAGGAAATAATACTCAGTGACGTACCCTTTGTTAATGTTAGCAAGGAACTCCTTGATATACTTAATAGGGGTATTGATTGGTATAGCGTTGTCTGGATTAGAAACTATAGAAATAAGTTAATAGCATTGGCTAAGAATTACAATGGTTCCCACAGGGATTTAATAAGGGTAGGTATTAGGATGGCGTTGAGTCAATCAATATCTGATATGATGCTTCTTGAGGAGTTAATAAGAATGCAGGGTATTAGGTCTGGGATAACTAGGAAGTTATTAATAGGTGCAATGGATGCTTATCTAAATCACAAGTCATTAATTCAAATAGATAATTTGCTTAAATTCATTAAGGATAGGATAGAAGATAGTGCTGGATTAAGGACTGTTGATGATTACGGAAATCTAAACATGGATGAAGAACTCGATATCGTTAGGCGTGTATTAACGGAGTTCCCAAGGATACTAATGATGTATGTTAAGTTCCATGATAGTGATGCCCCGATGGTTGTTGAAATACCTTACTACGATTGGCCGCTGTTTAACCATAGTGTTCCTTGGAAATTATTTTATGATAAGATCGATATTAGTGAGCACCTAGCCCTACTCATGGGTATGTATAGGGATCCCATACATTATAACAAATTATTGTGGCTTGCTCACGAGTATGCTAATTTCGGCGAGGATCAATTTCTAGAATACACCATGGCGGCTGTGAATAAGTTGAGGATTCAAACAAAGAGGAGGTTCGGTATGGCATTTAACATGGACTTGAGTCCTCAATCAGAGGATGCCCAGGAATAAAGTCGCTTTTAGAATTCAGAAATGCACTAGGTACCTAATCACTCCTTGGTAACCTGCTAGCCTGACAATATTTACCTCTATGTAACTTACGTACTTAAAGGCAACTATTTTTAGGAAATTCTTTATGTCATTAACATGGATATATGCTGAAAACACAATATTACCCCTGCCCTCCAGTGATGTGCCATCAACCTCATTGCTGACTAGGTCAGGTAGTTCGAGTTCGTTGTATTGCCACGGCTCCGTATCGAGCCTTATGGCATATAACTTCTCTATGGTTTTTCTACCAAGCTTTAACTCATTTATTTTATTAATGAGGACCTTCTCATCAATGTTCAGAGGTAGGGATAAGTACGCCAACTCCTCATTAACGAAAAACTTATGCGGAGGTACCTTAAATGAGTTGATCTCTATACCGTTAACGAGTTCCTTAACTTTAACAGATGCTCTTAGGTACTCAGGAATCGATGACGACATTACCTTCAAGGCTAGGTAACGGGTTAAAAAGCTATCTTATTGCGGTTTTTCAATAAACAATGGCCTGTTCAGGATGATCTCCACCTCATCGCCTTCATCGAATCCCTCCCTATTTTCAGGGACTATGAGGATACCGTTACCCCTAACCAACGTGCTCAACACACCGCTTCCCGTCAATGCCAGTGGTTCTACGTACACTCTACCGTCCTTGCCCAGGTAAGCCATAACCCTCACAAAGGACCTGGTATTTACAGGTGTCGACACCCTCCTTGTAAGAATACCCCTCACGGTTGGTTTTGGATCATCAGTGGCACCCATCATGTGGAGTAACACCGGCCTCACAAGAACGTCAAACCCCGTTGCGGCTGCAACAGGAAATCCACTTAACATAAATACTGGCTTACCATTGATCACGGCGATACTATTTGGTTTTCCAGGCCTAATTGAGAGACCATGGCTTATGTACTCAGGTTTTAATCTCATTACAGCCTTTATTGTATAGTCAACCTTACCCACCGATACGCCTCCCGTGGTTATTACAGCATCGTAATCCCCAAGGGCATTGCCCACAACCCTGGCAATCCCATCCTCATCATCACCAATAATACCTAGATACACTGGCTCACAACCAAGAGTTCTAAGCAATCCATCTATTACGAACCTCGAGCTATTAATTACCTTACCAGGTGGTGGCCCATTTATTGGCGCATCAACTACTTCAATTAACTCACTACCAGTGCTTATTATAGCAATCCTCGGTGAAAATACCCTAATCCTGTAAATACCCATTGACGCCAACACACCTAAGTCCCAGGGGAGTAATTTCATGCCTCTCCTAAGCATTGTTTCATTAGACCTGACATCCTCCCCCTTCCTTGATACATTACCCATTGGAGGCGCAGGTCTCAATACTTCAACTAGATCTCCTGATCTACGTGAATCCTCATACATCACGACTGCATCAGCATTAATTGGCAATGGGGCGCCCGTGCTGATTTCGACAGCCTCACCTGGGTTCAGGACGTACCTACCTGGGTCATCACCAACAGCCATGAATCCAATTACCCTTAGTGTTATTGGATTAGTTGGTGACGCTCCAAAGGTGTCCATGCTCCTGACTGCATAGCCATCAACCGCTGACCTATTAAATCCAGGTACATCAAACCTAGCCGTTACATCCTCAGCTAGATACTTATTGAGTGCCTCAGTTATTTCCAGTTCAATAATCCTAGGTACATGCCTAATGTGTTTAGTTGCTTCATTAAGGACCTGATTCACAGTCTTAGTCTCCTTAAAGCCCATGTTGAGCACTTAGTACTGTAATGTCATATAATTTTAACCAGGTTGTTAAAATGGCTTAAAAATAAGGCAATTGTCAAAAACCATGTGAGTTCGGTATTTCTCAGGATGCCGCCCAGGATCAAGGTTCTTGAGGCCCTTGGGGCGATTGCTGATGGTAGGGTCGAGGTAATTAACGAGAATGAAGCGCTGATTCGATCATCTGATGGAACTAGGACGTATAAAGTTTATGTGAATGTCTCTAGGAGGGAGATTGATAGTACAGATAATGGAACCGTGTATAGGGGTTACGTTGGTTATCCAATAATCTCATTTCTGATGATTAAGAAGTTATTACCAGTTAATGAAAGGTTAATGCAATCATTGAGGGGTATACCCTGGAAGAAACTAAATGAGGAATACAAGAATTATGCCAAGGTTATGGAGGTAATAATTAGAGATAGGGAATTAAATGAGGTTGATGTGAATAAGTACATTAACCAGGTATTATCGGTATTAAGGCATATGGGCCTTAAACGTGTCCAGAAGTACAATGAGACCACTGAGGAGTAGCGCAAGGCACTAGGTCCTACCCCGTGTATTTATATCATTAATATAAGCCTTGAATGAGCATCTATCATTAAATTCACATGTGGCGCACTTACCAATTGTCGGTGAGGCACTTGGTTCTCTGTGCATTAGCCAATAATCCAAGGCCCATTTAAGGTGGGTCTCTATTGATCTATCAAACCTGTTAATGTAAATCACGAAGTTCCTAAACCTGACCCTGGCAGGACCCTCCACGGCAGTGCCCACTAGGTACTTAATCGCAGTAGAGAGTATGTTTCTGCGTAACCCCTCAGTGGCACCAACATCGCGCCTCGTTTTTATTACCATAACCAGAGGATCCGCACCCAAGCTCAACTTATTTATCAGGTATGCATATAATTGTGCCTGCGCATACTCGCTATCAAACAATCTATCCAACCATCTATTACTTGTCTTCAGCTCAATAACTGCCTTGGCAATGCCCTTCATGAATACCACGGCGTCAGGTATGCCAATTATGGTAACTCCATTTACATTAATTATTAATGGTAATGTCGCAACCACAAGCTCATTACTCCTGATTGCATTAATGAATTCCTCCTCATTAACTCTCTTACCCCTGAATACTTCGTCATGAATTATTATACCCATCTCCATGGCTGAGGTTTGAGTTCTGCCCTCAATTATTGACAAATGTAATTTATATTCACAATATATTTGCTGAGCTATTTCAGAGACGGTTATGTGATCCCGACCAAACCTAATAACTGAATTACTCACCAAGACGCATTAATTCATCCCCTTAATCATTAATAAGAATAATGCATATAACTTGACTTAACCCGCCTTAGTCCTTAACGGCTATAACAGATATCTCAACCAAGGCACCGCTAGGTAAATTGCTTGCCTCAACGGTAATACGAGCTGGTGGGTTCTCCCTAAAGTACCTTGAGTAGACCTCATTGAGCTCCGAGAATTTGCTCAAATCCTTAATTGCCACGAATACCCAAGCCACGTCACCCAGGGAGTAACCAGCTGCCTCGAGGATGGCCTTAACATTCTCGAGAACTCTCTCAGTTTGTTCCTTAACGCCGCCCTTAACCAACTGCCCAGTGGATGGGTCAATAGGTATTTGACCGCTAACGAATAGGGTATTGCCAACGCGCACGGCCTGTGAATAGGGGCCTATTGGTTTAGGGGCCTTGTCAGTGAATACTACTGTCCTTGGCATTACTAATGAATAAAGCCACGTTCTTTAAAAGCATTACGGTTTCTCAATATTGAAGTTAAAACCAAGCTCCTTGAGTCTACCAATGACCTTACTTGCAGCCTCCTCCTCAGGCGGTAGTTCCACTATGAATGATACTTCGGCATAGCCTGGCGTTATTGTTGGGTCGAACCTCTCATGGAAAACATCAAGTACGTTAACTCCCAGTTCGCCCAGGGCTGTCGTGATCTTACCAAGCATGCCTGGTCTATCCGGTAATAAGCCGCTTATCTTCACGATCCTACCCTCAAGGGCCAACGCCTTACTAATGACTTTAAACAACATGCTCATGTCAATATTACCGCCACTCACAACAGCAACCACATTACCACTAACCTTAACCTTATCATTAATCAATGCAGCAACACTTACTGCACCAGCGCCCTCTGCAATGACCTTAGTGCTCTCTGCAATTGTCAGGATTGCCTTGGCGATCTCCAAGTCATTAACAAGCACGATATCGTCAAGTAACTCACCCATTAACTTAAAGGTTAAGTCACCAATCCTCTTAACCGCAATACCATCCGCTATTGTATCAACCTTCTCCACAGAGATAATCCTACCGCTCTTGAGACTTAGGTAGGCTCCTGGAGCCCCCTCACTTTGGACGCCGATTACCTTGACCCTTGGATTTACAGATTTTATTACCGAGGCGATGCCTGAAATTAAACCCCCACCGCCAATCGGCACTATTACATAGTTAATATTGCTTAGGTCCTCGAGGATCTCAAACCCAATCGTACCCTGTCCAGCGATTACATCCGGGTCGTTATAGGCATGCACGTAGTATGCACCCAACTCCTTAGCCAATTTGGCAGCATATTCCTCGGCCTCACTATAGGACTCCCCATGAAGTATTACATCCGCTCCATACCTCTTAGTCCTAGCTATCTTGATCCAGGGGGTGAATTGAGGCATAACTACGGTTGCCTTTATACCAGCGAGGCTCGCTGAGTAGGCCACTCCCTGGGCATGATTACCAGCTGATGCCGTAATAACGCGGTTAACGCTAAGTCTCTTAACAATGTTATTTATCGCAAAGTAGGCACCCCTAACCTTGAAAGAACCTGTCTTCTGAAGCGACTCTAGCTTTAGCCAAACATTTGCACCAGCCACACTACTCAGGGTTTCTGACCTGATTAATGGAGTCCTATGTATAAGACCCTTCGATTGTGCATCCTTAATAATCCTCAATGCCTCAAGGGCTCTTTCGTATATTTCACGTGAAGTTACCACGGTTTAACAGCATGATTATTGTTGTAATAAGCCTTTCCCGCCATAATTAATGACTTTAATATAGATCAAGTAGGTTTGGTTCTTAATGGTTAAGTTGAGTAATGAGGCGTTAAGGAGGGTTGTCTTTACGAACTTGGGTGTTGAGGATCATGACGTTATCGTGGGCCCTAGGGTGGGTGAGGATGCAGCCATAATTAGGGTTGGCAATGGGTACATGGCGATACACACGGATCCAATAACAGGTGCAGTTGAGGATATTGGCTGGTTGGCAATAAACATCGTGGCGAACGACATAGCCGTTAGAGGCATCAAACCGAGGTGGTTTCTACTAACGTTATTGCTACCCCACGGCACTAGTGAGGATGGTATCGAGAGAATAATGACTGATGTCAATAGGGCTTTAACGGAATTAGGCGGTTCATTAATTGGTGGGCACACGGAAATCACACCGGGCATTGATAGGGTCATTGTATCAACAACAGCCATGGGTATTGGCGACCACTATGTAACAACCTCGGGGGCTAAACCCGGTGATTTAGTGCTTATGACCAAGTACATAGCCCTGGAGGGCACTGCGGTCTTGGCCAGCGACTTCAAGAATGAGTTAATGAACAAGGGCGTACCTAGGGAGGTTATTAGCAAGGCGAAGGGGTTTATTAAGGATGTGAGTATTGTTAAGGAGGCCCTTGAGATCGCTGATCTTGCTAATGCAATGCATGATCCAACAGAGGGTGGTCTACTCCAGGGCTTGCTTGAAATTGCCGAGGCTAGTAATGTTAGGTTAAGGATTGACATCGATAGAGTGCCCATTCATCCTGAAACACGGCAAATATTTAGTGCTTTAAATATCGATCCACTTGCATCACTCAGTTCAGGTACCCTAGTGGCTACAATATCAAGAGAGCGCATGCATATTGTAGGTACTAAATTGAGCAAACTGGGTATTAATTACTCAATAATTGGTGAGGTGATGGAGGGCATGCCCTGCGTTGAGGTTGTTAAGGACGGCAGGACGGTTAATGAGGTTAATAGGTTCGTTGAAGATGAAGTAATGAGGTTGTGGCATAGAAAGTATGGCTAGTAGATACATTGTGGTTAGATTTCATATTTAAATACATGAATTAAATTATGCATATTAATATGGAGTCCTCAGCACCACCGAATTGGGATGTTGCGATAAGTAGGGCGAAGCTAGCCAACGTATCAGTTTTTGAAATACTAAAGAAGCACCCATACCTGCTGGATCTCGCAAAGGACCTTAGGAAAGCAAAGGAGGAGGTAATTAGGAACTTTGATTATTATATAGACCTTACTAGAAAGTCCGTGGAAGGAATAGGTGGTAGGTTTTACCTTGCTGAAACGCCTGATGAGGCTAGGGAAATCGTGGGGAAAATAGTGGGTAATGGCAAGGTCATTGTTATGAGTAAGAATAACGTGGCTACGGAGACGGGGCTTAGGTCATACCTGGGGAAACTGGGTAATGAGGTTTGGGAGACTGACCTTGGGGAGTTCCTGGTGCAAGTGGCTAATGAGGAACCAAGCCACATACTTGCGCCGGCCCTACACATGACTAAGGAGAGGATCGCCGAGGTAATGAAGGAGAAGCTTGGGGTAGATGTATCACCAGACCCGGTTGCCATTGCGCAAAGGGCTAGGGAGTTCCTCAGGGATAAGTTCCTCAAGGCTAATGTGGGTATTACTGGGGCGAATGCCATAGCGGCCGACACAGGTGCAGTACTACTTGTTGAAAACGAGGGTAACATAAGAATGACAAGCGTATTGCCTCCAGTGCACATTGTGTATGATGGTGTTGAAAAAATCGTGCCCACACTTTACTACGCGATGATAGAGACACTCGTGCAATCAGCGTATGCTGGGCTTTACCCACCAACCTACGTGAATTTGACGGCAGGGCCAAGTAGCACGGCAGATGTTGAGATGTTCAGAGTCTCACCTGCCCAGGGACCTAAGGAGTTTTACATGGTCCTCGTTGATAACGGAAGAAGGAAAGCGGCGAAAGATCCTGTACTTTGGGAGATACTGCTATGTGTAAGGTGTGGTCGATGCAGCATGCACTGCCCAACCTACTGGGCCATCGGGCCTAGGTTTGGTAAGCCACCCTATACAGGGCCAATGGGCATTCCATGGACGGCAGTGACTAGGGGTATAAAGGAGGCTGGACCAGCAGCCATGTTATGTACTCACTCAGGTAATTGCAAGGATGTTTGTCCAATGGGTATTGACTTACCTAAATTAATACTTCATGTAAAGAATGAATACCTAAAGCAGGTAATTAAGAAATAAATATTAACCCCTTGGTTACTAGGTTTAAAATTTAAACCTAAAGCAATGCAATTATTATTAGTATTATTAATATAGCTACAGCTAGTGTTACGAGTAGCATTTCAAGGTAGGTCCTTAGGTAGCCCCTCTGTATAGACCTTATGTGCCTCGATAGTACTATCGTTGCATTAGGTATTATGAAGTTAAAGAATGCATCAATACCCCTGTATATGTAAAATGCGGCAAGTGTTAGTATGAAGCCGAAGCCCGCCAGCACCACATCCATGAAGACTTGAATGTAGTATCTCCTTTCAAAGATCCTTGTGATTATTCCAAGGTTACCCACCCTAGGCTTTATCAATGCTATTGCAAATATTATCCATAGAACAATGCCAATGGCTATTACTATACTATCAAAACCAGCATGTATGAAAATGGAGGGTGTTATCGTAAATGGTAATGCCAATGCCGCTAAAGCCGCAGTACCAGTTATTGTATAGGCAGCAACCATTAATGGATACTTCCCATGCTCCTCATGAGCATGCGGAGGTTCACCCTTTATGAAGTTCAGAGACGTGAATCTGGCTAGGAAGGCAACGTAGGCAAGGCTCGTTAATATCATTAATATATATGCGCCATAACCAGCTACAGAAATAGTCTCTGTAACTGCCTCGTCCATTGCAGCATGAACCCAATAACCAGCTAATGGTGGAACACCGCCAAGGGTTATTGCTGCGGCTAATGTTGCGTAGAAGGCAGGCTTCATACTCTTACCGAGTTCTAGGTTACCCGTATTGAATCTAGTGTGTGTTACATGTATTAAGTGACCGCTTACCAGGAATAGGGTTGCCTTCGATAATGCATGTACTATTAGGTACGAAAATGCCACCAAAACCGCCAAAGGTATTACGTAGTATCCAATGCTAATAGTTGCAAATTGCTGCGGTAGGAACGGCGCTAGTGCGGTTACGCCCATCATGAAGCCCAATGAAGACATTGTGGATCCCGCCAGTATAACCTTCCTCTCATCTATCATCATGGCAAATAATGCACCCAGTAGAGCCGTTAGGAGCCCAACATAAACTGTTACCAAATACATAATCTCAATGCCTGGGTAAGTAATGACGCCGGCTGCGTAGAGGGATTCAGTTAATCTCATAAATATGTAGGCGCCAGCAGCGACCATAGTTGCTGAGTGAAGTAATGCAGAGACTGATGTTGGGCCCGTCATTGCCGTGAGCAACCAATCATTGAATGGAACCTGGGCACTCTTGGTGTATGGACCAAGCATGAACGCCAGTAATAGGGCAACGGTACCGCCAATGCCAAGTGTCGAGATCACGTGTGGCCAGTCTATGGCTGTAACACCACTTACCGGTGTCAATATCAGGGAACCACCCAATATGCCTATTGCGGCTATTGCACCGAGCATAGGTATATCACCAAACCTTATCGTAGCTATGGCCCTATACGCCGCGTAGGACGGCGTAGTCCAAGCCGGTTTATCAAGAATTAATTTCTCGCCGAATCTACCAACGTAGGATAGTTCATCATCATCCTTATACCAATGTCCTATTAATGCCCATGAACTAAATCCAAGCCCCTCCCACCCAATGTACATGAATAATAGGTCGTTGGCATACACGGTGAGTAACATGGATGCAGCAAAGAGATTGTAGAAGAACCAGAACCAACCAAGCCTATAGTCCTTGGCTAGGTAATCAAGGCTGTAAATACCGATTATGAAGGCTAGCCAGGCAGTTATTAAACCCATGTTGCTACTGAGAAAGTTGGCGATGAAGGAAACGTATATGGTGAAGTTATTGCCAAGACTAAACACGGTCATCCAAGGCATGCTATAGGCTATACTCTTCCATGAAATTACGACCTCAATATACTCTATGTATGTGGCTATAATTGCGGAGATCCCAAGGCCAATAACGGATAAGTATGCCAACGGCCTTGCCTTCCTTGGGTCCTGGTTGAATAGCCAGTAAATAGCTATTGGTGCTGCAAGCACTATAGGCGATAACAGCATCAATCCCATTAGTTCACCAAGTAGGTTTGCGAGCATGCCCATCACCCCCTTATCATGCCAATACCCATTAATACTGAATGCACGAGGTATGTGGATGCTGGTGGGAATAAAAGTATTATTGCAGCCAGGCCAAGCACGTATAGTGGAATCACGAGCTTAGGATCAACATTAACCTTATGATAATTACCCCTGGGTTGCCCATAAAACACCTGCTTTAGTGTCCAAAAGCCGTAGTACCCAGTCAATACGAATATG
>DAJV01000099.1 GCA_002496475.1 Vulcanisaeta sp. UBA163 | reverse complement strand
ACTGGTTATGTTGTTTGGGTAGAGCAGTGACGTCAATATATACGGATCTATGCTCGCATATATTGAGTAACCACTCGGGTTAAGAGTGACCTGTCTAGCCGCTTGCACGGATCCCATTCCAGTCACGGCCACGTTAATTCCCAATTCCTTACCGGCATCCCTGAATAATTGCGCATAGAGTGAGGCGGTTATGATGCTGAGGGTTTGCGGGGTCACTGCCTTGGTTTTATGTACGGCTGGGTGAATTATTGATATTAAGTACCCTATTGCCATACCCACCAGTAGTGAGATTATTATCAATATTACTAAACCGATTCTCATCAATGAGGCAACGCTTTTATGCGCCTATTTTAAGATAGTCTACTCATGAGCAATGTAAAGTATTTTAAATTAATACCTATTGTTAATGAGGTATTGGTGGAATGACAAGGACGAACTTCGATGCACGTAAGGCGGTATTCATTAGGAGGTTGATTGATGAGGGTAGTCAGCATAGGGTTGACTTTGATATTTATGACTTCCTGCTCACCTTCAATAAGTCACTGAATAATTACTATACAACAAGTAGTTGTAGTGGTAGGATTGCCCTGGCCAGGGCTCCACGGTTAAGCTACTCAAAGGGCTCTGGGCTCTTTAAATTCCTTGTTAAGTGGCATAGGCCGGTTACGTATGGTGAGGTTATTAATATTATTAATGGGATTAGTGATGGTGATGCATGGCTTCTCGTTAGGGCGCCAATAATGCATTTCGTTGCTAGGGATTTAAGTGGCGCACTAAAAATGCTAAGGATTGCAAGGGATGCTGGTTTTAAGCATAGTGGTATTTACTCGGTTACTCGTGATGGTGTTGTGGTTGAGGTTCAGGGTGAGGATCGCTTTGAGGTTCCCATAATCATCGATGGTAAGTTGATTATGGATGTGGATAGGTTAAGGGATGTTATTGATATTGCCAATGAGACATTGATATTTGGTAAGTTTAGACTTGCCCACCTGATTCGATTAATTGAGACCAGGCTGCTTAATAAGGAACTTGGCAATATGCCCAAAACCTACTTCCAGGAATCGTATAGGGAGTTCCGTATTAAAGGTGCAGGTGTTAGTGAGTTAATGTGATTAAGTATGGTGCTGTTTCCACAGAATAAGTTTTTTAAGTAATTCCTTAATCGCCAGTCGGTGGGACCATTGCAACCATGAAGGAAATTGTTCTTGAGGTTATTGATGTTAATTATAGTTATAAGACTGAGAAGGGTCCCATACCTGTACTCAAGGACGTGAACTTCAGGGTTTACTCCCAGGAATTTGTATCAATTGTCGCGCCCACTGGCACGGGAAAAACAACCCTGCTTAAGATAATAGCTGGCCTAAGGAAACCCGACGGTGGTAAAGTCATGCTTATGGGTGAGGAGGTCAGAGGGCCAACGCCCAAGCTTGCAATGATATTTCAAGACTTTGCGCTCTATCCCTGGTTAACGGCACTTGAGAACGTGGAATTAGCATTGTTTCATAGGAGGGATCTCAGTAAGGAGGTTAGGAGGGAAATTGCTAGGAAGTACCTTGAGCTCGTTGGCCTCAGTGGATTTGAGGATTACTACCCGAGGGAGCTGAGTGGTGGAATGAAGCAGAGGGTTGCCATAGCCAGGGCGTTAGCTGCCCAGCCAGTGGTTTTACTGATGGATGAGCCCTTTGCAAACCTTGATGCAATAACGGCCGAGGGTTTGAGGGCTGAAATATACAACATGGTGTTTAACGAGGAGTCTACCGTGAAGGCAATCGTGATGGTGAGCCACAACTTAGAAGAAGTCGTGGAACTAAGCGACAAGGTCATAATACTCGGTGGTAGGCCGGCAAGTATTATAGCTGAGGTGGAGATACGACTACCAAGGCCCAGGAATACTAGGGATGTGGAATTTCAGGATTACCTGGATAGACTATACTCATTACTATCCATAAGCCTCAAGGTATAGGGGATGAACATGATCCTATGGTCAATAGTATTGTTGGCATTTCTAGCGACATTTGCAACACTCGGTAGGGTTGCTCTCACGATAATACTGAGCATAGTGCTTGGTTGGTTTTTTGGTTATGCGGCTGCAAAGAGTGGACTTTTTGAGAGGGTATTCCTGTCGTTAACGCAGACCCTTGAGTCCGTCCCAGTCATAACCTTCTTTCCAATAGTCCTGGTATTCTTCGTTAAGTCAATAGGTGGTTACATAGGTACTGAGTTAGCTGTGGACTTTCTCGTTTTCACGGCAGTTGTCTGGAATATATGGGTTGGTGAGTATGAGGCCATTAAGACGGCACCCCAATCACTTGAGGACGCTACAGAAATGCTGGGCCTAGGTTTCTGGAGTAAGTTTAGGTATCTATACATACCTGTTACGATGCCTAGGGTTGCCGGTAACGTTTTAGTCAGCTTTGCCGATGCATTGTTCTACATAGTAGTCAGCGAAGTGGTTACCCTAGGTACAACACAATACTCGGTTTTCGGGATAGGGGCGCTCATTGCGTCATGGACAAGCAAGAGTGAGTGGACAGCGGCATTCACTGGGCTTGGGGTGTTGGTGGTTGTGGTAACCGCAGTATTATTTGGAGTACTTAGGCCATTTGTGGATTGGGCGGTTAAGTATAGTTATGACCCATTCATGGAAGCAATGAGGACTAGGGTCAGGAGGCCCATGATCACCAGTCGTGTTAGGTCCTTGGCAGCCAGGAATATGAGGTATTTAAGGAGGGTCGCGGCTGTTGAGGATGCCATAATGCCCATATTTATTAAAGCCTCGAGCTATGCAGTTAGGCATAGGTTACTGATAAGACCCAGGCCTAGAAACATTGTAACTCAATCCGAGAGATATTTTGGCATGGGTATTACTGCTCTAATTATTGGTTTAATCGCTTACTCAATTTATGATTCCTGGGAAACCACCTGGATTCCCATCATGAATAATTTATATACATACGGTTTACTTTATCTTTATTACCTCGGGCTTGATTGGTTGAGGGTTGTTCTGGTCACAGTTACGGCGATTTTGACGGCTATCCCTGTTAATTACCTGATGGTAATGCACAGGAGGGTTGAGGCGATTTTATTGCCGATACTCGAGGATCTAGCGTCAATACCCGTGTCGGCTTACCTACCGTTGATTGCCGTACCCTTCATAACATATTTAGCCATGAGCCTTGGTTTACATATTTCACTTGAAATATTAGTGTTCATTGTTGCCTACCTAAGTACTGCTTGGTACGTGATTTATAACATGTATGTGGGTATGAAGACTATCCCCAGGAGCCTGTGGGACGTGGCTGAGAACCTGAGGTTAGGTACCTGGCAGAGGCTTAGAAGGTTGGCTATTCCGGGTGCCATGCCTGCCACAATAACGGGTTTAGCAAGTACAGTGGGCTCTACATGGGGAGGACTTGAGGTAGCTGAGTATGTACAGGGACTTAATGGGCATGTCTATATGGTTAATGGATATGCTGCCCTAATGGATTATTACACGGCGATAGGCAACATAGTTGGACTTGAGGCCATGAGTCTAATACTCGGCATAAATGTGATCCTGCTGAGTGTTTTCCTCTGGAGGAGGTTATTCAGGTTGGCTAGGGAGAGGTATAGGCTTGAGGGCGCCATTACGCTTTAATTTCACCGTAATATATTCCACGTTAGTGCCATAAATTGTGTGCAATAAGGCTTATAAGTATTCTAATATATTCACATAAATAGTTGAGTGCTTATGACTAAGGATAACACGGAACAAGGGACGGAGGAAACCTACTCAAGGACAACCATAATGGTTCCTAAGAACATAGCCTCCGACCTATCACGCGCCGCCAAGTCTAGGGGAAGGACCCTATTTCATGTCGCCGGCGAGGGACTTAGGTTAACCACTGAGTTAATTAAAGATGGTTTTGAGCCATCGGATTTGGTTTACTTCTGGAGACTATATAAGGTGCTTAGTTCCATGGACGTAATACCAATGCCCATGAAACTCATTGAAGAAGTTTGCTCCTACATGACATCCTTATTGGTTGATTTTTCCAGAAATAATGATATACCGAGTAACATTAGGGAAAGCGCAAGTAAAGCCCTAAGCGAGTTATGGAATATCTACGAGAAGTATGGTCATCAAGTCGGTACATTGGTCGGAATGGAATTCGAAGACCTTGAAGGACTCCTTGAGGCTATCTCGAGAATTAGTAGACTATTAGCCGTTAGACATGTTGAGGTTAAAAAATTGGGACCGAACACGATTGAATTAATGGCAATAGGACCCAGTGGAGCCACTGATATTGGCAATAAAGCACTTACGTCATTCATTAGGGGATTCGTTGCGCAGTATGATTATGAAGTTGTGTCTGAAGAGGCAAAGGCAAACGTACTCAGGATAGTCCTTCAGAAGAAGACTTGATAATGTATTAGGTTCGTCCTTAAATTATTATCGTTGCTAAATTAGATATACCTGGCCACCTTAGCGCGGCCTCCATAGCCACTGGACCATGTATTTCACTACCCTTTGGTGCGCCATTCTCATCAGTAATCACCACTGCATTATCCTCAAAGGTTATCCAGGTACCATCGGGTCTCCTATATGGTTTTCTCTGCCTAATAACGATGGCCCTAAGTATTTGCTTCCTAACCTCTGGCTTGCCCTCGACTACACTGACAACCACCATATCACCCACCGAGGCGCCAGGAACCTCCCTATGAATAGGTTTTGCTATATGCCCAATTACACCAATTACCCTAACAAGCTTAGCGCCACTATTATCCGCAACAGGAACTAGGCTATTCATGAATATTCCAGGCGACCTATGGAAACGCCAACTAACACCTACCTGACGTGCACCACCCCTCTTCGCCATTAACAGTGGTAATAAGGCTTGGTTTTATAAGCTTATCTAATTCATTACCTAACGATTACCTGAAGCCCCATTAACCTGGCTATGTCGTTCACCGATTGCCTCTTCAATATTGCCTCTGCTATTACCCTAACAATGTCATTAGTGTTAACCCTGACCTGGGCCTTTGTATCTCTATCCCTTACTGTAACCGTATTGTCAACAGGCGTTTTGTCATCTATGGTTATCGCGAATGGCACACCAATCGAGTCATACTTAGCATACCTACTTCCTATTGTGTCGTTGTCGTCATAAACAGCCCTAATACCAGACATTGATAATTCCTTATATATACTCCTGCCAATACCTACATATTCCTGCTTCCTTATTATTGGTAGCACGGCAACCTTAATCGGCGCAAGATCAGTCGGTAACCTGAGTAATGGTTTACCATCAACCTCAGTATAAGCGTGCTCCAGGGCAACGTAGACGATCCTATCAACACCAAAGGATGGCTCAATATCATGCGGAATAAACCTCTCAACATGAACCTTTCTCTTCTCCTCCCTAATGAAAACCATGTCACTGGTTATTGTGTAGCCATTAATAACCGCCTTGCCTTTACTATTGAACTCATTAATTAACCATTTAGGGTCAACTTTACCAATGGCCTGCATAACCCTAGGCATTTCATTGCCGAAAACCTCCCTAATCCTCTGCGGATTTGGATAAACCCTGGCCTCAATAACCTCCTTTGGCGTGGTTAACCTCCTGTCAGCAGTCATGTCATAACCACTGTATTTCGCGTGCCTACTGAGGTCGTAGTCAGTCCTGTATGCATGGCCGCTAACCTCAACCCAACCAAACCTCTCGCTATAAACCATCTGGTCAAAGCTGGCCGCCGAGTAATGAGCCCTCTCCTCAGGTAGTTTGGCTAGGAAGTACTGATGATCAAGAGGTATGCCAAGTTCATTCATGTATATTGTAGCCAAACCCATGAAGAAGGCCATCCACTCATTAGGTACAACACCATTCTCAACAGCCTCCCTTGGCCTGAACTCCCGGGGCTCCTTAATACCAGTCGCGATATCCCTCTCTGGTATTATCCTTAACTTAACATCGAGTTCGTCAAAGTACGGGCACTTGGCGTTTTCCGGATCGAAGAAGAACTCAATCTCCATCTGCGTGAACTCCCTAAGCCTAATCAAGCCCTGCCTAGGGGATATCTCATTCCTACCGACCTTACCAACCTGGGCTATACCAAGCGGTAACCTCCTACCCACTAGGTTGAATACCTTTGGGAATGACACGAACATTCCCTGGGCAGTTTCAGGCCTTAGGTAACCAATGTTGTCGCTATAAGGACCTATTGTGGTTTGAAACAACAAATTGAATGGCTTAACGCTGCCTAATTCACCGCCACAGATGGGGCACTTAATATCGTACTTCCTAATCAATCCATCAAGTTCCTCAAGGCTCAATCCCTCAGTCTTTACAGAAATACCCCTCTTACCAAGTTCCTCCTCAATCAAGTGATCAGCCCTGAACCTACGACCGCACTTAGTGCACTCAACTATTGAATCGGTGAAGTGCTCAAGATGCCCACTGGCCTCAAAGACAATCCTTGGCATAACAATTGGTGTCTCTATCTCGACTATGAATTCCTGGTATGGATAAATGAAGATCCTGCGCCACTTCTCAATTATATTCCTCTTGAATTCCACACCCAGTGGTCCATAGTCATAGAAGCCACCGACCTCAGCCTTACTCCTATAGATCTCAAAACTGGGGTAGAAGAATCCATTTTCGTTCATTAATTCCATGAATTTCTCGAGGTTCATTCAACACGGTAATTACTAGACATATTTAAATAATTTTCATAAATAATTAAGCACATCAAGGATCAGCCTAACCATTGTAGGCAGAGACATTAAACCTGGGTCATTGGGTGGCGAATACTCAACAAGGTCCACGGCCTTAACCCTGGAACCACCGTAATCAAGGACAGCCCTAATGATCCTCAAGAGCTCGCCATAATTAAGCCCAAAGCCCTCCGGATTTCCAACGCCAGGCATTATCGATGGGTCAAGAACGTCGACGTCAATACTTAAATGAATAGGCCCAGGGTAGCTACTAAGTGAGTCCCCTATTATCCTCCTTAGCTCATAACTCCCCATAAGCTTAACATCCCTTGTCAACAAAAGCATGGAGTTATCGAGATCCCTCACAAAGGAGATCTCTTCCTTGTCATAAACCCTAGGGCCAAGAAATAGCAATAACTGGGGATCAACTGAATTAACAATGTGCCTTACAAACGTGGCATGCGACAAGGACTGACCCACTGGCCACTCCTTCCTTGAATCCATGTGCGCATCAACATGCACATAAATGCCGTATGAACCCTGAGAGTCATTTACCGCCTTAGCAATGCCAAGGCTTAGTGTATGCTCACCTCCAATACTAACTACCCTGCCCCACCTACCAATGATCTCCTTAACGACAGACCTAATTCTTTCCACGTTCGCATTTACAGCGCCCTGGAGTGGGATTAAGTCACCCAAGTCGCAGGCCTTACTAAGCACATCAATGCCCAAGTCTTCCGTAGGCGTGAACTCAAAGTACTGACTCCAGGAACGAATAACACCTGGCGCAAACCTCGTACCCGGTCTAAAACTAACCGTATCTTCAACCGGCACACCAAGTATAGGAATCCCAGAACCACACCCTGGTATCCCGAATAATGTGTATTGGGAATTAACGTAGAAATCAAGGTCACTACTCACGGAAAACCACCTCCATAAACCCATCCTTCACCGCCAGAAAACTTGAATAAACAACCATAACATAAACCTCAACATCAATCCTCCTCAGCATTGTAACCATAGGCCCCCTGTCAACGGAATTTAGGGCTCGATTAGCCTCCCTATGAATAGCCTCGCCATCCATAACCAAAATAAGGTACCTGGCCCTAGAAAAAAGATCTAAGGATAAATCCTCATCAACCGTGGTACGCACTACTCTACTCATGACCTGACTACACCGTTAAAACACACCCTTTATTAATATTTGTAATTAAAACCACGCAAAAATCCCATAAAGGGGTAAGTAATACTCAAGGACTACTTTACAAAAATCTATTTTAATAAAATAGTTAAGGACTAAAATAGAGCCCATACCTGCCTTGCATTCACGCCATTGGTACGAACTCAACGACCCGGCTAAAACCGGGCCGCTGGGCCTACGCATCAATGGCGTGAATGCATGCAGGGGGCAAATCCTATTTTTAAGTAGTTATTCTCAATGCCTTATTTATGGGAATATAGAATAAAGGGTTTATAAAAGAGCTCTATAACGAGATATTGACCGAGAATGGGTGATTCAATGATAGAAATAACATTCTTCGGCAGGGGAGGTCAGGGTGCTGTGACAGCGGCGCAAATAATTGCCCAGGCAGCAATTAGGCGTGGTTTATTCGCAAGTGCCTTTCCTGAGTATGGCGCGGAGCGTAGGGGTGCACCGGTTAGGGCCTATGTTAAGCTATCCAGGGAACTAGTGCTTGCCAGGGAACCCATTGAGAAACCAGACATCTCCGTTGTTTTTGATACCAGACTGCTGAGCGTCTTTAACATACCTGCGATAACCAAGAGCTACATAGTGCTCAATGCATTGAGCATTGACGATGCCAAGCAATCCGTGGGTAAGTTCAGTGGTAAGGTAATTTACGTCAATGCCTATGAGATATCCACGAAACACTTGGGTAAACCAATAGTGAATACCACAATGCTTGGTGCACTGCTTAAGGTGCTTGACCTAGTTGATGTGGACACTGTTAAGGATTTAGTCCTGGAGACCTTCGGTAAGAGACTCGGTAAGTCAAACGTAGAGGCACTGGAAGAGGCTTATAAAGTAGCTGAGGTAGTCGTGCTATGATGAAACAATTAACCTGGAAGGACTTACCAATTGGCGGCACTGTTGTTGAGCCAGGCAATGCGCGTAGGAACTTCACTGGTTCTTGGAGGACTGAGAG
>DAJV01000098.1:11046-11341 GCA_002496475.1 Vulcanisaeta sp. UBA163 | reverse complement strand
CTGAACCTCCTACTACTTGGTTTTATGTCGAGCTCCTTAAGTATGCCTCTACGTATTACCGTGTATATCGCGCCAGCATCAATAATACCATCAACCTCTATTACCTTATCAGGCACTGTCGGATTGAATATACCGGCCCTAACCCTGATGAACCTCATCAAGATAGTCTCATGCTTGAGAATTTTAAATAATTTTTAACACAGGCAATCACGTAGCACCAGGGTTAGTGATTATTTTTATTTTAATCGACAACTCCCTCCTCCGTTATCCTAAACGTGACCTCCCTCTCGGGGTG
>DAJV01000098.1:2581-11015 GCA_002496475.1 Vulcanisaeta sp. UBA163 | reverse complement strand
CCAAACCCTGTAGGTTGCTCCATGGGCAATTACGTTACCGCCGGCTGGCTTTAGTGGGTTTCCGAAGAATACGTCCGGCTGTGCAACCACTTGATTGGTCACTACTACGGCTGCGTTGTATATGTCGGCTATCCTGAGTAGTTGGGCTATGTGGTGGTTGAGCTTCTGCTGTCTCTCGGCTAGGTTCTCCCTGCCTGGGTACTCACTTCTGAAGTGGGCCACTAATGAGTCAATTACTATTAGGCCAATGTTCTCCTTCTCAATAATTTTCTTGCTTTCCTCAACAATCATCATTTGGTGATCACTATTGTAGGCCCTGGCATAGAGAATATTCCTAAGGGCCTCCTGCGGGTCTAAGCCCCTGTACTTAGCTATCTGCATGATCCTCTCGGGCCTGAAGGTATTCTCGGTATCAACGTATAAAGCCTTGGCCTTCAGGCCACCCTTATCCTCGGGTAATTGGACCATGATGCTCAACTGATGACAGAGTTGTGTCTTACCACTGCCGAATTCACCAACCAGCTCCGTAATGGCCTTGGTCTCAATGCCACCACCAAGTAGTTCATCCAGTGCCCTAACGCCAGTGCTAATCCTCTTAATGCCCCTCCTCTTTTCGTAAAGCTCGTAGGCGGTTATGAATGGTGTTAAGCCAATGAGCTTCTGCGCAGACGCAATGATTTGCTTAGCCCTATCCTCACTACCAAGTATATCGGCCAGTTCCTTAACGCTTGCGAAGGCCACGTCCCTAGCCGTGTTGTAACCAGCCTCCCTAAGCTTCTGTGCCGTGACCCTGCCAACACCCTCAATCTCCTCAACATCAATGACTGGGTAACCACCACTGACGGTTGCAGTGACGACAGTACCAACGCCTTCCCTACCACCCTCCTCCTCACCAGTGTCCTCTGTTTCCTCAATGGATTCCTCCTTCTCCTCCTCAACTTCCTGCTGTTCCTCCACTCTCTTCCTCCCCTTTGGCATACTCCTCACTAGGGAATAAATGGTAATTACTTAAAAAACTAAGTGTGACTACGAAGAGCCAGGCCTAGTGAACGGCGTTTCTGAACCTCAACCATACTCCTAGGCAAGTCTCGCGCCAAAGCCTATTAACGTCGTCACTCCCCTCAGTAACGCGCTTGAGTGTACTCAATACATCACTGTCACTAACGACGGGCTTCACGTAGGCCACGTCATCATCATAACCGCAGGTAGCCCTGAGCAACCTATCAACGGCCCTCCTGCCAATGAGCCTCCTGAGCTCACCCCACGTGTAACCAATGTAACCCAACGACTTGTAGAGCCTATTGGCTGGTTCATTACCAAACCACGTAGTTGCAATGTAGACATCAGAGTCGGCGCAGGTCTCCTCGATGGTACTCATCAATACCTTGCCAATACCCAAGCCCCTACACCCCTTAACAACTGCTATGTAGTAAATAATGCATAACTTAATGGAACCAACGCTAACCCCGTAATAAACAGCGGCACCAATGTTTGACCCATTTATTGTTGCCAACGCCACTGAACCAACGCCATGATCAACAACAGCCCTTGCATACCTATAGGACGATCCAAAGAAACCCCTCAATATTGACTCTGCTGAGTCCATTAACTCCTTGCCGCCTATGAGCACTGTAATCGAACCATCACAATTCATAGGAACCCCATCGGCAATGCACATAAATAAATCCAAATATACCTAGGGAATTAAGGCAATGCTGGCTTATACCCTTCTACCGCGCCTGCCTCCAGGTGGCCTAATGGTGTCAGTCGGTATTGGCGTCACGTCCTCAATGCGGCCGATAATCAACCCAGCCCTAGCCAAGGCCCTAATGGCGGCTGCAGCACCCGGGCCTGGTGTCTTAGGGCCGTAGCCACCGGGTGCCTTAACCTTTATGTGCACTGCATTTATACCCCTGCTCATGACTATTTGGGCGGCCTTGTACGCGGCCATCATTGCAGCGTATGGACTGGGTTTATCCCTGTCAGCCTTAACCACTTGCCCACCGCTAACCCTGGCAACGGTCTCGGCGCCGGTTAAGTCCGTGATTATTATAATGGTGTTATTATAACTGGAGTAGACATAGGCAACACCCCACCTAAGCTTCCTAGCCCCACTAACCTGCGTTGGCTTTATCTCAGGTAACTGCGTTGGTTGCGGCGCTGGTTGTTGCGCCGGCTGCGGCTGCTGTTGTCCCTGAACCTCCTCACCAGCCCTCTCAGTGTTTTCCTGCGACATTCAGTTGATCCGCAGTTTACTCATTTTATAAATTTTCTCGCTATCGATCTAATGAACACTCCCCATACTCTCAATAATACCCGCTAGGTGGCTAGTGCCTACCCTGAATCTCATTGGATCAGGATCCCTCTCCGCCGCCCTCATTAACTCAAGGATCTGCTGATAAGTCCTCACGCCGCCAGCAACCTTAATCCCAATCCTTGGATTATACTTCCTGGATAACTCGGCCATTAACCTAACACTCTCAATCTGAGCGCCAGCCTTATTACCAAGCTTCTCAGCATACTCTCTATCCTCAAAACCAGTACTGGTCTTAATGAAGTCAGCACTTGACTGCATCACTATTCTATATAGCTCGAGTTTTTCCTCCATTGTAGTGTACGCGTCCTCAACAATGATCTTAATGATTTTACCATACCTATGGGCGGCCTCAACCACAGTATTAATGTCATGCTCAACCTCACCCCAAAGCCTGGACTTCACAAGGCCTATTGGGGCCACGATATCAAGCTCGTCTGCGTACTGCGAATAATGTTTAATGGTGTCAACCCTAGTCTCCGTGGTGCCGGCGCCAAATGGGAAGTCAACAACGGCAACTACCTTGAAGGCATAGCCCCTACGTGACATGTACTCCCTGGCGTATCGAAGAAATACGGGGTTTATTGTTATTGAGTATGCGCCATACCTGGCCGTATCCTCAATTAAGGCCTCGATATCCCCAGTTGAACCATACGGCCTCAGGTACGTGTTATCCACCAAACCTATTACATTTATACTTACCATACTCACCAACTATGCATTAAACCCATTAATGCTTTATTACCTGAAATACTTATTAAATTTCATTAATACATGGGAATAGGTATGAGTGAACCAACCATTAGGTCTGTTAGGGTTTTGACGGTTATGGGTAATTTCGAGTGGCCCATTGTGAAGGTTGAACTTGGTAATGGTCTTGTTGGATATGGCGAGTGCCACAGGGGTCCAGGCATTAGGGAGGTCCTGAGGAGAGCCGAGGAGTTAATTAGGGGTAGGGAGGTTAATGTCGAGTACCTACTAAGGCTCGTTAGGAAACACATACCGAATTCCGAGTGGGGTGTCGTTAATAACGCAATCAGCGGCCTGGAGACCGCCCTCTGGGATTTGAAGGGTAAATTAACTGGTTTACCGATCTATGAATTGCTTGGTGGTAGGATTAGGGATAGAATTGCTGTTTATGCTGACCTACACGCTGGCGCCGGTATTACTGAGACCGGTGGTAAGAGATGGGTTGAGCTCGCCAGTACCGAGGTTGCCTATAATGTTGAGAATTATGTGAAGAGGGCCAGGGAGGCCATGAGCATGGGGTTTAGGTACATTAAGTTTGATGTTGATGTGCCGGAGAACATGATGGAGACTGAGTTCGACAGGACTGTGGGTATGAAGGTTGTTAAGTTCGTCACGTCATTCATAGGTGGCGTTAGGGAGGCTGTTAAGTATGATGTTGATATAATGATTGATGGACACTGGGCCTTCAGTGTGCCTACGGCGATAGCCATAGCAAGGGAGTTGGCTAAGTACGAAGTCCTCTGGTTCGAGGACCCAGTACCACCCGAGAATATTGATGCCATGAGGGAGGTTAGGCTCAAGTCGCCTGTACCCATAGCCACTGGCGAGAAGTTGTATAGGCTTTCACAGTTCAGGGAGTTAATTGGCAAGGGAGCCGTGGACATAATACACCCAGACGTGCAGAGGCTCGGTGGCTTACTGGAGATGAAGAAGATAGCCTACCTAGCCGAGGAGTACTACGTACCAGTTGCAATACATAACATCTCAAGCCCAATAGGTACAATGGCAAACGCCCACGTGGCAGCCACGATAGGGGACTTCATAGCCATTGAGTGGCATGCGATTGATTTACCCTGGTGGCCCGACATGGTTAAGGAGGGGATGATTATCAGGGAAGGCTACATAACACCGCCAAAGAAACCTGGCCTTGGTGTTGAATTAAACGAGAGGGCAGCTGTGGAACACGCAAAGGACCCAGGCGAGGCCAAGGAGTTCCTTTAAAGATTAAAAGGGTTGCCGCATCCTAATCTTTTGGATGATGAGTAAGCCTCGAACAAGAATCGATGAGGAAATCGAACCGGGCTGATTACTACTGTGCGGATACCATTGTTAACTTTGGCTTGATAACCTGCTTCATGTAGTCAACTAGGTTAGCCTCCTCAAGTGCTTTAATGACCTCCTCATCACTGGCTCCCTTCTTGATATTGACTTTATACTCCGTTGGCTCAATATGCTTGACATTAACAGCCCTCCTCTTAACACCAGTCAGGGACTTGGGACCAGTTATTATTACGAAGTTCTCATCCTTAATATCCACAATAACGCACTTCCTACCAGCCTCCCTACCGGCAACCTTCACGCAGACCCTGCCGATGTCGAAGACCCTAGGCATCAAGCACGGGGTAATGCGGGGCTTTATAAGTATTTCATGTGGCATAACCCGGGGTTTACCACCAGGGGTACGTATCGGAAGAGGTAACTGGAGGCCTAGGATGTGGTATTCCCTTGGGTAGTTGGTGAGGGATTAACGTGATTAGAGGAAGTCTTTCGGGGAGAGGTGCGTCATTTAAGTACGAGGTCCTCTAGGGACCACGTTTCCCTTGAGAGTAAGGTCCCGATTAGTATGAATGCTGTCCATATTAGCATCATCAATATCCAGGCAGTTGGGAACCCGAGATAACTAGAAATGGCTAGCGTAATTGGTATTGCAAAGGAGCCCACTATCAATCCACCATTGTATGCCACACCCGCACCTGACGCCCTATACCTTTTGCTGAAGACCTCGGAGAGGAATGTTGGGAGTGGGGCAAAGATCATGGCTTCAACAAATGCCTGTACACCGGCGCCGGTCAGTGCGCCTACCCAGCCACCATACAGCACGGCCAGGGAGGTGGGATATATGATGATTGCGAATGCTATCGTGTAGGTCAAAATCGTTAGTTTGCGTCTTTTTACCAGGTAAGAAAGTAGTGATCCGCCGAACCAGACACCGAAGAGGGAAATTAGGTTCACGATTGCCACTATGAGGCCCATCTCAGTCTCACCAATGTTGGCGTATTTCGTCAAAATAGCCGGGTAGAGAGAGAAGGTTATTTCATTTATGGCGAGAAGCCCTGTGGTTATCATGAGCGCCATCATGAGGTCACGCCCAGACTCCTTTATGAGACGACCCAGTGGCACCTTCTCCACCTGCCCAGTCCTTTTCATATCCTCAAATACTGGTGACTCTGGGATGAAGTACCTGAGGGCAAGAGCTATCAGCCCTGGTATAATGGATGTCGCAAAGAGAACACGCCACCCCACAGAAGGCATTAGGGAACCGAAATAAGTTGAAATGGCGCTGAAGACTAACGCCACAATGAAATAACCAGTCCCAAACCCACTCTGGACAAAGGATCCTATTATTCCCCTTTTCTCTGGCGGCACGGACTCCATACTTAGTGCTGTACCACCACCATACTCGGCACCAGCGAATAGGCCCTCCACGAAAAGCACTATAAATAGTAAAGTCGGTGCTAACAAACTGGCTTGCGCATAGGTAGGAAGTATGGATCTCAATGTGCCCAAGATAGAGAAGCCCATAATTGTAATAACCAACATAGCCCTCCGCCCCAACTTATCTCCTAGGTAATTCCCAAAGAGGGCGCTTCCTAACGGTCTAGCAACCCCATTGACTGCGAACCCTAGATAGGTTGCTATAAGCCCTGCCAGTGGGTTGAGACTTGGGAAAAAGAGTGGGCTTATTATGGGTGCAGCCAGGGCATAGGCTATTGAGACGTACCCATCAAGGAGCCACCCAGCCCAGGCGGCTAAAACAATACCCCACTGAATCCTGTTGGGCCTTGCAACATGCATCAAGTTCACCTCACCCTATTATTAGGGGCCTTGGTCCTCCGTCATAGATCCTGGACACTATTAAGGAATTGCCATACTCCGATGCCACCTTTACCACGGCAGAAAGACGCTTCCTGTGGACAACCGCGTGCACCGCCCTTCCAATCATATTCTGAGTAGCGCCAATGGCTCCCGCGGCAGTCATTTCATCAGCTATTGAGAGTAATTCGTGGTCCCCAATCCCAGACAATTCGGCGAATCGCCTAGCCTCACGCAATAAGACCTCGGGTCTTGGATCACTCATTATGCGGCGCATGGCCTCAGCTCCAGCCTTATTCACACGCTCCAATATATCTGGGGATCCTAAGATGCTCGACTTTTCAATAGGGCCAAAGTATAGTGAAACTACGTAAAGTGAGTGGTTAAATGGAATTCGCTCAAACCTGCCTATCCAGAGCGCGCCCGGTTCAGTCACTAACCCAATGCCGCCAGCCACTAACCCTTCAGCCGTGCCTAAACCCGTTGAGGAGAGTACGTCCGCTACATGAGCCATCCTTGAGGCCTCCACTATTGGTAATGGTCTTCCAAGCGCAGCGGATAGGGCGAGCGCTGCACCCATTGCACCTGATGCGCTTGTTCCGAAACCAGCGCCAGTTGGTACATCAAGCCAATGCGACACTATTATGCGTATTCCATCTAATACGCCGAATCTCTCAAGTACCATTGACACGGCGGTCCTCGTGGTCTTTGCATCGCTGGGTTCACCATTAATCCTTACCTCAATGGATATAGGACCGCTTTTGGGCTTAACCTTTACATACGTTCTAATACCAGCCGTAAGCGCCATTCCACCACCCCTTGCCCCCACTCGTAAGGGATCAGCTATTGGAACCCCATCCTCTGATACCACGTGTGCCTCAAAAAGACTTGAGATCACAGCTGGCGTAAAGAACGCCGAACGCATATCATGCAGAAACAGCAGGTAAATATTTAACCTTTATTATATATATTATATGTAGTTGTGTTCAACCTGGGAAATACCACAGGGAGTCTCATTAAAACAATGGAAAGACCCTTGCTTATTATTAATGGAAAATTGGTTGAGTAAGGTGATGCAGTTTTCATGGTTAGGGCACGTAGGCCTTAACCCTTCATAGTCTATTAGCACCTAGTAAATATTGGTGGTGAGTTAGGATCCCGTATTAACTATATCATCATGTTATGACGAACACTCCCGACCTTCACATGACGCTTGATATTACCTAGGTTCAAGGCATCCCTATTACTGTCGAAGATCCTAGGCATTAGGCGCAGGTAGTATGGGGTATTATGATTATTTAATGGGTTTGTTTATTAAACGTAATAATATATAGACTATGTAACTATGCTACTTATAAATTATTAAATAATTGATTATTAATGGGCATAAGTTCTCAGGAGGTCCTTGAGAGGTATAGACGTTATTCAAATGATTTGATGGAAATACTTAGGTTGAGGACGAAACCAGTCGGTGTCGCATTAATAGATAGGAGCCCTGACGAGGCTGGCATTAGTGCACTTCGTCCTCTCAGGCATTTTCGTAGAAAGTTAACGTTTTGCCAAATGACTGCTGCGGCTAGGTACTACGGCATGGGTATGGCAGCTACGTTAGAGGATATGGCATGCCCTGGTGAAATAATAATATTTGGATTTGCCGAACCGCCTGACTATTTCCTCAATGGTAGCCTCAGTTATGGTCTTTACACAAGGACGAAGGAGGCGGGTAAGGCACTTGACACTAGCCTACCAAGGCTGCCGGTGGGTAAGTATAGGGCATTGTTAACGATGCCTTTGGACAACGTTATCTATGAACCCCAGGTTGTTATGATTTACGGAACTCCAGGTCAAATGGTGAAGTTGGTCACTGCATACGTATACATAAGTGGTGAGAAGGCTACGCTAAGCGCCAGTGGTAAGGCTGGTTCGGACACGGCCGTCGCTGAAGTCCTACTCACTGGTAAACCTAGGCTTGCGCTACCCGGCTATGGTGATAGGATTGTTGGGCATGTGGAGGATTACGAAATGCTCTTTGTAACCCCGGCGAGTCTATTAGGTGATATTATTGATGCGCTTAAGGAGCAGAGCAAGACCAACTTCATTGTTTATCCGCCAATGCCGAGCATATTCTATAGGGTTGACTTTAGTTCCATACCCGTAATTGGGCACTTATATGACAAGTTCCTCAAGGAACTTAATGAGAGAGTAAGGAGGGAAGGGGGTGGTGCTAATGGAGAGTGAGGAACTTGAGAAATTGATAAAAAATGCCAAGGAAAGAGC
>DAJV01000098.1:2097-2550 GCA_002496475.1 Vulcanisaeta sp. UBA163 | reverse complement strand
CTGAACATTAAGGCATCACCCGAGCTACTGGCGGCGTCGATAGGCTTTGCCGGTGGTTTAAGTGGTTCTGGGCATCTTTGCGGTGCTTTATGGGCCTCGGTAGCCGTCGTGAGCATTTACATGAAGAGGAAAATAGATGAGGAAAATAGTGGTAAACAGTCAAGCGAATCGTTCATAGCATACCACGCCGAACTTCATAATAAGGTTAGGAGCATTTACAAACAATTTGTGAATATGTTCGGATCACCAAACTGTAGGGAACTAAACCCAAAATTTGACCTAGTATCACCTGAGCAAAGGAGGAAGTGCACAGTTATTGTTAGGAAATCCGTGGAGATGACACTAAGGTCATTACTTGGTGGTTCCAATGAGCGCTGAGATCACGGGCAGGGAGGCCGAGGCCACAAAGTGGGACCTAGTGGTAATAGGTTCTGGAACAGCTGGTGCTGATGC
>DAJV01000098.1:0-1960 GCA_002496475.1 Vulcanisaeta sp. UBA163 | reverse complement strand
CTAGTACGAAGTTGGATGTAAAGGCAATGTTTAGGGCTAAGGATCAGTTAATCAGCCAGATAATTGCGTGGTATACGTTTAGGGTATTCCCGAGTTGGGGTATTAGGATGCTGTTTGGCGAGGCTCGATTAGTCTCACAGGGTTCAGTTAAGGTTGGCGACTCAGTGATTGAGGCTAGGAATATATTAATAGCGACGGGCTCTAGACCTAAGGTACCGCCAATAAGGGGCGTGGAGGATGGATTAAGGAGGGGATTCGTCATAACTAGTGATGATTTCTTCTCCCTTGATTCAATACCCGATAGTATATTGATCATAGGTGGTGGAGCTATAGGCGTTGAGTTAGGGACGCTATTGCACAAGCTTGGTTCTAAGGTTACTATTGTTGAGGTCATGGATAGGCTATTACCAACATTTGAAGACCCTGAATTAGGTCATTATCTCGCCAATAGGATCATGAGGGAGATGTATGGGATTGACGTTAAGGTAAGTACATCCGTAACAGAGATAGACCCTGATAATAGGCTTGTTCGTTTATCGAGTGGTGAGACAATAGGGGTTGATAAAGTTTTGATCGCTGTTGGTAGGGTGCCAAATACCGAGGGACTTAACCTTGAAGGTGCCGGTGTCGAGGTCAGGAATGGCGCCATCATGGTTGATAAACACTCTAGGACCAACGTACCAAGCATCTACGCAGCTGGCGACGTGACCGGTAAGTACATGTTGGCCAGTGTAGCTAAGGTTCAGGGTATTGTGGCTGCGGAGAACGCGGCTGGCCTGAACTCAGAGATTGATTATAACCTGGTGCCCATGGTTGTTTTTTCAGACCCTGAGATTGCCTCCGTTGGTATCACGGCAAGCAAGGATGACCCCAAGTATATGGTTACTAAGATGCCGAACGCCATAAATTATAGGGCCATTGCATATAATAAGCCTTATGGCTGGACAAAGATTGTTGTGGAAAGGACCAGTAAGAGAATGGTTGGTTTTCACATGATTGGGCCATGGGCGTCGGAAATCGTCAACATGGCAGTGATAGCCATTAAGAGGGAGTTAACTCTTGATGAGGTAAAGGAACTCGTATTCTCGCACCCTGTTTTCACAGAACTTCTCATAGATACCATGGAATTAGCCGCAGGAAGTAATGTGTACCTGCCCAAGAGGTAAAGCATGGATATAACTTCATGTAAAAATAATAATGTCTTTTAATTAATTGAAAGGAAGGGAAATAGAAAACATAATGTGGGATCGCATTTACCATAATTCTGTTAAGGAATAACATGCTGATATGCATTAAATGTTAGGGTGAATTAGGATGATAAAGTACACTTATAGTAAAATATGGCAATATCTGATAATATTATATATAGATTATTTAATACCAGTACTTAAAAGGGATTTTACAATTGAAAAATACTATGAAAAAATTAAGGCTTGGGGGAGGCGGTGAAAAAGAACAGAAGCAACAGGTACAGAAGGAAGGGGAAATCAATGGGTTTAGAGATTATCCATTAACGGTCGATAAGATACTTACCTGGGCCTCATACGCATTTCCTAATAATGAGATTGTTTACCGACCTCCTGATGGCTCCAGGGTCTCGGTAACCTTTTCTCAATTTTCTGATAGGGTTCGCAGAATTGCCGCGGCGTTGATGGATCTAGGCTTACAGCCGGGTAAACCGTGGGAATTCGGCTCCAAGGTAGCAGTCATGGAATGGGACACCCTTAGGTATGTTGATTTATTCTATGCAATACCCTCAATAGGTTCCACTTTATTTACAGTGAACATTAGGCTCGCTCCGCATGAGATAATGTATATAATGGGTATTGCAAGTCCTAGTGTTTTAATAATAAATATTGATGACTTTGAACCATTCATAAAGCCAATCCTCGATAACATCAAGACGATAAAACTTGTCATTTACATGAGTGATAGGGGTAAGCAGCCGAGTCAGGATTAT
>DAJV01000093.1 GCA_002496475.1 Vulcanisaeta sp. UBA163 | reverse complement strand
CGTGATTAGGAAGTTGCCCCTTGGATCCTCCACGAATTCCCCGAAGACGCTGGTATTCCTCTTCACGAATTCCCTAGCCCTACCCAAGTCCTTGGCGTATATCCTGGCTGAGAATGGTATTATGGCGATGGAGCCCACGCTGTACCAGGCATTGAACTCCCTGTTCAACGTCTCAACGATCCTCTTTGCCAATGACCACCACCTGTACAATTGCCTACACCAGTCATTGAATGCATCAACGCTACTCAGGTAAACAAATTGATTATAGTAATCGCCACTTATGACTCCTTGGGCCAAGTAATCACCTCCATAATAGGTAGCGGCCATTGAATGCGGATTCTCCCTTAGTTTCTTAATTACGGTATTAACAGCTTCAATGGGAGGCTCAAAGCCTCTGAGCCCAGACTCACTGAGCCTTCTGAATGGGTGTGGCTTGCCCATTGAGTCTATAACCACTAATGGTGATATTAACTCCTTATAGTCATCCTTATCAAAGCCGTAATTCAGCACTAAATCAACAAGCTTGACCCAGGACCTGTAGGTATCCTTCTCATATATGAATCCGCCGACTAATGGTATAGTCCAGCCATCATCATACTCATGTTCGTTGATCTCAACATTAATTAATGGCCTGACTGGGCTACGCCCCGGTCTATAATTTTCATGGATAACCCTTACCAATGTATTGATGTCACGTGACCTAAATGCATCCCTCAGGTCTATTATCTTCACTGTGGACCTAATTTTATCAGCAACGTCCCTATCTACGAGTAGTACGTCAAGTCCTCCATCTTTAAAAAATTGAATAAGCCTCTCACCAACGCCATTATAGTCAATACCATACACTATCAATGTATCAATCCAATTCATCCTAGCCAATGTACTAATCAGGTAATTAATGCCAATTGGCGTATATAGATTACCAATGATGCCCACAAGCCTCATCGAGTCCCCCAATAATTCCTTAACCTGGTCAATACTACCCCATAGGATCACAAGGGCTATGTTGGAGTCCTCATTAATCACCTCATGGTTAAATTTCACGGTGATACCAATAGCATTACTAGGTTATAATTCTTAACTACATTAACTAAATGAGGCTTAGTATGTACGGTGTTAATAATGCAATCGATATAATGAATGCCAGAGCCCATACCCTAACGTCCCTCCGGAATACCCTAAAGCCATCAAGCATCATGCCAGGTAGGGCAAGCGGTATTAGGTTAAAGAAACCAAGCCATGCATTAATGGCGTAAATTAGGTACGCGTAGTAGTATAATGAGCCTGGCAGCATTAACCAAAGCGCCAGGAATACCACGGCGAATACCATGTTAGTCGCCGGACCGGCGAGTGCTATCTTTAACTCATCCTTTTGTGACGGATAGCCCCACACCTTGGGTCCAATGACCGTAGCCCCAGGCAGGGCTATAATGAAATGAAAAATGGAGGTTGCCAGTGCGAGTAGGAGCCCAACCCACCAAGCCTTAAAATACGCTATGTAACCCAACCTCCTGGCAACCTCCCTATGCATTAACTCATGCGCAAGGAAACCGGTTAGTACTGCTATGAATGTGGCTATTAACCCGCTCAGACTCATTAATGTGCCGAAAAGTAGGGCAAATGCTATGGTCATTGCAATAAGGGCTATAACGATATCCCTAATCTCATGCCTATACTTAAACGGTACCCCGTAGCCACTACCCCAATAATTAATGTTCATTAAACCATGAAAAAAGTTATTTTATTAATGTCTTTCGCTCACCTCCATAGACAATTCTCTAAGCAATCTACTAAATGCAAAGGGGCCTTCGTAGCTGAATGCCGTAACCACACCAACCAGGTTGGCGCCACTCCTCATTAAATCAAGGACTTGCCAACCATGCATGACACCGCCAAGACCAATTATTGGATTTATAAATCCCCACTTCCTTGCCTTAATGATCAATGCCTTAACCAGTGGATATATTGGATAACCGCTCAATCCCCCGTAGCCTACGGATATCCTGGACTCCCTAATGGGCAGTGTATTGGCTATGGTTAATCCATAACCACGTTCATTGGCAATGCCCACGATCCACCTATAGAAACCCATGTCAGCACCCAGGGGCAGTTTGACAAATAATAACTTGGGAAAGGAATCAATAAGCCGTAGTAAATCGCCTAGGTAGTTACTATTGGTTAACCATGAACCATGGTATGTTGGACTGCTTATGTTGATCTCAACTGCATCAATGTCATAAGCCCTAATTCTATCAAGCATGTATAGGAATTCACCTATTGAGAAGCCTGCGAGACTTACTATGGCATATACACCGAGCCTTCGCGCCATTCTAACTAATCCCGGTAATCTATCCAGGAAATCAAGGAATCCCCTGGATGGTAATCCCATGGCATTAACCATCGCCCTTAAACCAGGGTACTTAACAATGCGTGGCTTTGGATTGCCAGGTCGTGGTTTGAGCGTTACTGAACCAATCGTTATAAAGCCAATCCCAGTCCTCACCATTTGAGGCGTTAGGAAGCCATCCTTATCAATACCTGCCCCAAGTCCTATTGGGTTCTTGATTAATCTACCGTTTATCTCAATGGGCATCTTAATGCCATAACTATGATAATTAACAACAACACCACTCTCAATAAGTATGTGGGATGCTTCATAAGTGAACTCAGGAGGTAGATAATTAAGTAGTTTAAGTAACCGTGGTACCACGTGCCTTCACCAAGTAATCAATTATTGATTTCCGTAAATCATCACTTATTAACCCACGTTTAGCTAGGAAGTCAATAACCTCGGTAATCCCGGCAAGGGAAAACGCGTAAACGCCCTCCTTCCTTACGGACTCAAGCCCGCCTTGCTCCCTATCAATAAACACGACAGCCGCAACGACATCACCGCCCTGCCCCCTAATCGCCCTAATGGCCCTTATTATTGAACTACCCGTGGTGACCACATCATCAACCACGACAACCCTCATACCCTGCCTCAAATCACCCTCCACGAGCTTGGCGGTGCCGTGCTCCTTAGTATCCTTCCTAACGTATACAAGTCCCTTGTCGAGTTCATAGGCGATCATTGAAGCCCACGGAATACTTGCAGTCTCTATACCGGCGATGATGTCGATATTAAGCCTCGATAGCGCCTCTGCCATGGACTTAACCATACGCCTGTAAATACTTGGGTGAGTTATTGCAACCCTTAGATCAATATAAAATGGACTCTCAATACCACTGGTTAATCTGAATCTACCAAACCTAATTGCACCAATTCCATAAAGATTAAGTACCAAGTCTTCATCAATCATGGCATTACACCAAGCCCAGGGACTTCTCGATATCGCTTAATTCATGCATTGTACCGCAGTAATCGCATACAAGCTTAAGGGGCTCCCTTGATACCAAGCGGAACCTACTCTTTACGGGTTCCCTCTGCTGATTGGTAATGCACTTCGGATTCTTGCACTTCAGTAACCCCTCTATTACGTTGGGCATTGTTACCTTGAACTTACTTACAACCTCGTAATCCCTGATCATGTTCACCGTAGCCGTCGGCGCAACAAGGGCTACTAGGTTAAGCTCATCCTTAGTTAACTCCCTACCCTCAATCTTAACAATGTCCTTAGTACCCAACTTCCTACTCTCCACATTCATAACCAACGCAACCCTAAACCCATCACGGCCACTTATACCCAATAACCTAAGCACCAGTAATGCTCTACCTGCTGGTATATGATCAATCACAACACCATTCCTAATCTTACTAATTATCAACTCACTCTTGCCGCTCATGACCCACCACCAAGCACTAACCTCAGTAATGCCATACGTAGTGGTACGCCAAAACCTGCTTGTTTGAAGTACCTGGCCTGCGGCGTATTATCCACAGTAAAATCAACCTCGTCAATCCTAGGCAGCGGGTGAAGAATTACTAGGTTCGGTTTACCCCTCTCAATTAACTTAAGGTTAACCTTATAGGCACCCCTGATCCTCTCATACTCCATTGGGTCTGGGAACCTCTCCCTCTGAATCCTAACCACGTAAAGCACATCTAAATCATTAATTACGTTATACGGATCATTAGTCCAGTCATACTTCATACCCCTCGATTCCATGAATTCGACAAGCTCTTGCCTAGGCCTCAGGAGTTCAGGCGATATAAGGTGGAGCCTAACCCTGTAATATGATAGCGCCTGCACCAGGGAATTAACAACCCTAGCATACCTAAGATCACCAAGTATACCAATTGATAAGCCATCAATTACCTTAAACTCCCGCCAAATCGTGTATAGATCAAGCATTGCCTGCGTTGGGTGGTTCTGCGAACCATCACCTGCATTAATCACCGGTGACTCAGCGATCCCCGCCGCAAACTTAGCCGCCCCCTCAAGGCTATGCCTAATCACTATGGCATTGGCGTAGGCATCAAGCATCCTAATTGTGTCAGCCAGGTTCTCGCCCTTAGCCATTGACGTAGCCTCAGTACCACTGAAGCCGATTACACTGCCGCCGAGCCTAAGCATGGCTGTTTCAAAACTAAGTCTAGTCCTCGTACTAGGCTCAAAGAATGCCAACGCAAGGACTTTATCACCCAGAACATCAAGCCTGGACTTAGCGTATTTCTCCATGTTCAATGCCTCAGTGAATAATACCTCAAAATCCTCCCTACCGAAATCCAACACGCTTATTATATCACGTCCAAACCAGTCCAAGAAACCCACCATATCATCAATAGTTAATCTAATAAAGATTTCTCTAAAAATGCGGAGTATCTATGGACTTGTTATTTTAATTATGAATTTACCGCTATGCGTGATCCTAATAATACCCTCTGATACTACATCGTACTTACAACCATCGCAATGAACCTCCTTGGGAATTACCGGTGAGTCAATTAACAATTCGTATTGACCATCACTGATGGGTTTTCCCGGGCCATCGTAACTAACCACCAACTCCCTGTTACTCATTGACGCACTCACATTCCTCACTAAGCCGTATATCGTTAATGCATTACTTGCCGTAATACCCCGCCTTAATAAGTCAGTGGGCATTCCCTTGAGCAATACTGGTGTTTCGAATGAGTCATTTATTATGAGATCCCTGATAAGCATTATGAAGTCAGCGGCAGCCCAACCATGCGGTGCATCGCCCTGTCCACCTCCCTCGGTTATTACCGAGTTGCCCTCAGCCCAACCATGGGTTGGTGACACATGCTCAATGACCCACGTTAAATACCTATCAACACGGCCCCTATCACCAAGCAATGCCCAGGAGTGAGCCAGGTTCATTGTTAGGTAGCTACCGTAGGTACCCCACTGATGGATATTAACCACGCCTCCATTTAGTGTGTAAAGTCCCTCAGTGACCTCGAGTGTCCTCTTAACCAGTGGATTATCGAGTGGTAGTGCCATTGTTGGCCATGCAACGGCAATGGCCCTGGTCATCGCTGAATCGGCAACCCTCTCGGGAGCCGGCACTATGTAATCAATACCAAGCCTTGCCCTAACGACGTTTATGGAATTAATCAGGGCATCCGTGAACTCCCCACGTAGCTTCTCAATCCACTCATGATCCTCATGGTTAATGCCCCTAAGGACCTTATTTAACTCCCTAAGTCCAGCGATGGCCCACATGTCGTCCCAGTAATGATGATCCATCGGCCCCGTATCCTCAGCGGACCAAGACGGTGGTAGCAGCCCCTTTACTGATTCATCACCAGTCATTTCCCTATTTACCTCTAGCCACTCAATCCCACGCCTTATCACGGAGTACCACCTTTTCAATAAATCATAGTCCTTCGTGAATTGCACATACTTACTCACGGCCCATAAGACCTGCCCATTGGCGTCATACTCCCTTATCTCGAAATCAATGGCCTTAAAGTAACCACTTGGATCAACCCTCCTTAGTAATTCCTCAATGACTGCCCTGCCCATGTCAGTGAGGTTCGACATAGACAGCGCAGTAGCCATGTACGAACCATCCCTAATCCAGAAGAGGTGATAGATCAATGGGCCCGGCGTTATACTACCGCCATCCCAGAGCATTACTAGGTTTGCTATTGATTGACGAATAATATCACCAATGAAACTACCGCCCACTGATATTGAGAACTCCCTATCATTTATGGAGTCCCAGTTCCTTAGTTCAGCATTTACATCACTATCACCAGTCGACCTAACCAATAGCCTATTATGCGATGTATTCCTTAATGGGTCCAGTGGCGCCTTAACCCTTAACCTCCACTCATTATCACTATTAATTATGGCATTGAAACCAAGGGCTGCATGTGCCCAACCAAGATCATCACTAACGTAAAGCTCACTGTTAAGTCTACCCAGAGAGGCATCCTCGCTGGCGTCCCTACTTACACCGTAAGAACCAAATTGCGTTGGTTCCCTATCCGTAGTCAAGGCGAGTTCATCATTCACAGTAATGAACCAACCATCACCCTCAATACCTGCCCTATTAACCTCAATAAAATGATCCACATTATACGGCCTTGTCACCAGGTACACCACGTAATTACCCGGCAAACCTGTTAACCTAAAGTCCACAAGCAACACGTCAACGCCTGACCTATTGGCAACCATGGATCTAGCGACCAAACGTACAGGACCAAGATCCCACTCATTAACTATCGCCGGGTAACCAGGCCTCTCTAGGTATTGCCTAAATGAACCATGTGAACCAGGTGTGTACAACCTGGAACCATCGTAAACCCACGTCTCAAATGCAATGTTTCTGCGAGTTACAAAGAGCATTGATGGGTCTATCACAGCCTCATTCACGCCCTGAATAGAACCAATCATACCCCAATCCTTAAAGTGAATATTCCTGAACGGCATCAATTGCGCAGGTTCAAAACCCCTACCGCCAGGCTCTAATTGCTGCCTTAACCACCTAGGCCAGGCCCAATTGGGTCTCCTGTAGTATAGGCCCATTATGAACATGGAATTGCCGAAACCATTCAAGGCGGTCCTAATGAATTCATCGACATCCCTACCCCACATTACGGCTGCATATTCAAACCGTTTACTAACGTGTCTCATCACAGCTCATAATTTAATGGAGTATTTTAATAAAATTCCCTATAAATACTCCTGGAATATTAATGACTCGATATGATTAAATTACACCCATTATTACACTCAACCCATTAGAAAAGTTTATTTTTACTTAAGCAATCCAAGGCTACTGTAGGGATATGGTAAGGGTTTACCTACATGAGGTTACAAAGGTGTTTGGGAGGAACGTAGTGGCGCTGGACAGGGTAGAACTTGAGGTCAAGTCTGGCGAGTTCATGGTAGTCATGGGGCCCTCTGGACATGGAAAAACAACGCTGTTAAGGATTGTCGCTGGCCTTGAGGAGCCAACGAATGGTGAAGTTTGGATCGGCGACGTCCTCGTAGCATCACCAAGAAAGGGAATCTTCATACCCCCAAAGGATAGGAACATTGGGATGGTATTCCAGAACTGGGCCCTTTATCCGCACATGAGGGTCTTCGATAACATAGCATTCCCACTCAAGTTAAAGGGGGTGCCTAAGGGCGAGGTTGAGAAGAGGGTCAGGGATATTGCTGAGGTTCTCGGTATCGCGGAGACATTGGATAGATACCCAAGGCAATTATCTGGCGGCCAACAGCAGAGGGTTGCGATTGCGAGGGCGCTGATTAAGGAGCCACGTGTACTCCTCATGGATGAGCCCTTCAGCAACCTTGACGCCAGGATTAGGGTTACGGCAAGGGCATTCGTGAAGGACATACAGAGGAAGCTCGGTATAACGACTATACTCGTGACCCATGACCCAGCCGATGCATTAACACTGGCCGATAGGATTGCAGTACTTAGAAGGGGCGCTATTCAGCAGATAGGCCTGCCAAACGAGGTTTATGATAGGCCTGCTAATGTATTCGTAGCCAACTTCATAGGGGAGATAAACCTAATTGATGGTGTAATAATTAGTAAGGGCAATGAGACCTACTTCGATGGTGGTGGCATCAGGTTCCAGTTACCACCCAACCCAAACATAATTAATACAAAAGATGTGGTACTTGGGATAAGGCCCGAGGATGCATTACTATCTAGAGAAGCACTTAGTGATAATGACCTACTTTATGTTGGTAAGGGTATTGTTGAGATTTCCGAATTCGCCGGCGGTAAGTTCAATGTGATGGTTAAATTACAAAGCACGGAGATGAAGGTAGTTTCCTCAGTAAGCTTCGGTCTTAGTGAAATAGTTAATGTATACCTCAATGCACGTAGGATAAAGGTATTTGATAAGAAAACCGAGAATTTACTGTATGGTTAATGGGTTTGTTAAAATTTTAATACCTTAGGGCAGTTTCTCGACTTGATCCAAATGCCATATAAGGTAAAGGACATATCACTTGCGGAGAGGGGTCGCTTACTCATTGAGTGGGCTGAGAGACACATGCCGGTGCTACTGAAAATTAGAGAAAGATTCATCAGGGAGAAGGCGCTTGATGGCATAAAAATATCCGCCAGTCTGCACGTTACTAAGGAAACCGCGGTCCTGGTTAGGACTCTGATCGCCGGAGGGGCCGTAGTAACCCTAGTGCCATCAAACCCACTCTCCACACAGGACGAGGTTGCTGCAGCCCTGGCTGAGGAGGGAGTTCACGTATATGCATGGAAGGGCATGAATGAGAGGGAGTACTATAACGCCATTGGGTTTGCGATTTCACAGGAACCCATGGTTACCATGGACGATGGCGCAGACCTAACAGTAACCTTTCATAAACTGGCCCTTGGGGTTAAGGGTAATGAAATTAATTACACCCTTGAAACCGCGGGTAGCAGGGACTTTAGCAAGTTAATAAGTAATGTATATGGCGGTACCGAGGAGACAACAACCGGCGTTATTAGGTTGAGGGCCATGGCCAGGGAGGGCACGCTTAGGTACCCGGTAATTGCCGTTAATGACTCGTACACCAAGTACCTATTCGACAATAGGTATGGGACTGGTCAATCAACTTGGGATGGGATACTGAGGGCTACTAACATACTTATCGCGGGTAAGGTGGTTGTTGTAGCCGGCTATGGCTGGGTTGGTCGTGGAATAGCCATGAGGGCCAAGGGCCTTGGTGCACGTAGAGTCATAGTCACTGAGACAAACCCGGTGAGGGCCCTTGAGGCTGTCTTTGATGGTTTTGAGGTCATGCCCATGAGCGAGGCTGCGGAGGTCGGTGATATATTCGTGACAGCCACAGGCGATATCAACGTAATAGACCTAGACCACATACTTAAAATGAGGGATGGAGCCCTATTGGCTAATGCTGGGCACTTTAATGTGGAGATAGACGTTGCCGGCCTGGAGAGAGTTGCGGCTGAGAGGAGGAAGATCAGGGATTACGTGGTTGAGTATAGGTTACCGAATGGTAAGAGGATTTACCTACTCGCAGAGGGTAGGTTGGTCAACCTAGTAGCCGCTGAGGGGCACCCAAGCGAGGTCATGGATATGTCCTTCAGTAACCAAGCGCTTGCCGCCGAGTACATAGTTAAGAACAGGGGTAGGATACAGCTTGGTGTTCATAAGTTACCCGATGAGCTGGACGTGGAGGTTGCAAGGCTTAAGCTTGAGACCATGAATATAAGAATTGATCAATTGACCGAGGAACAGAGACGCTACGTAACTGGTTGGGAAGTAGGCACCTAAACCCTGGCTGGGAAAACCTTTATATCATTACTCCAACACTGCATATACTAGAATGATAATACCACTATTGCTATGGGTAATAACACTATACGGCAATGGAACAGCCACGGTGAGCCTCAACACGATGATGGAGCAATCCGTAACACTTGCGCTACCGGTTCAACCGCAATCCTACATAATGGTCACGGTCAATGGTTCACCGTGGTACTACATACTCAATGGATCGTTGATAACAGTACCCATCTTCGGCACAGCTAACGTATCAATAACATACGTACCACATGTATTCATGGAAAACAACTTCATTGGAATAAGTGTGGGAAACTCAACAGTGGAGATAGCCATACCAAGTGACATACTCATAGCCAACATAACACTCTCATTAATCAACATGACAATGTCCAATAATGAATTAATCATAATAGCTAAGGGACCGGGGGAGTTCCTATATACAGTAATGCCAACGCCAGCGATGCATGGGGCAACCACGATACAACAAAAAACACAGATCACGCCTTACAACGAAACGCTGATGATTACCATGATAATCATTATAGTGACAATAGTGGCATTCGCCACGTATGTACTCATAATAAGACGCAGGACAAACTCCAATAAGTCTCTAACCACCACCTCCGTTGGTTTTAACCTAAATGATTACGAGGTATCGATACTTAAGTACCTGGAATCCAGGGGCGGCTCTGCCTTCGAGATAGATATTTCCAGGGATCTCGGCATACCGAGGACAACTGTGTGGAGGAGCGTCAGGAGACTCGAGGACCTCGGCATGGTTAGGATTAGTAAGGTCGAGGGTAAGAATATGGTGACTCTTATAAGGAGAACTAGGTAGTACGGAGAATATTAATTAGGTTAAGGAATGAACCTAGGATACCCTTAATCAATTCATTATTCACCTCCTGGTGGATCATTGCGATCCTACTAACTATTGAGTAATCACCCTTAACTAACTGCATGGTGGTTGCTATTAGTAACTGAGTGAGACTCGAAAGATCATTAAACCCAAGCACAGCATTAACCAACTCATCATAATTCGTATCCTGTGAACCACCACTTAGTGATCTTAGTAGTCCAAGACCCAGGCAGTGAATGGCATGTAGTGTTAATGCACGTTCCAATACATCGCCAGTTAACGTTTCATTCTCTGAAACCGTGTAAAACAACTCCTCATGCAGCAACTCAATACTTGATGCAAGGTAATCCCCATTACCTAACCTATATGCGGTTACCAGGGCCTTTATGACCTCATTAATGTTCAATTCCTTAATCAACTCATTAAGGGACTTCATACCATATAAACCATTAAAGCCTTAATAAATAAATACTCTCTAGGTATTGAGGTGCGTACCGAGAAACCCGAGACAAAGCCAGGGATTTCGTTATTAGGCATATGAACCCCGAGAAGATTGAAGACCACGTATTCCTGGCTCACAGTAACGAGGCAAGGAATACCAAACCCAGGCAGCACCCGCAATGCCGCACTCCCATTACCCAATACCTAATAATCCAAGCCCCAACAATGATGAGACCAGTCAATCCCTAGCAGTATTCCTCGACCCCAATGAGGAAACGCACTCTGCATGACCTCACCTAACCATTGATCGAGCCCATTATGATGCAATGGAACCCAATATATCTAAATAAATAGGATTACTTCGAGTATAAAATGTAAATGCTTAAATTAAGGCTAGTCCAGCACAATTACCGTGAGACTACTTGAGTACAAGGGCAAGGAATTACTTAATAAGTATGGCGTTAAAATACCGAGGGGAGCCATAGTAAAGAGCCTCGAAGACATACAGACACTAAAGGCAATGAAATTCCCACTATTCGCGAAGTCCCAGGTACCCTTCGCAGGCAGGGCTAAGATGGGCCTAGTGAGGAGAGTTGATACCATTAACGATGCAGAGAATGCAGCCAGGGATTACCTGGGTAAGGTGATTCAGGACTACCCAATCAGGAAGGTATTATTCGAGGAAGGCGTCAATGTGGCTAAGGAACTCTACATATCCATAACCCTGGACAGGGAGAACAGGGGTTACCTAATGCTCGCATCCACGGAGGGCGGCATTGATATTGAGGAAGTCGCTAGGAAAAGCCCCGAGAAAATAATTAGACTTTACATAGATGATTATGAGGGACTTAGAGACTACATGATAAGGGGTGTGGCGCAAAAGCTTGGTTTAGAGGGCTCTGCGGTGCAGGATTTCGTGACCGTTACCAAGGCCATGTACAGGGTATTCACGGAGTACGATGCGGAACTCGTGGAAATAAACCCACTGGCATTAACAACCGATGGGCAATTAATGGCCCTCGATGTTAAGGTCATGATTGATGATAACTCGCTATATAGGCACTCGGACATTAGTATTGAGGATAGTGACTACACAACGGAGGAACTTGAGGCGAGGAAGTATGGGCTCCACTACGTGGAGTTAACTGGCTACGTTGGAATCATGGCCAACGGCGCTGGCCTAACAATGGCAACCATGGACTTGGTTAAGGAGTTCGGGCATGAACCAGCTGACTTCCTTGACGTTGGCGGCGGCGCCAGTGAGGACTCGGTTAAGGAGGGATTGAAGATACTACTGACTGATGATAGGATAAAGGCAGTCCTAGTTAACATATTTGGAGGAATAACTAGGTGCGACGAGGTGGCGAAGGGAGTTGTTGGAGCCCTGAATGAGGTTAAGACCAATAAACCAATATTCATTAGGCTGAAGGGCACTAACGAGGAGGAGGGTAGGAAGATACTGACTGAGGTAGGACTTAAAACCTATGAAACAGCTGAGGAGGCAATGGAGGCACTGTCAAAGGCTATAACGAGGTGATGGGCATGGCAATACTCGTCAATGAGAACACGAAGGTCCTGGTCCAGGGAATAACAGGAAGAGAGGGCTCAAGGCATGCACAATACATGCTCCAGTACGGCACAAAGGTGGTGGCTGGAGTAACACCAGGAAGGGGCGGGCAGACAGTACAGGGAATACCCGTATTCGACACTGTGGAAGACGCATTAAGGAAAATCCCGGACATAAACACGTCAATAATTTTCGTACCCGCCCAATTCGCGGCTGACTCAGTCTATGAGGCAATAGATGCCGGTATTAAACTGGTCGTGATAATCACAGAGCACATACCAATACACGACGCCCTAAGATTCGTCAACTACTCAAAGAGGAAGGGAGTCACAATAATAGGTCCAAACTGCCCAGGAGTGGTAAGTCCACTAAGGTCCAAGGTAGGCATACTACCAAACCACATATACACCAGGTCAGGACCAGTGGGCATAGTCTCGAGGAGCGGAACACTAACTTACGAAATATCCTACCACCTAACCCAGGCAGGCATTGGCCAATCGACAGTCGTCGGCATCGGCGGAGACCCAATAATCGGCACAGACACACTTGAGGTAGTCAAGATGTTCGAGGAGGACCCAGAGACCAGGTACATAGTGGTCATTGGCGAGATAGGCGGAACAATGGAGGAGAGACTGGCTAAGTACATAGGCTCTGGGAAGATCACGAAGCCCGTGGTTGCCTACATATCTGGTAGAACAGCACCGCCAGGGAAGAGGATGGGGCATGCGGGGGCCATAGTGAGTATGGGCATGGGATCATACGAGAGTAAGGTAAAGGCATTCCAGGAAGTCAACGTGCCCGTGGCCAGAACACCCACAGAGATCGTCAAGTTAATAAAGCAATACATACGTTAAAAGGCAATTCAAATAAATAATTCACTACTAAAAATTTACGTGTTTATATGCAGGTCAATATAATCATTAATAAGCATCTTAACCAAACCATCATTAATTATAGTACTAATCAACTCGAGATAGGCATCAGCAGGCGTTACTGACTTAATCGTGACACCAAGGGACTTACTAATACTCCTAATGTTATTAGTGCACTCCTGAAGCAGTGGGCACCTTGGGCAGGCCCTCGGTGATTCCTTACCGTTAATAATGACAAGGCCAGCCCTATGATCAACAATCGCACCCTTATCATTAAGAACCTCAAGAACTGCATAATCACCCAATCCCCTAACCCTATAAACAAGGAATATCGCAGCCGCCAGGTAATAACCACCATCCCTCCTAACCAACCAACCACGCCTAATCAAGGCATTTAAGTACCTAAAAACCCTGGCCCTAGGCATGTTCAACCTCCTAACAAGTTCCGTAGGACTGGCCACACCAAAAGCAATAAGCTTGAGAAGCTTCGACCTATCAAGTTGAACACCATAGTCAAAATTATACTCACTAAGTATGCGAATACCACCACTAATTACACTCTGAAACTTAGGTATCCTAATACCAACCCTTGCCTTAATACTCATCAAATAAGTAAGTACAAACCAAGGTATAAACCAGTTACTCCCCAAACCACTGAGGTGAATGCCTACGCCTTTGACGACTCCGCCGCAGCAGCACCACCCGACCTCTCAATGACCTTATCGAGCTCCTCAAGCCTCCTCCTAATCTCATCCTTAGACATTGCAATCTTCAGTAATTTACCATCCTTAATCTCATACTTAATAACCCTCTCGGACTCATCATAGACATACTCAGGAGGCCTAGCCATATCCTCAGGCTTAAATTTCACCTCATCAAAATCCACATAGGCA
>DAJV01000113.1:436-2851 GCA_002496475.1 Vulcanisaeta sp. UBA163 | reverse complement strand
GGAGAAGCGGGAAAAGGACACGAGTACCTAAGGTTTATTTTACCTGCTTTACCATTACCTTCGTGAAACTTAGTATTGATAGGGATTACCTTGACTTCGTGGTCGAGGATGAGGGTGACTTATATGTTATTTACCTACTGATTGATCCCGGCGACGTAATTTATGGCTGGACAGTTAGGGAGTTTAGGGGTAGGGAGGATAGTAGGGGTGAGAGGGTTAGGATTTATGCAGGCCTTAGGGTTGAGGGTCTTGAGTACCACGCCTTTAGGGGTACGCTTAGGGTTAGGGGCGTGTTGATTGATGTTCCTGAGTGGTTTGAGGGCGCCAAGGGTAGTCACCACACAATTGAGTTAGCCTACGGTCTTGAGTATAGGTTAGTCAAGCCAAGTGGGGTTGATAGGGAATTCATTAATAAGGTCCTGGAAATGTTCAGTGGTGTATCCGTAAGTGTATTATTGGTTTCTGTCTCCATGGAGGAGGTCGCTGTTGCCCACATTCGTAGGTTTGGCAGGGAACTGCTCGGTACAATACCGATACAGGTTGGTGGTAAGGAGGGTGAGGACTCACTGGATAGGTTCAGGAGATCGCTTAGGAATGCACTTACCCAGGTTAGGCAGTGGATCCAAACCAGGAGACCTACACACATAGTTGTTGTTGGTAATCACATGACGCTTTCCATGGCTAGGGAGGTCATCAACGGGGAATTGGGGAAGTTAGGCTTGTCAATTATTTATCATGAGCAGGGTGAGGGTGGGTTGGCGGGTATTTATGAGTTTGAGAGAGTTGGTGTTGATATTCTTAGGAGGTTAAATATTAATCTCGGTCAGGAGTACGTGGATGATGCCTTCAGTAGGTTGGGCATAGGTAATGGTTTGGTTACTGTGGGTATTGATGAGGTTAGGAAGGCCCTTGAATTCGGCGCGGTGGATACTCTGATCGTCCTTGATGAGTCATACAAGGAGAGGGGCAGTGAAATGAGGGAGTTGATTAGTATGGTATTGAGGACCAGGGCTAACCTGGTGATAATACCATCAAGTACTGAGAGTGGCGAGAAGCTAAGGAGTATTGGTGGTGTTGCCGCATTACTTAGGTTTCCTATTTCCTCTCAGTCTTAGCTGCCTCGGTTTTTGGCAATCCCTGATTTATTATCTGGGTTATCTTATCATAGGCTTCCAGTATGAGTACCATGGACCTGACGAGCTCATTTATCCTATCAATGTCCTTGGTCTCCTTAAGTTCATTATTAATCATCATAAGCTTCTCGTAGAGCATATCCCTAATGTCCATAAGGCCGTACCTAATCATGACCTCCTTCTCCTCAGCGTCAGACCTGACAATGACCACGGGCTTATCACAATTAGCGCAATAATACTCACCAGTCTTCAACCTAAGCAATGGCGTGCCACATACTGGGCATGCGTAGCTCGTTAGAGTCGCTCCAGTCCTAATTAACTGAGCCATCTTCTTGGCTACCAAGTCCTTACTACTGACGCTCACGTTGACCAGGTTAGCATAACTTGCTTATAAATCCATCGAGTGGTGTTTAGGTTAGGTATTTAAAGTAACGAGGTTAATGGGTTAGTTGATGAAGAGTGACATGCCGACTGAGGGATGAGGATTCCTGGGGTATCTGATTTTTACCCATGTACCTTTATATTCATGGGTAATTAACAGTCCAACAAAGGTGAGCGGTAATCATTACCCAATGGCTGGCCATAAGTTTCTCCAAACCAGTAACCCGGTTAACCCCTTAGAGACAGGTTAATATTAGGGTCATTAGTAATAACGTACGTGGAATATAGGATATTCGGTAAGACTGGGGTTAAGGCCTCAGTAGTAGGTATGGGCACCTACTACGACCCAGGTTGGATAGTACTCTCAAGGCTAGGTATTAGACCAGATTACGAGAGGAAGCTTAGGGCATTGAAGGTTGGCCTGGAGGGTGGCATTAACTTCATAGATACGGCGGAGATCTACGGCTCAGAGCCCCTGGTTGGTGAGGCAATTAGGGGCCTTGATAGGGAGGAATTATTCATAGCCACCAAGGTCTGGCCAACACACTTGAGGTATAATGCGGTCATTAAGGCGGCCAGGAGGAGCCTGGTCAGGCTTGGTGTTAAGTACATAGACCTATACCAAATACACTTCCCGAATAGGAGGGTCCCAATCACGGAGACCATGAGGGCCATGGAATACCTAATCGATAATGGGTTAATAAGATTCGTGGGACTCAGTAACTTCAGCCTTGACCAAATCATTGAAGCCCAGGGTGCACTTAAGAAGTACGAAATAGCCTCAATACAAATGCCCTACAGCCTAATGGATAGGAGGATTGAGGAGGATATAATACCCTATGCAAGGAGGAATGGCATGGCCGTAATAGCATATTATCCACTCGGCCATGGCAGGCTCATC
>DAJV01000113.1:0-420 GCA_002496475.1 Vulcanisaeta sp. UBA163 | reverse complement strand
CGGATCAAAGACAGTAGCCCAGATTGTACTTAATTGGATTATTAGTAAGCACGATAATGTATTCCCGATACCAAGGGCATCAAATCCAGAACATGTTAAGGAAAACCTGGGCGTTGCGGGTTGGAGACTGACTGAGGAAGAAATTAAATACCTCGAGAAGAGAATTAGCACCGGTTGAGTTAAATATGGGGGAGCGTTATTAATTTAAGAGACTAGCCAAGGCATACCTAGGGACAAATGTTAAGCAGTACACAGGTGGTTCACTGGCTCTGGTGCGGCTAACATTTGGGAGTGGATAGTCGGAGCCACCAATCCGCAGGGTGCCGACTTCCATTACTTTACCAATATAACGTGGGACGTGGAACATGGTATTGATCCAGCGAGATCCGTTATGTTGAAGTCCTTTATTGTACCTGTTAT
>DAJV01000127.1:9204-9353 GCA_002496475.1 Vulcanisaeta sp. UBA163 | reverse complement strand
CAAATCCCACCCCCCGCACCAGGGACTGAACAAACCACGAAACGTATCGGTTAAAGAAGTACCGTAACCACCATCTAATGGCATCTTCCATAACGTGACTGTGAGTTAGAGTTTTTAACCATGCCCCTCGCTGACCGTGTATGATCATT
>DAJV01000127.1:4058-9150 GCA_002496475.1 Vulcanisaeta sp. UBA163 | reverse complement strand
ATAAGGTTGATTAGGCCCATAGACTTTGCCATGCATAGGGATTTGGCTGGTGTGGGCTTGTTCCTGGTCTCAATACTCTTCTTCCTATGGATCTCGTCTCCTCAATAAGGAGTAGGCGTGGTGGCTAGGTGTGGTGTGTTTTAAATAATTATGATAACTTTATTGTCATTAAATCACTGTATATTGGTCCCCTCGGCGTGAGCACGCTCCTCTTCAGCTTTATTGAGTCTACGATTTGTGTTCCGAAGTCCATATTCTCATACTTCCTGACAACCTCCATGTACTTCTCCTTGTTCCTAACGTACTTAACCCTGGCAATCGTCAGGTGGGGTACGAAGCCCCTCTCATCCCTCTCCCCAATGTCCCCTGTGAACCTCATTATCAATTCGTGTAAATTCATTAAGTCCCTGGCACCCTCCTCAATACCTACCCAAATGACCCTTGGCCTGTCAATGCTTGGGAATGCCCCTACACCCCTAACGTGTATTGTGAATTTATTGTACTTAATGGCGCCCAGTCTCTTCTTAACTTCCTCAAGTAATTCCCTGCTTATTTCGCCAATAAATCTCAGGGTTATGTGTAGGTTCTCTGGTTCCACTGGTTTCATGTCAATTCCCGAACTCATGAGCTCCCTCTGTATTCTTACCATGTTTTCCCTCAATTGGTCTGCTAGGTCTACGGCTATGAAGACCCTGTGTAATTCCCTGGACATTGCTTTAATACCTGGCCTGGTGATAAATTTAACCTTAACTGCACTAGCCATATCTTCCCTTAACCATTTCGTAAATCCATTTATTGAGGTATTCGCATCTCTCTGGCGTTATTTCATCCGTTGTTCCACACGTGTTTATATATGGGCAGTAGAAGCAGGGAATCCTCGTTAGTAGATCATAAGTTAGTACCTTCATTAGGGACCCAGCCTCTACGAGTTCCTTGGCCACTGCTGAGCCGAGCTCCGTTAGTTTAACTTTGTACATGACCCTCTTGCCGCTGCCTACGTTCTCCTTCATAAGTAGTCCCCTCTTCTCCAGCTTGTTTATGAATGGCATTCCAGCCTTGCTCTTTATGCCCATTACCTTCCAAATGTCCCTAAGCATGATCTCGCCGCCGACCTTGTATACTTCCGTGAGGATCTTGGTTTCTTTCTCATTCAATTCCTTAATTAATGAGGGTACGTCACTACTCACGAACAATCACTATAACTAACTCCCTTAAAAACCTTGCAAGCATTTGGAAAACCATGGAAAATTAATTAATTTTAAGCGGGGTAACCTGAAACACATGGGATTAAACCTCAATAATAATATTAATCCTAGAAATAACCTCCTTATAGCGATTCCTAATGGTTACGTCAGTGACGCCGGAGGCCTCGGCAACATCACGCTGCCTCTTCCTAACGCCCATTAAAGTTACGGCTATGTAGACCGCGGAGGCCACGAGTGCGTAAAACGTCCTGCCATTAGTCAAGCGTTTACGTTGGCCCTCATTTATTATGTCCATGGCCAACTTGGTTACGTGGTACCTAACATCCTCACTAAGCCTAAGTGAATTAACAACTTTCTGTAGAAACCTACCGAGTTCCTCCTGACTCTTTGTGGTAATATCATTACCACCAACAACCTGCTTAACGAGGCCCAACAACCTACTAATGCTCTTACTCCTCTCAATATTCAACATACTTCTTAATACGCGTAGTGGACATACGATCTTCGCCCGCTTGCAGGATACGTAGAGGAGCACCAGGGCAAGATCCTTAGTCCTAACGCCCTTAAGATCCTGCCTATTGGATAATTGCCTAAACAATATGATGGCTTCCTCAATAACGCTCTCCGGCAAATTAAGTCCATACTTTACCTGCCTCATTATGCTGAGTAGGTCCGAAACCCTCCTCTCGGTATACTGGTACTGATTATACCTATTAAGCCTAATCAGAACCCTAAACTTATTCTGCAACGTTAAGCTTGGCTTTATGCCTATTACCGTACCACCAAGGCCTTGGTCGGGAAACACCGGACTTATTGGTTTGGTTCTTTCGCGGGCAATTGCCTCCTCGCCGCCAAATGCCCTCCATTCTGGCCCAGGGTCTATTACATGGTCCTCAATCACTGAGCCACACTTCCTACAAACAAACTCGCCCCTATCCTCATCAAAGACGATGTCTGTAGACCCGCAGTACTTACACACGAGTGTTCCAGGTCTTATTAATTTATTTGCCGTGACCATGACCACCACCCATACCTCTCCTCCTTAAATCAGTATCCCTCACATACACCGGCTTGCTGACGAAGTCCCCGGGATTTGAGACCTGTGGATCCAGCTTAATCAACCCGTATGGAGATTTCACCGGGCCTATTACATCGTATAACTTCCCTACCCTCCTCATTGCATAATCGTAAACGGTAATGCCAAGTGGCGGTACAAATGCCAGCTTAAGTACGAACCTCCTATCCTGAGATACATGCAGTACATTGCCTATTTTCTTGAACATCCAATGTATACGCCGTAAACCATATTTAAAAGTAATACTTTACGTCACGGAGAATACGGTTATATTACAACAATATCAGGTAAAGAATTACCGGGGTATACATATACTTAAGTTCAGGGGTTATTCGTTTTATGTATAATAACACGAAGTGAGCTACTCCAACCTTTAGGGGTGGGGTTTTCTGTTTCATTGCTTTGCCTTGTCTTTTGGTCATAGGGGGTGTTGGTTGGCTTTCGGTTCCTGTGTTTTGGAGTGTTAATGGTGGTGTTCAAGTCCCTATTAATGATTGGGCCATGCCTTGGGTATTTAAAGACCCTATCCCCTAAGGCTAAGTCATTAATTATGTAACCACACCTCAAGCAAGTCCTCAATGTATTCACCGGGTTAATGAACCTAAACACCACCATGAACATTAAGAAAAGACCAACCCACCTTAATTAAAAACTAACACATCCCAACCCAAAGNNAACCAGGGCTTTAAGTAAAACCTATAATCTGACTTGTCTCATAAGGTTTTTATTTATTCATTATTGGTATGTAATGAGAATAATGAAGGAGGCTGCGTTATATAGGGTGTTACCTGATGGGAGGGTTGAGTGTACAGCATGCGCAAGGAGGTGTAGGCTATCTGATGGGCAATACGGATTTTGTGGTGTTAGGTGGAACCTGGGCGGTAGTCTTTACTTAATGGTTTATGGAAAGATCTCAGCAATAGCTGTGGATCCGATAGAGAAGAAGCCTCTTTACCATTTTAATCCAGGGTCCATGGTACTCTCCTTCTCCACCTACGGCTGTAATTGGGCATGCCAGTATTGCCAGAATTTTGACATTAGCCAGCGAAGGGTGCTTGAGGGCTTTGAGGTTACCCCCGAGAAAATAATCGAGTTGGCGGAGACCTACGGCGCTCAGGGCGTTACATATACATATAATGAACCCACCATATTCGCAGAATTCGCATACGATGTTGGAGTACTGGCTAGGAAAAGGGGGTTGTTTAATACATTCGTTACTAATGGTTATATGACTGATGAGGCTGTTGACTACATTTCCAAGTTCCTTGATGCTGCCACAGTGGACTTTAAGGGCAATGCCGAGCCCAGGTTCTTGAGGAGGTTCTCACTGGTACCAAGTCCCGAACCTATATTCCAGTCACTCCTTGAGATGAAGAGGAGGGGTGTATTCATCGAGATCACGGACCTTGTGGTGCCTGAAATAGGGGATAACATAGAGTACGCGCGTAAATTGGCTAAGTGGGTCGTGGATAACCTAGGGCCAGATATACCAATGCATTTTCTCAGGTTTCATCCTGATTACAGGGTTGATTACCTGCCACCAACACCCACAGAGACTCTGGAGAGACATGCACAGGTTGCTAGGGAGGAGGGACTTAGGTACGTGTACATTGGTAATGTACCAGGGCACAAACTTGAAAATACTTACTGCCCCAACTGCGGCAGGGTAGTTATTAAGAGGAGAGGTTTCGAGATATTGGAGGTTAATTTAACAGAAGATGGTAGGTGTAAATTCTGTGGCGCCAAGATCAACATTGGTGGCAGGGTTTGGCCTACGTGGAGGTCCAGTGATAGGTTCGCATACGTACCAATAGAATTACTGTCTAGGTATGTTAGGATAACCAGAGAGCAGATAGAGGAATTCAGAGGCAGGGTGCATGTGAGGAGACAGGGGTGAACTATGGTATCTCCCTCACCTTAATACCGGTGATGCATAGGATCCTCCCCGATAGGCTGGCGAGATCTCCATCAATGGTTATTGTAACGCCCGTTGTGTCGTCAGCCAGATCCAGATGTTCAGCAGGGAGCGTGACAGTAATGGTATTGGTACGAACATAAATACTAACGGCATATTCTTTATCATGTCCGTCAATTACCGTGACTGTGAAAACCGATGATGAATCCGTAACCCTATGCTCCCTCCATCCCAACAACCAATACTCATTACTATACTTGGCATTAATACTCCTTAGTATGGACGTAAACTCAAGCTCATCGAAGCAATTACCAACGGTTATGCTAAACTTACCTAAGAACTTCTTCAAGTTCCCGGTAGACCCCCTAGCCAGTTTGACGACCATTTCCATCAATCAGTAGGTATCCCTTTAAAACCTAATCCTCAAAATAACATTATGCATATGACTAATCACAAATTAAATAACAAATAATTATCGCAAAATATCAGCAAAAATGTCATTACTTATCAATAGCACATAGTTATAAACACCTATTGGAACAAATTCCTTACCCTGACCCTAACACCATTTAGCATTGGTGTACCTGCATATTTGCCCTTAACACGACCCATGATACTATTAATGGATTTACCTTCAAGGTCAATGAGGCTACTCTTATAAATCAGGGCAATACCAAGAGGCACATTAACATCCTTAATGGCCCTAACCCTAACCCTACCAAACTCATTTTCAAGTAAAACAATACCCTCATAATCATGCGTATAAACCACCGGCCCTAAATTACCATAAACCTCACGGAACTGCGTATTAGTGTAAAGCGGGTGCGAAGTAAAAACCAGGCGAACCTCATCAGCGCCCAACTCACTGGGCTCCACGGGATTAGGCAGCGGAAGCGC
>DAJV01000127.1:379-4024 GCA_002496475.1 Vulcanisaeta sp. UBA163 | reverse complement strand
GTAGGCCTTATTGCCCTGTCCACGGCATCCCAGGGATCCTCAAGAAGCAGTGGGTGTACAATCCCGAGCTCCTTAGTCAGTTTATGCATTAAATCAACCTCCGTTATACCCCTGGGCGGTTTAATGGGTTCGTTATAGATCAAGTAATTGTGCCAATAACCATAAACCACGTCGTACTTCTCAAGAAATGTTGCCGCGGGGATCACGACATTCGCTATCTTAGCCGTTTCGGACCAGTACGGATCATGAACTATTAATGTAACCCTGCCCTCACGAACAGCCTTAATTAACTTATCACCACCTGGTAGGGTAACCACGGGATTCTCATTCCAAACATAAATGATGTCAAACTCACCACGTTCAATGTAATCCCCAAACTCAGCCATGGGTATGACCCTCGACGACCTAGCCATGTGAAGACCCCTAAGGTAATCAAAGTCTATTCCCCAACCCAATGAGTTCGAGTAGTAATAACCCCTCTCTAGGCCTACTAGGGCTGGGATTAACGAGATCATGCCGATGGCATCACCACCATTTAGGGAACGGCCAAGGGCAAAACCAATGAGGGTCAATGGTTTATAATCATGGTAGAACTCGGCAAGCCATTTAATATCATTGATAGAAACGCCGCTAATCCTCGACAGGTACTCGAGTGAAAAGCCCCTAACGTAGTTAGCCAACTCCTCGGAGTGCTTGACCTTACCCTCGACAAGACCATTCTCAATCAAAACCTTGATAATGCCCATGGCGAGGTATACGTCTGTACCGGGCCTAACCATTATTGCCCTATTCGACTTCCTAGCGGTGTCGCTGAGTCTGACGTCAATTGATACCTTGAACTTCTTAATGAATAGGGCCCATATGTGTGGCGCAGATACGCTGGCAGGGAATGCCCAGAACACGGCGGTCCTGTACTTAGTGAACTCCTCAGGCAGGGCGCCCATACTTGAGCCGTAATGGGCCTTAATGGCTGCGTGACCCTCTGCAGAGCATATCGACCTATCAGTCTGTGAGGCACCAATGACATTAAAGAGCCTGTCCGGGAAGTACCAGGTCAGGAGCCCTTGGTTACCGTCATAATCCGTACGCAGTATCCTAGCTGGATCCCTCCTTATAACCTTCCTGAATAGCTTGGCCACGTACTTAATAGCTTCTTCAATAGTAACCTCCCTACCGTCTATGTAGGCTCCGGTCACCCTATTTCTCTCATTCCTAATTAGGTCAGCCCTGCCCCTGGCGCATGTGAAGCCGTTGATGGGGAATACGTTGAGTGGTCTGTAGTTCTCGTCGAATATGCACGTGTCGTAGCAATCTCTTGTGCATGCAATTACCATGTTAAATTAATGACGGCTGCGTACTAGTTATAAATTAATTTCTTGCAGTATGTGGGGATTAATCATGGGTGGGGCATACGATGCCGTGGTAATCGGCGCCGGCTCCACGGGAGTCACGACAGCCTATTACTTAGCTAGGGAGGGCTTTAGGGTTTTAGTCATTGATAGACGTGGTGTTGTCCAGGGAATGACTGCATACTCCCTAGGCCTGGTCAGGAGTTACTACGCCAATGAGGATGTGGCTAGGATGTCCCACTATAGCCATGGGTTCTTCATGAATTTTGAAAGGAATTTTGGAGTTAATGTATTCACGAGGACGGGCCTATTAGTCATTGGTAATGATGAGGATGATATGAGGAGGACCTTCGAGGTGCTCCGTGGCATTGGCACCAATGCTCGGCTTCTGAGCAGTAATGAAATCCGTGAAATGCTCAACGCCGACGTTGCAAGTAATGAGGTTGGTATTTATGAGGAGGATGCTGGTTATGCGGATACGAGCCTATACACGAATACGATAATGAATAGGGCTAGGGAGTTGGGTGTTGAGTTCATCATTGACGAGGCCCAGGTACAGGTCGAGGGTGATGGAGTGGCTGGTGTGAGACTCGTTAGTAATGGTGGGATTATTAGAGCTAACCATTACGTGGTTGCTACTAATGTGTGGATACAGAAAACCCTGCCTCAGTTAAACCTGCCGATTAGGAATATTATCGAGAGGGTGGTTAGGGTTGACGTGGGTAGGTCTCTACCCAACGTGTTTGATTACGTGAACAACTTCTACATAAGGCCCGAGGGCACGAATGGCGGTTTAATGGGCCTCCTATACCCACCAGAGGACACTTGGACAGACCCAGATACGTTTAACCCATTGGCTGAGCCCGAGTTTGACTATGCCGTAAACCTCATGGAGAGGGCGGCAAGGAGGTTTCCCTGGTTCGTGAACGTGAAGTACCTGGGTGGTTGGAGGGGTCTGTATGACGTGACGCCGGACTGGATGCCCATAATCGATGAGCCAATTAAGGACTTAATAATCGTCGCTGGGTTGAGTGGCCATGGCTTCAAGCTTGCCCCAGCCTTCGCCTTAATGGTTACGGAATTGATTAAGTACGGTAGGATGAGAACGTTTAGGGACATCTTTAGGTTGATTAGGTTTAAGGAGGGTAGAATGGTGAAGGGGACTGTGCAAGAGAAGGCTGCGTTTTGATGGCATTATTCATGGGTATACCCTTTCGCCACCCACGTATGTCTCTAGCACCTTTATTTCTTTCAGTTCCTTATCACTAACATTTAATGGGTCTTTATCAATTATTATGAAGTCGGCTAGGTAGCCTGGTTCGAGTTTACCGAGCTCGTGTTCCTCATGGAGTAGGTATGCGGAGCCGTAGGTATAGTAGTGAAGTGCCTCGGTAATACTAACTACCTCGCCCTCGGTATACCTAAGCAACTCAATACCCTCATAACGACCTCTAGTCACTGCTGCGTACACGGTCTCCCAGGGATTAAGCGACTCAACAGGCGCGTCCGTGCTAAAGCCTAATATTACGCCATTATCTATCAAGGTCCTGAATGGGTAGACGTACCTAGCCCTATCAACACCAACCCTATCCACAACCCACCAATCACTAATTACGAAGTGTGGCTGAACGGCCAATGCAACGCCCAACTCCTTAATCTTCTCAACCAGGTCCTCCCTGAGTACTGAGACGTGCTCAATCCTATGCCTAAGCATCGAGGCATTGCCTAACTTGCCATAAGTATCGAGTATCGTCTCAATCATTTTATCCCCAATACCATGAATTGCCAATTGAAGACCAGCCTCACTACTCCTCCTCGCAATACTCATCAACTCGTCAAAGCCATAGTTGGGCCTGCCGGAGTTACCCGGGTCATCACTATACGGCTTAGAGAGCCAGGCAGTCCTGGCTCCAAGTGATCCATCAGCAATCACCTTAATACCATTAATCCTCAGGTACTGCGAGCCGAAGCCAGTCCTTATCCCAAGCTGCCTCAGTAGTTCGATGACGTCAATGCCGTGATCAAACGGGGTTAGGTATGCCCTAACCCTAATCGGCAATTTCCCCAACTCCCTCTCAATNNATTATTAGTGAATTGAGGCTCTTTAGGTCCACGGACACGAAGCCCATGGCCGTAACACCAAGCGATGCTGCATACCTAATGGCATTAATCATGAAGCCCCTATAATCATCAAGTGCGTATGAATCATGGATCAACTCCTCAACCCTATTTAAAGCACGTTCGACAACCACGCCCGTGACGTCGCCCTTCTCATCCCTAACAACATCCTTATCCA
>DAJV01000127.1:0-256 GCA_002496475.1 Vulcanisaeta sp. UBA163 | reverse complement strand
ACCCCTACCCACCACCCATCTTGACTTAACGCTTCTCGCGTAATCCCTGAGCCTCCTCTTCAACTCCTCAATACTCGAGGCACCCCTAAGGTCGAGTGTTAATAGGTTAATGCCTATTGAGTCCAGGTGTGCGTGGGCATCGATGAAGCCAGGCATCACAACCCTACCCCTTAAATCCACAGTATCAAGACTGAGGGCATCGGCAATCCTCAATGCCCTAGACTCATCACCGACATAGACAACCCTATCACCAACG
>DAJV01000042.1 GCA_002496475.1 Vulcanisaeta sp. UBA163 | reverse complement strand
ACCAAACAACAAAATACCCTTAGGCGGGTCAACACCAAGTTCCTCAAAGTATCTGGGATACTTAAGCGGCCACTCCACCATCTCCTTAAGCTCCTGCTTAACATTATCATAACCACCAATGTCATCCCAGTGAACCTCAGGAACCTCAACAATGACCTCCCTCAGGACTGTTGGTTGTATGTACTTCATTGCCTCAAGGAAGTCCCTCCTCCTAATCCTAATCCTTGCCAACTGCTCTGACGGTATTTCCGACTGCTCGAGATCAATCTCCTTCTTCTCTATAGCCTCCCTAAGCCTAATCATTGCAGCTTCCTTAACGAGTGCCGCTAGGTCAGCCCCAGTATATCCATGAGTCATCTCCGCCAACTCATCAATGCTCACAATATCGCTATTAGGATTACACATTTTCTCCTTAACATCTTCCTCGGTACACAACGGCACACTCCTTGTGTGCACCTGCAGTATCTCCTTCCTCGCATTCTTATCAGGCATGCTTATGTAAATCTCTCTGTCGAATCTTCCTGGTCTTCTTAGTGCTGGGTCTACGGCTTCAGGCCTATTGGTTGCTCCTATTACGATTACCTGGCCTCTTTCCTGTAAACCATCCATAAGCGTTAACAATTGCGCCACTATTCTCTTCTCCACTTCTCCTGTAACCTCCTCCCTCTTCGGGGCAATCGCATCAATCTCATCAATAAAGATTATAGCCGGCGCATTCTTCTTAGCCTCATCAAAAATCTCCCTCAACTTAGCCTCAGACTCACCATAATACTTACTCATAATTTCAGGTCCATTTATTGATATGAAGTAAGCATTTGCCTCTGAAGCCACGGCTTTCGCTAAAAGGGTCTTGCCTGTGCCTGGTGGACCTATAAGGAGGACGCCCTTGGGTGGTTCAATACCAAGGTGCTTGAATATTTCGGGGTGTCTCAATGGCAATTCAATTAACTCCCTAATCTTCCTCTTGGCCTCTTCCAGGTCTCCAATATCCTCCCAAGTAACCCTGGGCATTGTTAACTCCATCTCCCTAACAGGCTCCTCCCTGACCTGCACCTCTGTGTCTATGCCAACATACGCTGCCGGTCCTGGCGACACGCTGGTTACCATGAACCTAATGGAACCTGTGTAATACGGTATCTCTATTATTGAACCCTTCCAGACGGGCTTACCTAGTAGGTAAGCCCTCTTTAGGTAGTCCGGGTCAACCCTTATGTACTCACCTACCGGTGCTATTGTAACCCTCTGCGCAGACCTTAGGCTTGCCCTCCTTACCTTAACAACATCACCAATACTAACACCTGCGTTTTGTCTCAAGACCCCGTCCATCCTTATGTAATCCTTATCCTCATCATCAGTGTACGCCGGCCATACTTGGGCATATGCGCTGCGCTTATTGCCAACAATCTCCACGTACTCGCCGGGCTCAATGCCGAGCGCCCTCATATAGCGTTGCGGTATCCTAACAATGAGCCTACCAACATCCCTAGTCCTAGCCTCCGCGACCCTAAGACTAACCTCATTATTATTAGAACTCATGACTTACCCTCACATTTTAGTCCAAGAACAGCTTATATAATTATCTTCACATTCCTACCTCAATGAACTAATACCATGCGTTTACTGATAAGCCCAGTGATTGTTATGTTGTATACCACGTAGTGCTTAAGATCATGTAGATCATTATTTAATTCGTATAGGCACCACTGCGCCTTAATATATAAAAACATGAGGGACCTGCCAGGTACTTCAACCTGTGACCGCCTAGGGCTGGTTTAAGAGGAGGATGAAAAGATGAGGAGAAGAGAATAATGCGTGCACTGGGGAAACTGGCACTCATGGAGGAATAAGGAATTGATTGCAAGCCCTAAATTTTAAAAGGAAACAAAACAACAGGTGCTGTGGGTAAAGTAGGCATTGTTGGTTGGGGCGTGTACATACCAAGGTTTAGAATAACGACGCGTGAAATCAGCAGAGTATGGGGTGATGATCCACTTAGGATCAAGGATCTTTATTGGGTTGAGGAGAGGAGTGTTGGCGGTCCTGATGAGGATGCCGTTACAATGGCCGTGGAGGCCTCAAGGAATGCAGTAAGAAGGGCGGGCATTGATCCCAGGGACTTGGGCTCCGTATTCGTTGGTACGGAATCAAAGCCCTACGCAGTCAAGCCAATAGCATCAATACTAATTGATGCCCTGGGTATGAAGAAGCAATCCTTTGCCGTGGACATGGAGTTCGCATGTAAGGCAGGTTCGGATGCCGTTGTTAACGCCACGGGGCTCGTTAAGAGCGGACTTATTAAATATGGGCTCGCCGTGGGTGTTGATCATAGTCATGGGGAGCCCGGGGACCACCTTGATTATACGGTGTCTGGCGGTGCGGCGGCCTATATAATAGGGTCCGACAGTGTTGCGGTCGAGATTGAGCACATTTACGCATATAACTCCGATACACCAGACTTTTGGCGTAGGGACGGTATACCGTATGCCGTGCATGGTGAATCATTCACAGGGGAACCAGCCTACTTTAGGCATATTGTGAATGCTGCGAAGGCGCTTATGGAGGCAACTGGGCTCAAGCCAAACGACTTTGATTACGTGGTATTTCACCAACCAAATGCCAGGTTCCCAATAAGGGCTGCTCAAATGCTCGGTATACCCCTTGAGAAGGTTAAGCTCGGTATAGTAGTCGATAGGATAGGCAATACATACAATGGCGCGGTGCTGATAGGACTAGCCAACATACTGGAGAACGCTAAACCCGGTTCCAGGATACTCATGGTATCCTTCGGCAGCGGCGCAGGTTCTAATGCCTTTAGCCTAGTTACCACAGACCTACTGCCCGAGAAGGCGGGCAGGGCTAGAACAGTTAGTTATTACCTCGAGAATAAGTCGTACATAGACTACGCACTTTATCTGAGGTTTAGGAACCTAATTAAGGTGATACAATAATACCGATTTGTCGGTATCTTAATCTTTAAAAATAAACAGTTAAAAATCACCGTAATGCCTCGCAAGCAGACCGTTAGGATTGTTGAGAGGAAGAAGGAGATCCTAGAGTTATTAATTAAGGAGGGTGAATTACCCACTAACGAGATCGTTAAGAAAACAAACCTAAGCCATAGCCAAGTCTTCTATGCACTCAAGCTTTTACAAAGAGATGGGTTGATTAGGGAGATCAAGAGGGGCAAGGTCGCTTATTGGAAGGCCTCCGATAATGCCCAAGAGGCTCTGAAAACACTTGAACAAGAGATTAAGGAGGAGTTCATGGAGGGAGAAGGACCTACGGAGGAAGCTTAGGCTTTTAAGCACAGAAAGGGGGTAGTGCCTAAGTGATGATGCAGGGCAGCCACTGAATTAAGGGGTTAAATTTGATGAGACTGTCTCACTCTGATCAAGGCAGGTGAGGTTTAATCCTAAGGAAAGCATTAATAATGGGTTTTTAATACCAAAAGCCCGAGTTTATGGAAAATACTGTTAGTCGGGCATCACTGGGCATTGACTACAAGCTACTCCGTAGGATCCCATACCTAATCCTCTTAGTTAAGTATGGAATCAACGATAGGGACTACGCTGCAATAAACCTGACAAGACTTGCCAATGACATAGGGACAACGCCTCAGAATGTATTCAAAATCATAAATAGGCTCACCGATGAGGGATTAATAGTTAAGTCGACCGTTAATGGGCAATTAACCATTAAGTTTACGCAGAGGGCCTCGGAGGCTCTTCGATTCGTCATAGACACGATTAGGCAATACCTTGATGAGAGACTGGTGATTAGACTCGTGGGCAATGTCATCTCTGGGCTAGGTGAGGGCAGTTTCTACATGAGCCTTGATGGTTATGTTAAGCAATTCATTGAGAAACTTGGGTTTAAGCCTTACCCAGGAACCCTAAATATCAAGTTGAAACCTGAGTACGTTAAATACAAATTATACCTAGACGCACTACCCGGTACATACATAGAGGGCTTCAGTAATGGTATGAGGACTTACGGCGGCGTTAAGTGCTTCAAAGCCTCGGTACATGGTTTGCCAGGTGCCGTGTTGGTAATTGAGAGAACACACCACGGCTTCGACACGATCGAGGTAATATCACCCTATAGATTAAGGGATGAATTAAGCCTCAAGGACGGCGATGAGGTTGAAGTCCTCGTTAACCTGTGAACTACTTGCCGCGGCAACTCGACATTAATGTTATATACGCAAGATCCTCAAGTACCTCCGCCCTATTGAACGTCTCATATGGCGTTGCACCCACCGTGACTAATCCATGGCTCCTAAGGATAACCGCAGTTACGTTCTTCCTCGATAAAGCCCTACTCACGGCCTCGGCCAATTCATTACTTCCAGGCCTTAGGAAGGGTACATCGACGACCTCGCCAACGTATGAAACCGCCTCACTAAGCGACATGTCTATCTTCAGCCCAGCCCTTGTTAATGCCAGTATGTTTGGCGGATGTGTGTGAAGCACGAACCTTACATCATCCCTAACTCTGTAAATACCCACGTGCATCCTCCACTCACTACTGGGTTTTCCTCCAGACACCACGGTTCCATTAAGCCTAATCTTAACAATGTTCTGCGGTTTTATAATGACCTTGGGCGTTGACGTTGGTGTTATCAAAACCTCGTCATCACTCAATCTGGCACTTACATTGCCGCCAAGCAGGTCAACTAACCTCCTTGTGTATGCTAATCTAAAGATTTCAACAATTAACTCCCTCAATGATTGCTCATTCATACTAGGCAAAATACATTAACGGGCGTATAAAAGCATAACCAGCTCTATATAGCAAAAACGTATAAACATGGAAATTTAAGTTGAAAAGCCGATGGGGTACATTGATGCTCACACGCACATCGTATTTAGGGAAACAATAACCGAGAAACTAATGAACTTCGCAATGAGGGAGTGGGGCGCGCCCCGTGAGACAATACTAATGAGCGTGAGGGATGTTGTCAAGGTTCTTAACGAGGCTAGCATTGACTACGTGGGTATCATGGCATTCCCAGCAAGGAAACTAGGTACTGTTAAGGAGGATTATGCGTTGATGGTTATAAATGCCGTTAGAGACTACGCAGATAGGTTCGCAGTAATAGGTGGAGTGGAGGCCAACGAGTTAAGTGTTGAGGAGACAAGGTACTGGCTTGAGAAGCAGTACGAGGCAGGAATCAGCGCGATTAAAGTTCACCCACCCCACATGTGGCTTAAGCCAAACGCCTATAGGCCGGAGGAGGGTGGCCTAAGACAGCTTGAGATTGTTTACCAATTCGCCGAGGACCATGGCTTACCAGTGTACATACACACCGGCACCAGCGCCTTCTCAAGGGCT
>DAJV01000015.1:5584-28284 GCA_002496475.1 Vulcanisaeta sp. UBA163 | reverse complement strand
CCGTGCTTTGGATCAAGCCGTGGAGATCAATGTGAAGCCCCATTAGGGCTAAACACTTCTGCTGAGTTGGGAAAAGGGGTAGGAGGTACGTTTGTGATGATGTTGTTGATGATGTGATTGTGATTGATGGGGATTATTGATGGAATCAACACGGCACTTAATCGAATGCTACGTTGACAGGTCTGGAGTGGTCAATGGATTGATTGGGGAAGTGTTGAGAATGTGTTCCGCGGGAAGTACAGTGATGATGTTGAGCAAGTACATGTTAACAGGAGTGGCAAGCAGTTAGTTGTGGTGTTTTCGACGCATATATTAAAAATGTATGACGTTATTAAAGTACAGGTCATTCAAGTATTGTGTAAGAAATACGAAAGAGACAAGAACGAGAAGAGACAGGAAATAAAACCGCTAAGTAAACCCACAGGGAGTGACCGTGCCTGTGACTTGCCCTTAACAATCCATCCCTGTCAAGTGAGGTAAAGGATTATTCTCGAGATCGTTTGCGGATTATTCATAAACTCTTTAGTTGAATCACGGACTTAATATCCTCGTGTCCCCAGTTATAGGCGTACTCATATTCATCAAGTGTAACCTCCTTTGTTATTAGTTTCCTGACCCAACCACCAAACTTAAGTTTTGCCTTGACTAGGTCTGAGACACCCATTTCAAAAGCCCTTATACTTGCGTTGGTCGCGCCAATGATTAGTTTATTCCTTCTCCAATCATCCAGTAACGGCCCCATATTTACTGTTTTGCCGTCTAGGTATATTCCCAGTAACACGGCTACGCCATCAGCCCCTAAACGCCTTAATGCATCATATGCAGCATTTGTTGAACCCGTGGCCTCAATGACTATGTCGAAATCACCGTTTACTTGATCAACATTTGTATTCACATACGTGGCGCCTATCTCCCTAGTAAGCTTTGCCTTTAGGCTGTCGTAAGGCCTTGTGGCTGTTACTGTTATGTCAGTGAAACCCCTAAGTCTCATAACCATCAGCGCCAGCATGCCAATGGGCCCGGCGCCCATTATCAAAACCCTCCTTGGGCTCCAGGACTCAAACCTAGCCCTACCAAGCCTCAGCGCCAAGTCAATACCCTTCTCAACAATGCTTAGGGGTTCTGTGAGCACTGCAACGTCTATAGCTTCCCTAGGAACCTTAACTAAGTATTGAGAATCTGTCACTGCAAATTCGGCGGCGAATCCATGCAGGTACCATATGCCGTGCTCCGCATATGTACCTCTTGGGCAGTAGTCCAGTTCACTTATTGGTAGGGTGCATGTTGTTGGTCTTCTTACTGTTGGTACGACTAAGTCGCCCACGCCCACGTTATCCACGCCATCACCGAGCTCAACAACCTCAGCCACAGCCTCATGGCCAAGAATGAGGTATTCCTCACCAACCGGTGGTGCTCCGTACCTGCCCTCAATGATGTCCTTATCCGTGCCGCAAACACCAACCTCAATTGGACTTAGTAATACTTGACCACGCTTGGGTGATGGTTTTGGCATATCCCTTAATGCCAATGAGTCCTTAACTAATGGTACTACTGTAACAGCCTTCATCGGTTTAACATGGAAGGACACCCCTTAATAAATCAGTAATGTGTAGTCGTTTAATCAATAATTGTTTCTAAAACTGAACTTAAGAATTATGATGGGTTTAATCACTATATAATCTATATATTTATATGAGAGAAACACATATTAATGCAGCGCCCAGTTCGTGTTGTATGTCGCAACCACTAAGGGAACTAATAAATAAGTTGGCAAGGAGGGATTTGATCATTATTGATTTAACCCATGAGTTATACAATGGAATGCCTACCTATCCAGGTGACCCATCCTTTAACCATGAGTACGTAAAGGTTGGGAGGAATTACGGTGAAGCCACGTTGTCGAAAATCTCAGCGGGACTACATAGTGGTACCCACATTGACTTGCCACGTCATTTCGTACCAAACGGAGCAACCGCAGAGGCACTACCCCTAACCGACTTTATCACGTATGGTATTATACTCGACTTGAGTTACAAGGGGCATGGCGAGGCGATCACAGAGGATGACCTAAGGGAATTCAACGATAAGATCCAGGGCAATTACGCAGTAATGCTTTATACGGGCTTCTCCAAGGCATGGGGTACCGAGGAATTCCTCTATAATTGGCCGTACCTAGATAGGTCCGGAGCCGATTACCTAATTAAGAGGGGTATTAAGGCCGTTGGGATTGAGGCATTGAGCATAGCCGGATGGCCAGGTAAGGAGGGGTACCCATACCCACCCAGGGTTCCTAAGGATGATGTCGCCTACGTCCACCATAGACTACTATCAAACGGCATATACATAATAGAGGGTGTCGCAAATCTCGACGTTGCACTAAGTACGTGCAAGAATAACGAGGGCTTATTCCTATTTACACCCCTTAAGATCAGGGGTGCGGAGGGCTCACCGTTGCGACTAATAATGATCTGCGAACCAAAGTGAATCTGTTTATCAATTGTTTTCCCTGGGATCCCTCGGTAATTCAATGCCGAAGGCATCTCTTAGTAATCTACGTAATATTCTGTATGTCATGCCCCATATTGTCGTGTCGTCAATGACTATGGCGGGCCTTAATGCACCCTTTATGCTCATATTTAACCTAACGTATTTAATAACATCATTGATATTTAGCCAAAGGACCTTTGATAATTCGATCTTATTTATTGTTAATTGTGGACTACAGTTTTTCAGTGAAAAGATCACAGGCACTACGTTAATACTTGGGGCATTACTTGGAGAGAATGGTTCTAGTACACCTAGTAATTCGGCTTCGTCAATTAGATCAAGTCCCACCTCCTCCCTGGCCTCCCTTATAGCTGTCTCCACTAGATCCCTGTCTTTTCTCGGATTAAACCTTCCACCAGGAAATGCAGCGTCCCCACTCCAGGGATCGCTTGGGTTCTCCGTTCTTTTTCCTATGAGAATTGCATTTAGGCAGGGATTGTATATCACAGCCACTGCAGCCCATAGATGCTCATTATCAGGTCTCGGCTTGTCACTCTTCACAATATTCCTTAGTTTCGCTACAGCGTATTCCTTCATATTAATATTTAAGGAATTCCAGGTTTAAGCTAATAAATACTATTCACCATAGTCTCATGACGGGGATTTAGGCTTGTTTGGTGTTTTGTTCTTCGTTATCTTCATTCTTGTTCCTCCTTTATTACCGGCTTCATTGCCTAACATGAGAATGCCTTGGCATGAGCCAGACAGCCATAATGCCCATATTGACCGTGAACCCATAGAACCTACGCAGGTAGCCTATTGCACATGCACAAGCCTCGAATCATACATTAGATACTTTGTTAATATTATTAACCTTAGGAATTATGAAGATTACTAAAACATGAATTAAGGGCATAAAACTCATAACAAGGCCTGCAAAGGCCTAATTGAGAGGACCTCAGGGTTTGCAAGGTAAAGTGGTCTCTTTCCCATTAATACGTTGATTAAATTCCTAACAGTGACCTCTGCCATTCTTTCCCTTGTTTCGTAAGTTGCGGAACCAATATGTGGAACAAGGACTACATTGTCGAACTTTGTCAATTCATGGTTACTCGGTAGGGGTTCCTCCTCGAATACGTCTAACGCGGCGCCTGCTATCCAGCCCTCCCTGAGCGCCTTAACTAGGGCCTTTGTATCCACTATATCACCCCTGGCCACATTTATTAGGTAGGCGCTCTTCTTCATCAGCCTTAGTCTCTCCTCATTTACTAGATGCCTAGTTTCTGGGGATGCGGCTATAGTCACCATAACATAATCAGCCTCACTAAGTACTGACTCCAGGGGCCTGTATTCAATACCAAGTGCAAACTCTAACTGTGGTTTCCTCGTTCTTGACCAATAAATAACCTTCATATCAAATGCCCTTGCCCTCCGGGCCAATGCGGCACCTATATTGCCCAATCCTATTATGCCCATTGTGGATCCGTGAACCTCACTGCCGAGGAGCCAGCCCCACTTATCATAGATCTCACCTGCCCTAATCATTCTATCTCCAAGCACTATTTTCCTAGCCAGTGTAATTAGTAGCCCCATTGCCAAGTCAGCCACAGCCTCGACGAGTACCTCCGGAGTGTGTGCTACGTATATTCCCCTCTCCGTGGCTGCCTTAACGTCTATATGATCAATGCCGACACTGTACGTACTAATAACGAATAATTTACTTGCCTCATTAATTAGTGACTTATCTATTATATCGCCTAGAGTCACAATAGCCCCAGCACAATTCCTAAACATTTCAATCCAAACCTCCCTTGGCGGTGATGCTTGCTTACTCCACATAGGCCCTGTTTCCTTCCACATCCTAATCTCTATTGGTAATTTATTAAGTTCCGTATATATTATGGAGGGCAGGTTACTCCTGCTTATGAAAACGCAGGGTCCGACCATCACCATTCCGATTATGTGACAGCTTATAATGCTTTTTCAGCACATAATAGTTAGTATTAAATAGTTAGTGAACTTAATCATTGATTGTTGATGGTTACAATTAGAGATGTGTTGAATAAGCTTAAGTGGACGAATCAAATCAATAACTACGTAGTGGTTTATGTGTCCAGGGGGTCGCCAAATAATGAGGAGGTTATTGAGTTATCAAGAGTAATTACGATTAGTAGGGATGGCTTTACATACATGGGCGATAGGGGTAGGGAGACATACATACCGTACCACAGGGTAATAGAGATTAGGCATAGAGACGGTACGGTAATATTCCATAGAGACGTGTCTCATTGACTCAAGGCGGCATTGAATCAAACAGGACTTTTATTAATGAACCTCTTGATGAATAATTGATGTTTACGTACCAACTCCTCATTGGCATTCAATACATTGACTAGGTAATCGATTTCCACGGGATTCAATAGCCCTGGAACGACAAGGACATGCGGCGTATCACCAATACTAGGTACATTACCTATTGTTGATACACTGATACGCTGATCATCCCAACCAATCCTGGCTGCGTATATAACCATTAATTCATCACTTATAATGCCAAGACCGCTCACCCTCTCCATCTCCCTGAGTATATTAACTGCATCAGGGGCGCTCATGAAGTCGCCATCATCCCTAATATCAAGTAGTAATATTGTATGAAGCCCATGCCTTACATTGTCACTCAGCACTTCATAGGCCCTCATACTAAGTACGCCCATTCTTGGGTAAGTCACTGTAGCCACAGGCCCCAGTTTATATGGTGATAAACCAAGTTGGCTGAGTAATGCGCAGACTATGCTCATGGAACTCACGATCTTAACATTAAAGCCGTGTTTCCTGGCAATCACTGCAATGGCGGCATGTGTCGTGGCAATCATCGGATCCCCAATTACGAGTAATGCCGTGTTTCGCCCATTGATTAACTCACGAATAAGCAATTTGCCATTATTATTTTCAAGCTCCTCTCGCGAGACGAAATCTACATCATCCCTAATGCCCCTTATGTATTCCATTAACCCAGTTGGTGCCTTTGATGTGTAGGTTTCCATAAAGACCGCATCTGCAGTTCTTAAAACCTCCAGGGCCTCCCTTGTGATGCTTCTAGGGCCTAGACCTAGTCCGACTATGTATAATGTTGGTTTCTGTGGATTCACATTAAACTTTATCGATTGAAAAACTTAAAAGCATATTAATTCCATACTGTATGGATGTCTTCTCGAGTTAAAATACCTGAGGATGGAGAACCAATAACTGCACAGGGTGGGGTTTGGAAGGTGCCTAATAAACCGATAATACTCTATATAGAGGGTGATGGGATAGGGCCTGAGATAACTAATGTGGCTATTAAGGTCATTAATAAGGCCGTGGAGAGGGCATACGGTGGTTCAAGGGAGGTTAAGTGGGTTAAGGTTTATGCAGGTGAGGAGGCTGAGAGGGTTTATGGTAATAGGTTCCCTGAGGAGACGATAAACCTAATCACGAAGTATAGGGTTGTCCTTAAGGGCCCGCTGGAGACGCCAATTGGCGGTGGTTGGAGATCAATAAATGTAGCCATTAGGATGCTCCTAGATGCATACGCCAATGTCAGGCCTGTTAAGTATATGCCTGGTCTCGAATCACCGCTCAAGCACCCTGAGAGGGTTGACATGGTGATTGTTAGGGAGAACACTGATGACCTGTACAGGGGTATTGAATGGAGCTGGGATAGCCCTGAGGCTGCAAGGTTGAGGAGGTTTCTTAAGGAGGAACTTAAGGTGGAGCTTGAGGACGACACTGGAATAGGCATTAAACCAATTAGTAAGTATAAGACCCAGAGAATAACAAGGTTTGCGCTTAGGTTCGCCATTGAGAATAAGAGGAGGTCAGTGACGATAATGCACAAGGGCAATATAATGAAGTACACCGAGGGCGCGTTCAGGGAGTGGGCTTATGAAGTGGCTGTTAAGGAGTTTAGGGATTATATAGTGACTGAGGAGGAGGTGAACAAGCAGTATGGTGGTAAGGTACCATCGGGCAAGTTACTCGTTAATGATAGGATTGCCGATAATATGTTCCAGCAGATAATCACGAGGCCCGAGAGCTACGACGTGATACTGGCGCCGAACTTAAACGGTGACTACATTAGTGATGCCGCTGGGGCTCTCATAGGCGATATTGGCGTGCTTGGCGGTGCCAATGTAGGTGATTCCGGCGGTATGTTTGAGGCTGTCCACGGCACTGCACCCAAGTATGCAGGTAAGAATGTTGCCAATCCAACAGGTATAATTAGAGGCGGCGAATTAATGCTTAGGTTCATGGGTTGGAGAGAGGCTGCTGACTTGATTGATAGGGCGATAACCGAGGCCATTAACCAGAGGAAGGTTACCCAAGACCTTGCTAGATTCATGGGAGTTCAATCACTGGGCACTAGGGAATTCGGCAATGCGCTAATGGAGATAATTGATCAATTGAAATAAACCTGGTTAGGGATTCAGCGTAAAATGCTATTGCTTCTCATTCATCGCCTTAATGATTGTTAGTCCCTCCCTTTTCATAGCCGGCCTTGGATTTAGATACTCATTGAGAGCTCTTACCATGAGCTCCAGGTCGCTTGGGTCGATATCCTTAAGTATTGGTCTATGGCTTCTGTAGTTAACAATATCGCTTGGATCAAACTCCACGGACTTCACGTCCTCATCATAGTACTTGGCCTTAACAAGCACGTTACCAAGTGGATTAACAACATGACTGCCTCCAAAGAAGCCAAGCCCGTCGTACTGCCCAACTGTATTCACATACACTGTATATGCCACATTCTCGAGCGCCCTGGCCACCATGAATGTCTCAAAGTGAGTCCTAGACATGTCAGGTGCAGCACTTATATATACATGCACCTCCGCACCCTTTAGCATAATTGTCCTCGATACCTCTGGGTAGAAGGCGTCATAGCATATTGCAATGCCAACCTTATGACCATTAATGTCTATGACGGGTATATCACCCTTACCGATCCCGAAGTATCTGTATTCATCGAAAATTCCGTAGGACGGCAAATGCCTCTTTCTATACACAGCCAATACCCCGTCTGGGCCTATGGCCACCGCCGTATTATATAGGACGTGGGTATTCTCGCTCCTTTCTGCGAAGCCCACGATTACGTGGCAGTTCCTCCTGCCCGCCTCCATAACGAGCCTATTAATAGTCTTACCATTTATTGGCTCTGCTATTTGGAAGACCATGTCCTTGGACATGTAGCCGGGTAGGTAGAGCTCGGGTGTCACGATTAGGTCTGCGCCGTCACTAACACAGAGTCTCTCCATGGCCTTAATCAATCTGTCTAGGTTGTACTCCACATCACCTATTTTACTACTGTACTGGAGTAGGTGTACCCTAAGCATTAGTTTTTAGTTATACCCGGGATTAAAAATACAAACCCCATTTGAAATGCGTAAGTATTATAAGACGCAGTTATTAGTATTCACGTGCCTAAGATAACCCTCGAGAACGTGATACGCATTGACTATGAGTATGCTGCACGAAGAATAACAGACTTCATAAGGACCTATGTAAATGATTCAGGGACTACAGGGGCTGTTATCGGCCTAAGTGGTGGTGTCGATTCCAGCGTAACCGCATACCTACTGGTCAAGGCGTTAGGTCGTGACAATGTAGTTGGCGTAATACTACCGTATAAAACAACGCCGCCCGAGGACGTTAGGGACGCCAAGTACATCGCTGAGACATTGGGGATTAAGTATTACTATATTGACATTAGTAATGTTAGAAATGCCTTTACGGAAGCAATCCCCGAGTTCGGTGAGGAAAATAAAGTTGCAGTAGGCAATCTCCTGCCCAGGATTAGGATGACGATTCTTTACTACTTCGCCAATAAGCTCAATAAGATTGTGGCAGGTACTGGAGATAAGAGTGAGCTTTTGATTGGTTACTTCACGAAGTACGGTGATGGGGGTGTCGATATTCTGCCAATTGGCGACCTATACAAGACCCAGGTTAGGTACTTGGGTAAGTACCTTGGTTTACCGGATAACATTGCATTTAAGCCATCAAGTCCAAGGCTTTGGGAGGGTCAAACTGCGGAGGGTGAGCTTGGGGTTAAGTACGAGGATGTTGATGTCATACTACACGCACTGGTTGATTATAGGATGAATATTGAACAGGCCGTTGAGGCCACGGGCAAGCCCATTGAGTTGATCCAGGCCGTGTGGCGCAGGGTAGTGGGTACTGAACATAAGAGAAGAACACCCGTGGTACCCAGGGTCTCCATGAGGACCCTTGGCCTAGATTGGAGAATGCCCGTAAACAGAACCGGACTGAGTGAATTTATGGAATAAAATATTAAGAGGACCAATGGCGACTTAATTTAAAATGAGTAGACCTCTTTGGCACGTCATTGAGGACCCGGCATACATCATAAATTTATATGCTGGCATTGTTATCCTACTAATGATGAGCGGTGCCGTGGCCGTCTACATCCTAACACAGTCAATGATAAATACCATGCTTGTATCATTACCGCCGATATTCATAGCACTGATAATGATCGCTGTCAAGAGAATCATTAAGAAAAACGAGGTAATTATATACATGGATCGTGTAATTGCCATAAGGGATTCCAGGAGGCTTGAATTCCCAATAAATCAATTATCCAGCATAAGGATTAGGCCTGTAATTAATACTGTTAGGATTATGAATACTCGACTAATACCTATATCTATAATACCAAGGTTTAATACTTGGTCGGTTACGTTCATGTCAGGTAATAACGAGATTGTTAAAGTATGGATTAGTGAGAGCGAGCTTGATAAATTAAGTGCAGTCCTCAGGAAATTGTGTATTGAGAAGCTAATATGTATAAATATTGAGAATGCAATGTCCATTTAATGATCAGGGTAATAAGGGCTGGGCCTGTTGATAATGTCCATATTGAAACCACGTTTTCAGCCGTGTGCCCAGTAGATCATAGTATCGATAATTACGTTATAGAGATAGACTATAAACCACCATGTAACGGCAATGACTGCAGTTACCTAGAACTGAGTAGTCTTAGGGAGTATCTTGATGGGTTTAAGGGCAGGGTTATTTACCATGAGGATGCAGTTAATGACATAATAAATGAATTAATGAGAGTATTATCCCCCATGGAGATTACCGTAACATTAACGAGTAATTATAGGGGCATTAAGTATGTGGTTAAGCGTGGAGTTAGTGGGCAAGATCGCCAATACGTACCCTAATCCTTATCCTACCCAAATTCCCTGAAGCGCCCTCAACGAAGTTAGGTTTCCTTAGGGAGTTAGCATAGATCATAGCCTTCATCAAGCCATCCCTATCCCTGGCCCTTATGTATGGCCATAGGTCAATTACGGGTTCCTTGTATAGACAAGTCTTTAGCCTACCGTCACTTGTTAATCTCATTGTTGTACAGCCTGCACAAAATGTTGGGTTGTTGTAGTTTTTCACGATCTCCACCCTCACTCCATCAACTTCATAAATAGGCCTATTATGAAGGTCCTTCCTAGTTCCCAGTAATTTACCGTGTTTATTCAACCAATTAATTACATCACTTAGATCATCATAATACCTCGCGAATACTGGGAATCCCTCGCCCATGGGCATTAACTCTATTAGTTGAAGGACGAAGCCGTACTTAGCAGCAAACCTTATCATCATGGGTATCTCATCTGTATTCAATCCCCTTAAGACAACTACATTGATCTTAACCTGCCTAAAGCCCAACCTATTAACGTAATCAATGTTTTCGAGAACCTTATCCAAGGCATCAACACCCGTTATGAACCTGTACCTTCCCCTATCCAGTGAGTGTAGTGATATGTTTAGCCTGCTTAGTCCGTGATTTAGTAGGTCCTCGGCATAGACATCCAGGAGGTAACCGTTGGTCGTCATCGACAGATCCTTAGGGCTGATCCTATTGATCTCATCGACAACCTTAACAATGTCCCTACGTAATAATGGCTCACCACCGGTTATCTTAAAGTCATTAACCCCAAGGTCCTTCGCAACTGAAGCCGCAAAGCCTATGTCCTTCGCACTTAATTCCCTACTTAGGAACTTGCCCTGTCCCTCAAAATGACAAAAGAGACACTTGTAATTACACACGCTGTTTACCATAATCCTCAGCTTTAACCAAGGTCTTCCGTAATTATCAACTAGCATTTAATACCCATTGCCGTTACCTGTTGCGCTTTTAAATGATTATTCCTGGAATTAATGGGAATTAATCGATGAATTTACTCCCATGTATCTTATCAGTTAGGTAATCATGAAGGAACCTCAGTCCATGCGTCGATAATGCCTCAATCTCAACCTTCTTCTTAGTCCTTAGGAAGAGCTCGATCTCCTTCTTCCACTGATCATTTTGGAACCAGGGATACCTAATAAGCTCCTGGGCCCTCTTGAGGTCCCTATCCGTGGCCTTTATAACATACTCATCACTAATCCTGTAGGTGCGTATATCCGTAGCCGTGACGCCAACGAACTTAGCCTCAGGGGTAGCCAACCTATCACTTTCGTAGCTAAGCTTTATTGAACCACTCTTATAAACACTGTATATGTACCACCCATATGGATCACCGTCAGTTAATACGAAGACAGGCAACCCATACTCCTCATTGAGTCTCCTAACAAACCTCCTGGTAGCCCTATCGGGCATACCCTTTGCAGTAATCAATAAACAACTCTCCTTGTTCCAAAAACCCTCCCTATTAAGCCTTTGGAATATTGCATCCTTCTCTATGACCAATACGTAATTAGCCTCAACCTTGACTACATCGAGTTCGTCAGGATTCGGTGGAAGACTCAACGCCGTATCCCCAAGCTTCGTGGCATCAATCTCAAAGCCCTTGGACCTAACGATTATTGGGCCCACCACCTTACCCTTAACATCTGCCGAAAGTCCCATCTCTTCCCTAAGTATTCCAGTGGCTACCTCAATATCTTCAATGACCACGTTGGATTCTGATTGCTCATCCCACGTGTTTTCCCTAATTACCTTTTTAACGATGTCAGCCTTAAACTCCATCGTATGCTTACCATTGTAGTATAAGTCCCTTATTGTTGGGTAAACACCCTCCCTGATCGCTTGAACGATTAGCCTAAGCATGAGCATTGTCTGCATGAACCTCTTGGACTCCTTGAGATCCAGGAACTTCCTCTTGAGCCTCTCTGGTCCGAGCACGAGCATTTTCTTCCTTGAGTCCCATATTGTATTACTTAATGTTCTAGCAGGTATCTCCAGTATGGGTTCCTCATTACTAAGTGCCTTACTTGCTATGGAACCACCCCAATCCTCAAGAACCTTAAGTACCTCATTTCTTTTCTTAGCCACGATAAACGACAAAGCACCTAACTATTAAAACCTAGCGCCATTAGGTCATGCTTTAATAATCACTTGGTAAAAGCAATACTAATGACAAACATAAGGTCGATCAGGGGTAGAGACTACATAACACTCATGGACTACACAACCGATGAAATCAAGTACCTACTAAGCCTATCAAGGGATCTTAAGTCTCGATATTACCAGGGTGAACGGCATAGAAATATACTCACGGGTAAGACACTACTCATGATATTCGAAAAACCAAGTACAAGGACTAGGGTGAGCCTAGACGTTGCAGCCACGCAACTGGGCATGCATGTAATATACTCAAACCCGCAGGAACTTCAGCTTGGACGTGGGGAGTCCATTGCTGATACCGCAAGGGTCATTGATAGGTTCGTTGACGCAATTGCAGCCAGGGTCTACAAACATGAATCACTGGTGGAGATGGCTAGGCATGCCGTGGCCCCCGTAATAAATGCACTAAGTGATAAGGAGCACCCCCTGCAGGCATTGGCAGATGCATTGACCCTGTGGGAAATCAAAGGTAGGCTTGAGGGATTGAGAGTGACCTTCATCGGCGACGGCGATAACAACATAGCCCACTCATTAATGATAATAGGTGCTAAGCTCGGTTGGGAGGTTAGGATAATATCGCCAAAAACGCACTGGCCCACTAAGTTTAATGAATTGCTGGCGGAGGACGTCAGGAGAACCGGGGCAAATATTGTGATTAGTGACAATACTGAAGACGTTAGGGGGACCGATGCGATATACACCGATGTCTGGGTTAGCATGGGTATGGAATCCGAGGCTGAGGAGAGGAGGAAGATCTTCAGACCCTACCAAGTCAATACTGAACTAATGAGGAAAGCCGGTCCTCAAGCGGTCTTCATGCACTGCCTACCTGCGCATAGGGGTGAGGAGGTCACGGATGACGTTATTGATGGGCCACAAAGCGTGGTTTGGGACCAAGCCGAGAATAGACTCCACACCGCAAAGGCCGTATTATTATCATTACTGGCATAGGCAGCTGCACTGCACTTTAATGTTAAATTCGAACCACCAAGTGTGTAAGTTTTATTAATAAAAAATGCACGACTTACTCATATGAGGAGTAATATAAGGAGAATTGGCATTATAGTGATACTTGTACTAATCCTGACTTTAAGCTCATTAGTACTCGCCTCAACAAGTGGGTGGCAGCAGCTCACAATATACGTTAGATCATTGACGATCCACGCATTAGCCGTATCCACAAACAACAGTGGCGCTGTAATAAACATAACAATAACAGCAATAAAACCCGGCTCTGGGTACGTGTATGTAGCGGCAAGCCCATTACCAACAGCCGAGAGTGGCACCTTCCTATCATCATCACAAATAGCCGCATTAGTAGCCACATACCTGGCAAATCAACCGTTCAATAAGTACAACTTCACAATCAACGTAGAGCCAACAACCCTCGAAATAGGAGGACCTTCAGCAAGTGGTTATGTGACAGTAGCCATGTGGACGCTAATAACAAATAATACGTTAAACCCAGACGTAGTCATGACGGGCATGATATTACCCGATGGATCAATAGGACCGGTGGGCGGATTACCATCCAAGATAAAGGCTGCTGCTCAGGAGGGCTATAAGGTGGTATTGATACCATACGGTCAACAGATCTATCAAACAAGTAGCGGTCAAATAATCAACCTGATAAGTTATGGAAAAAGCCTGGGAGTTAATGTAGTACCCGTAATGGACGTTAGGCAAGCAATTTACTACTTCACAGGTGTGAACCTATCAATACCATCAATACCAACACAGAGTCTCAAGAACCAGGCTTACATTAATGTCACGAAATTTCTCTGGATGAGGATTTACAGCAGGATAATCAACACTGGAGCCATTAACTCCACGGATCCCAGTGTATCTAATTACGTCAAGCAAGCCATTAATTACGCGAAGCAGGGTATGTATTATACCGCCGCAAGCCTTGGGTTCCAGGGACTAATTAATTATTACCAGGATCAACTACAGAATTACACAGTTCAGCAATTAAATGGACTCCTTAATCAATTAAATGATCAACTGAATAATTATGGAAACGTCCTACAGAGTTATAACATGACCACTGCAAACATAGACATAATGATTGGTATTTACGACAGGATCTTTGATGCACAACAATCATTAAGTGCGGCTTCCCAGGACCTCTCCACTGGTGATATTACTGGCGCAATAAGTAACCTGGCATATGCCAAGGCCAGAATTGAAACACTGGGCGATTGGTTGGCGGTATTAAACGCAATAAGCGGTGGGTCATTGATATCAACTAGTTACCTCGAGGAATTAACAAACATGTACCTCGTATACGCGCAATCAATAACGGAGTACACATTATCCCTATCAAGTGCAGTTGGTGTGTCTAATATTCTACAAAACATAAATTCAATAACCCAGGAGGTTCAGGAGGCACAGAATAACTACCAAAGCGATCTCTATCCATTAGCCCTGGCTCAAAGTCTTGATGTGATATCAAGCAATGATGCAATACTACACCTGTTATTTACGCCGGTGATAAATGGAGAGTTGAACACGGAGTACTTGGTTAATATCACAGAGTATGTAAGGGAATTAGCCGTGTACAATACCTACGAGGCGGAGAACAAGTGCGGATTATTCCCAATGCTTGCGATATCATACATAGACTACGGCAATTACTACATGTCACTATACAACTCAACAAATAACATTAACAACCTATCAGTGGCACTACAGCTCTATGAACTGGCAGCCTCCTACTCACAGGCACTCTATGAATTAGCCTCCTCCTCGAATTCATGCGGTGCATCATTTACGATATCTAACATAGAACCAATAAACATAGGTAATGCATCACTAAATGCACTAAGTAATCAAGCAATAAGTTATAACACTGTGCCCCTGATAATAGGCATTGCATTAATAGTACTTGCTGCGGGTATTGCCGTATTCTCAATAAAAAGCCTAAAAACAACCTCCATCTAAACCCTGATTAAATGAACATAGTACCAATATTAATAATGGACCTCATCATAAGTTTCATAGGTAATGCAGTACCATTCTTTGGTGAGGCATACACTGTATATGCAGCATTAACACTATTCAGCACTAGGTCATCAATACTCAGTATTGCCCTTGTCATAATCGTAACTGCGCTGGGGGCGACAGTATCGAAAAACGTATCATACGCCCTAGGCTACGTATTACGAAAACCCCTCAAGAGAACGAGCGCCGTGAAATTAATAATGCTCTTATCAGATAAGGCACCACTATGGATCTTAGTAATAATCCTGGCCGCATTACCTGGACTACCCCTCGATGATTACATATACATAGGCACAGGGGCTGCATCAATAAATCCACTAAGGCTGAACGCCTATGTATTAATCGGCAAACTGATAAAGAGCTCAATAGAAATACCCATAGAACTTCTCCTCTTCTCATCGTTATACGGCTTATTAAGGCAAAGCATAGGCCTATCAACGTTCCAGGTAATCATGGCGATAGTATTCACAGTACTTGCCTTCATAATATTCAAGGTAGACTGGATAAGGATCTACATAAAACTTCAGAACAAGGAATGTATCACCAAAGATAAATAATGACAAAACGTAATGAAAACTCAATTTTACCCTTAACGACCTACATGAACGCATGACAAACTACATGGTTAACATTCACTATGGCTCTCTATGCCACGTATACAATAACTTACAGCAGGTACTTAAGGCTTCAACCTTTAGGATTGGGATGTGTTAGTTTTTATGTTAATGGTTGTGCCACTTGATGGTGTGACTTGGGCGGTCTCGGTGGGTGAATTATCTCCTTGAAAGCCCTCCCACGCCCAATCAGGTCCCTCCACCTAATCAAGGCTGGATTAACGATTCGCCAATCTCCATAACTCTGCCTTGCATATGAACCAACACCTCAGGGCAGGAAGGCATATATACTCAATAGGTAAATAATTAAAAACTTATGAACTTAACAATTATTTCCCGTGTCTAAGAACCTACCTAATCCCTGGAATACCCTAAGTATGATGGATGTTGGTGGTGTTAAGGTTCGTTATTACTCGCTAAGGGCACTTGAGAAAGAGGGATTTGATATTGCCAGGTTCCCATATACAATTAAGGTCTTTATAGAGAACCTACTTAGGAACTACGATGAACAGACAGTGACTAAGGAGGACATTGAGAACTTACTGCATTGGAATCCAAAGAATCCAGGCACTAAGGAAGTCCCCGTGAAGGTGGCTAGGGTACTAATGCAGGACTACACAGGTGTACCTGCCCTAGTTGACCTAGCCGTAATGAGGGAGGTAGTGGCTAAGTACGGCATTGATCCAAAGGTTATCAATCCCCAAGTACCGACGGACTTGATCATTGACCATAGTGTACAGGCTGATTACTGGGGAAGACCTGATGCCGTTAAATTTAACATTAAGCTTGAGGTCGAGAGAAATGCGGAGAGGTATGAATTCCTCAAGTGGGCCCAAAATGCCTTCAGGAACTTCAGGGTATTTCCACCCGGCACTGGTATAATACACCAGGTGCACCTTGAGCATATTGCCAAGGTCGTGATGACGGAGGACTTAGGCAACAGCGAGAGACTTGCGTATTTCGATACCGTGGTTGGCATGGACTCCCACACAACCATGATTAATGGTCTTGGCGTGGTTGGTTGGGGCGTTGGTGGTGTTGAGGCTGAGGCAGCACTCCTTGGGCAACCAATAGCTGTACTCCCGCCGCAAGTCGTTGGTGTTAATCTATATGGCAAACCAAGACCTGGCGTCACAGCCACAGACATAGTGCTATACATAACTGAGACGCTTAGGAAGTATAACGTGGTTGATAAATTCGTTGAATTCTTCGGTGAGGGTGTTAAGGAGCTACCGGTTCCTGATAGGGCCACCATAGCCAACATGGCTCCCGAGTATGGCGCAACCACGGGCATATTTCCAGTTGATGACCAGACATTGGCGTACCTAAGGCTCACCGGCAGGGACGAGTGGTTAATATCCCTAGTTGAGAGGTACTTCATGGAGCAGGGTGTATTTGGCGCATCGAGGGAGAGTGACATTGAGTACAGTCAGGTAATCAGCATTGACCTGTCTGCAATAGAGCCTAATTTGGCTGGTCCGTCATTGCCATGGCAAAGGAGGTCGTTGAGTGACGTACCTAAGAGCCTTGAACCTATTATTGAAGATAGGAACAAGAAGAAGAACACCAGTGGTAGGAGGAAGACCGTCATAGAGATTGATGGGAAGAGGGTGGAACTTGAGGATGGGTTTGTGGCCATAGCTGCAATAACAAGCTGCACAAACACAAGTAACCCATACCTATTGATGGCCGCTGGTTTAGTGGCTAAGAAAGCCGTGGAACTCGGCATCTCGCCCCCACCATACGTGAAGACCGTGCTTGCCCCAGGTTCTAGGGTCGTCGATGAATACCTAAGAAGAGCCGGACTACTTCAGTACCTAGAGAAGACTGGATTTTACGTAACTGGCTTTGGGTGCATGGTATGCATTGGTAATACAGGTCCACTGCCAGAGCCAGTACTAAGTGCAATTAGGAACAATGACCTGGTAGCCGCCGCCGTGCTCTCGGGCAATAGAAACTTCGAAAACAGGGTGCACCCAGATGTTAGGGCTAATTACCTGGCATCACCACCAATGGTAGTGGTATACGCCTTAGCTGGCACGGTCAATAAGGACTTGTCAAAGGACCCAGTGACATACACAAGTAACGGTAAGCCAGTATACCTAAGGGACCTGTGGCCCAGTGACGAGGAGGTTAGGAACTATGTGGAGAAGTACGTGACCCCAGACGAATTTGTGGAGAAGTATACAAAGATCGGCGACCTAGTACCTAGTGAGTGGATCACACTAAAGGCACCAAGTGGCGACCTATACCAATGGAACCCCAGGAACACCTACATAAGGAGACCGCCATTCTTTGATGATTTCGAACCAAGTAAGCTCGTTGAGGTTAAGGACATAACCGGCGCTAGGGCATTGTTGATACTTGGCGATAGCATAACCACGGATCACATATCACCAGCAAGCTCAATACCAGTGGATTCACCGGCTGGTAAATACCTGGTGTCACTTGGGATAAAGCCCAGCGATTTCAACACGTTCGGCACCAGGAGGGGTAACTGGGAGGTAATGGTCAGGGGCGCATTCTGGAACAAAGGCGTTAGAAACAAGATGAGTGGTAAGGTGATTGAGGGTGGATACACAATACACTGGCCTGATGGTCAACTAATGACCGTTTTTGACGCTGCAATGAAGTATAAGGAGGAGGGTACACCACTTATAATACTTGCTGGACAGACCTACGGCGCGGGTAGTTCAAGGGATTGGGCAGCCAAGGGCCCGAAGCTACTTGGTATAAAGGCCGTAATTGCCAAGAGCTTCGAGAGGATCCACAGGAGTAACCTTGTCGAGATGGGCATACTACCGCTCCAATTCATGGAGGGTGAGGATGCGGAGAAGCTGGGTATAAACGGTGATGAGACCTTCGACATAATTGGGTTATCACAAGGCCTAAAGCCCAGGCAGACGGTTGATTTCGTTGTTCATAAGCCTGACGGTAGGGTTACCAGGACCAAGCTGCTTGTGAGACTCGACACACCGATGGAGGTTCAGTACTTCCTGAATGGAGGTATACTACAGTACGTGCTTAGGCAAATAATTAGGAGACACAGCCAGGGAGACATGCAGTCATAATAACCTAGCCGTCTCTAATACACACCATATAAAAACTCATAATTCCCTTATACTCCAGGGACTCGAGTCTCTCAATAATCCTAAGCAGACTGGACTTGGGAATGATCTCACCAAGTCTCTCTTCCATGAACCTCCTGAATTAACCTCATGTCCTGACGCCCCCGTAATGGTACTAAGCGCAGCCCTCTTTCTCCTGGATGAATTGACCAATTCATACAAACATGGAGACTGCTTGCTCCCTAAATGCATCAATATTGCGAACACCATTTACGTAGGACCCACTGAACTGCGCCTCATCAATTGTAACTATAAATTGACCTTTACAATTCAACTCCTCAATTCTGCACTGGAACTTAGTTCCATCCCGGAACTTAAGCTATCCCAATAGGCCTACTCCTAAAACTTGGACTCCTTGGTGTTGGGTTGTAAGGTTAGGTCCAATGGTATCGAAGAACTTGCTATAAGCATAAGGGAGGCACTAAGGTTATTAGGCATGTTCCATGGTTGAGATTTATGGTGATGGTGTCTCGGTCTTCATCTCATCCTTCCTCTGGAATATGGTATATTCGAGGGGATTTGGTTAAAAGGACCTTTACCTGAGGGCTAGGGATTACCTGGACAGGACGAGTAATGCAATGATGACCGTTAATGTGAGTAATGAGGTTAGGATGCTTGTCGAGAGGTTGGAAAGGGAGATGAAGAAGAATAGGGCTAGGTTTGAAGAGTGTTGATCTGCCATGGACATATTTATTTTATTTATTGAATAGGAGTGTTGCATAAGAAGTATAAAGGAAATTCGCCGGCAATATGGTGATGAGATCAAATTGCATGAATCGACTTCGTTAACGTAGTGCATTGGCGAGCTCTGTGATTTTCTGCCTCCAATCCCTTGCCTTAACTATGGCACTCGCCACCAGGATCCCCTGCGTCCCAAGTTCAATGGCCTTCTTGACATCATCAAAGCCCTCAATACCAGCCCCTGTGATCACTGGAATGCTTGGGTTAACCCCCCTCACGAGCTCCACGGTCCTCACGATTACGTCAGGCCTCTCCCTACTAACAGCCTTGCCTGTGCCGATAAGCTCAGGAGGCTCCACGGCCACCGCGGTTGGTTCCAGGGCGGCGACTGCGGCGCTTGTGAATGGATCCGGTGCACAAACTAGGGTTTCAAGACCAAGACCCCTCGCCCTACCCACCAGCCAACCTAAGTCATTTAATAGTAGCCTATTCTCGCTATGATTGAGTATAACACCTACCGCGCCAGTTTCCTTAATAAATTCAAGCGGTATGTGGCCTGTCCTAGCACCAGGCTCGACAGGGTCTGCCCCCTGGGCATACACGGGTATTTCGACACCTTCGACCACGGTCCTCAATTCAGTGATTGGCGGTGCAACGGCTATTGAGACCCCGAGATCTCTAGCCACAGACTCCGCAACCTTGGCAAGCTCCAGCGCCTTCTTACCGAGTACCTCTGGGTATACCTTCATGTTTATGATTAGTATTGGTAGCTTCACACAAACTAGAATAAGTGCTGTTATTAAAATTATTGGGGTTTAATGATAATAATGATTGCACAGAGTCATAGCCAATTAATGTCGTAACCGCCCTCACCGATCTCCTCTCTAATCCTAGCTAGTATATCCATTGTGCCGAGGTACGTCATGTCGGTTAGGTAAATCTCGATATTGTTTAGTATTTCCCAGGTGTGTGCATGGTGAAGTATTGTCTCAACCTCAATAAGGTTCTTGGGGAATATCTCGAATACATCCATACCAATAGTTAATGGATTAAACGTGGGTAGTACAATTATGCTCATGGGACCTGAACCATTAATATCTATATTATACATATTTTTCCCGAATAATGATTTATCAGCACGAACTTTAACGATAACGGGAGCTCTCATTACATAACCCGTCACGTCCTGGATGAGTATGGCTGGATGAGTATGGCCCATTATTATTACGTCAGCCTTCATGAAATCCTCAATCCTAGGCCTTGAATTACCATGAAGAAGGAGGAGGTTTTTACCGTCCTTGCTCCTAATCATGAAGCCTCTGGAATCAACTAAATAAACACTGGGTTTTACATTACTACTGAGTATTAAGTCGAGGTTGCCATCATGATTACCCTTAACTAGAACCACCTTATTGAACTTACCACTAATTCTATCAATGAAGTCCCTAACCTCCCTAGAACTATCAACTATACTTGCTATTTCATGCTTAACATCACCGAGTATTACCAATGAGGTTGCTCCAGTCCTCTCTGCAAAGTCGAGGACCAACTGTGCAATCCTGGCTGATTGGCTTGGTATTCTAACACCCTTCTTACTAAGTTCTACCTCAAGGCCAACGTGAGTATCCGCAATGAGTAACCACCTCTCACCATCCTCAGAATCCACAGTAATGCCTCGAAAATCCTCAATAGACACCGCGTCATTAATTGGCAAATTAATGCCTTAAAATCATTTTGCGTATTAACTATTAACTTAGAATATCCCTAACCACATATGTCAATGCCTCCTTGATGCCAATCCCGTATTGGCCATTGCCGTCATGAATCCACCTAATAACCCAGGGATCATAGTGAATAACAACCGGTTCCGAACTGGCTAGCTTACCAACAGTAGTGATCCACTGTTTACCCAGGGATTCCCTAAACATGTTAATCATTGGACGACCAATATCTATTGAGGACTTCCGGGCAAAGTTCAACAGGTTTCTTAGGGCCATGACAGAGCCTAGGTCCTGAATACCCACTGGGTATATGACGTCACAATTACTTAGTGCTTCGCTGAATAATTCGTTAATGCTTGGTTCAAAGGATGGAAAGTCAATAAGCACGTGATCAACCTCAACCCTATCAATTAAATAATTAATCAAGGAATTAAACCTCTCCTTAAACTCACCATGCTCACTAACGAGTGATAAGTCACCACGGCCAGAGGGTACCAGGTAAATGGGTCCATGCCAGGTGGAGATTACGTTAATAACCTCGTTAATCTTCGACGCGCCTATCACATAGGTCGCCAAAGTGTGACTTGGTAAATTGCCCAGTAGGTTCAGAGACGTGCTTGGGTTCCCCATGGCCAAGTCGATAATGGCTAGCCTAATGCCAAGGACCGGTGCCACCCTCGCCGTTAATATGGTTAGCGTGCTCTTACCAACACCGCCCTTCTGCCCAGATGCAATGCACTTAATACTCACGCTAAGTTAGTAACACCTCAATTAATAAGGCACTTAACCACCCATGAAGGCAGGGGTGAGCGCGAAATTGCATGGCAAGGCATTTAAAACGGGAGCATTAGCAAGTGATGTGGAGGCACTTGAAATACTCATTAACGAGGCTAAACGCCGCGGCATAGACATAATCGACCTAATAACCAAGGCCCTGAACCTGGATCTCCATGAACAATCAAGGGTGCGCCTAGAAATTGCTGAGAAGTTCCTCGGCGAGGGCGTGAATTTAATCGATAAGGACCCAGTACAGGCCAGTGAGGAGTTGTATAAGGCGGCTGGGGAGGCTGTGAAGGCCCTGGCCACTGCCCTAGGCCTAGACGAGGCAAGGGCACTGGAACAGGGCAGGTGGACTACACAGCCCCTATTTGATGCAGTCGACCACGCAGCCGATAAACTCGGTAAGAGGGAGATTAGGTGGTGGAGAAGTGCGTGGGTCCTACATGTTGAGGGATTCCACGAGGCGAGACTTAGGCCTGACCAGATTAGGAGGGATGTACCCGACATTGAGGCACTAGTCAACCTCGCAAGGAACATTCTAGGAGCTTAAGGAAGGAAATCCCGCAAAGGGTATTTTAATGGTGTATATTGATATTTGCGCTATGGGTTATCAGAAATTGGAATGCCCTAGCGCTAAAGGGAGGGTGAGGTTAATGGTATTTACCTGGTAATTTCACTAACATTCTTAATGATGTGGATTCTTAATCCATCCAATTTCATAGGCCTGGTGGGGTTTTGTCACTCCTAATGTTCTCACTTATTACCCTTAGGCCGCCTAAAATGCCGAGTAATGAGAGATATAGGCTTGAATTGATAATTAGCATTTTCATGACCTTATTCTTCATAGTTTACAAAGAGAGGTGAAGCCTCGTCC
>DAJV01000015.1:0-5415 GCA_002496475.1 Vulcanisaeta sp. UBA163 | reverse complement strand
AGAACCCCCGTCATTCATGACGGGGAGCCGTCAGCGCGCTGGCCCTCGGATTAATAACTGCCTCGTATATAAGGTATGGTGTTTGCCGTTAGGCTTCATGTCGTAAATTTTAATTCCGGCACTCAATACATGCTCCACTTGTGAATAGCCCTGGTTATAAGGTTAGGATTAGGGGTAAGTATGCCACGGCCATTAGTAAGTTGGCCCTCGACCTCGGCCATACCATTGTACAGGCCTCCGACGTCATAACCAGTAGGTTCAATATCGACATTAATAACTCGGCGCCCGACATAACCGTTAAGGATTCGGGGAGGGTTCCCGGCGCCCTTACAGTCATGGGTAGGTGCGACGCTGTTAATGCCTTCGTCAACGACCTGCTCAGGGTCATTGATGATGAGGCGTTCGTTTGGAGGTCCCTTGTTCCGCTTCATAGGGTTGTCATGGGTGTTGTTAGTGTTGAGGGCAACAATTATCTCGTTGATGTTGGTAATGGCGTGAGGGCTGTACTTAGGACCGTAGGTAATGCCTATGCTGATGGTGATGTGATACCAGTCATTATCAGTAGGACCAGGGTTTACCCCAGTGATGAGTTGGTGGTTGTGCCGGGCATTAGGGTTGATACCGAGTACGTGTCTATTGTGCCTGGCAGTGGTGATGTATTGTTCAGTAGGCACATTAGGGATTATGGGGTTAAGCAGGCCTTGCTTAGGGTTGGTCTTAAGTACGTTGGTAAGTTGGATGGTTATAGCATTAAGTGGAGGAGTAGTGCCCAGTTCCTAAAGGAGAGCGAGGCCATTCGGGAGGTTGAGAGGACTTTGGGTATCTTCAATGAGGTTATTGTCGCGAGTAGGGTATCAATGCCATACACGGTGCTTCAGGATGGAGAGTGCATAACCGAGGTAATGCTAAATGGCAGGGCTAAGTTACTGCTCGATAATGTTAGGAATAACGTCATGCCAACAATAATAGGCCACCACGCGTACAAGACCCTTAGAAGGAGCACGGTACTGCTCGACCTAGTCGAGGCGCTCCTTGGACGCTGCAGTGATAGGATTGGTTTTAGTAATGAGTTCATGAGGCAATTGATGAGTAGGAGGTATAGGGTTGGTATTGTTCATATTAAGCCGGGTGGCAAGGTGATTAGGCTCGGCATTGCCGAGGCCCTCAAGCTCGAACCTGACGACATAGTTCTAATGCGCAGATTGAGGAGTGGTGGTTACCTTGATGGTCTTGGCGTACCTAAGGAGGAGGGCGACTTAGCGATTACCTGCACCTCAATTGGTAGTGAGTACCTGACCCACGTCTATGTTGACCACGCCTGGAGACCCAAGGGCATTTACGTGAATATTAACACGCCTGTTGAGTTCACGGGTGCCAACATACTGTACATTGACCTGGCGGTTGATGTAGTTAAGAGGTGGGACTCAACGGAAGCCAGGGTTGTTGATTACGATGAATATAAGTCATACAGAGACATGGGTGTGGTACCAAGTAAATTACAAGCTAGGGTTGAGAGGTTAATGAATGAGTTGTTAGGAAATACGCATGGGCTTGGTGAGGAATGCCTCAATAAGGCCAGGGAATTAATTAGATAATTTCCCTGTCCATTAAGGGACAGCTGCACCAGTTCCCGTTAGTAAAGCCTTATTCACTGCCGAGTACTTGCATGATCCTTACTATCTCGAAGCCAGTGGTATCATTACCCACTAAACCGCCATTATTATTAACAACGAGACCACTCCTTAGGAAACTCCTACCCCTGTTTACTGTGCCCACACTAACAGGTAACCCGAAGTAATCCCTAACCTTCTTTACATCCTCGTCCTTAGCCTCAGGACTTAGTAATACTCCTCTGTCATTCGCCACGGCTATTGAGCCGACCAAGTATGTACCGCAGACCTCATCGATAACAACCTCGGTACCCAATGTATCCCTTATTAAGTTAATGAATTCCTTTTCAATTATTGGTGACGCAACAGTCTTCTTATTATTAGTTAGTATTAGGTTGGCGATTGCCGTATACCTTGTACGTATCACCGACACTCTGAGCCCACCTTTTCCCAACTCATTAATTTCCTCCTCAGCCACTATACTCGGTACCAATACGCCATTATCATTACCCACAATGAAAATCCCAATCAATGGTGATTTTGCCAGTGATGCCTTAATCACCGTGGTACCCAAGGTATCTCTTATGGAATTAATTACCTTGTCTGGGACGTCCATGGGCACCACAGTGAATGCGTTATTTGTAAATATGTAAACGCCTATTGTTGAGGTCCCGTAAATACTTAATGGTGCTACCTCAAACCTATGCTTACTCATTCTTGGTTTACATATTTACCCGTTTAATAACTATTATGGGTCAACTTATGTGCTGAGTTGGAAGATCTATGTTAACCTCCTTAATATACTTGAGAAGCATTGACTTAAGATTATCCTCACTAATACTTGGAATCCTTATGTGACTCCAGGGTAGTTCACTGTTAAGGGATTTCCACGAATACACGTACTTGCTAAGTAAATACTCGTATTTCCTAAGTAGTCTCCTCCAAGAGCCCCTGTCCAAGCTCGTTAATGACGCCTTAAATATCAAGTCGCTAACATCCCTACCCCCAAGTGATAGCAATGCCTGAACCTTGGCATCAAATGTATTATATACTGAGAACTCGGTGTATACATGCATCTCCCTCAAAGCCTTAATTCGGTCATTAATTATATCTTCACTGGTCATTGGTAGCCATTGCAACGGCGTGTGGGGTTTAGGTATCCATGGATTAATCGATAGCGAGAACTTAATACCTAGCCTACGGAGCCTTAATAATAGGTTAGTTATTGAATTTATATCATCATGAGTTTCGCCAGGTAACCCAACCATGAAGTATAGTTTCAAGTGATCAATACCAGTGTCTATTGCGTCTATGGCAACCCTGGCAATATCGTCATCTGAAAACCCCTTGCCCAACGCCCTCCTTAATCTCTCACTTGATTCTGGGGCTATTGTGAGGACTTTTTGGCCACCCCTCGCAATTAACCTAGTGGCATCTCTATCCAGTGAATCAACACGTAAAGATGGAGATGAAACGCTTAATCCCAGGTCATTTACGAGGAAATTCATTAATTCCTTAAAACCCGGGTGGTCAGTTACAGAGAGGCCCACCAACGTTACCCCATTAATCAACCTTCTGTCCCTATTTACATCTCTAAGAACTAAGCCCTTAATTGTAGTGATATCAGCGAACCTAACTGGCCTACCAATGAACCCCTCCATACAGAATAAGCAACCCCTCGGACAACCCCTCATAACCTCAAGGACTGTTAGGTTATTAAATATCGATTTAACATCACCGAGACTCAACTCAATCGTGGCATCATGAACTAATCTTATTGAGTATGATAGATCCCTTACGAAGGCCTTAGTTACAGTATACTTACCAAGCGATGGGATGTAAAAACCCACTAGGTTAGCGTATTCCTCAATACTCTTACCATATTCCATGTAATGATCAATAAGCGTGGGGATCAACACCTCTGCATCGCCGATGAGTATTATGTCTGCGAAGGGCGCCATGGGTTCAGGATTAGCCATTAGTGTTGGTCCACCCATTACTATTAATGGATCATTAGCAGCCCTTTGGGAACTATATGGATTTATACCGCTTACCTCCATCATCCTTAATATACGTGGATAATCAAGTTCATAATGCACTGAGAATATCACAATATCAAAATCCTTAAGTGGCTTCGTCACGGATCCACCATCGTCGTTCATGAAAACGAAATCCGAGTATACACTTGGATACCCACTTAGTATTTTCCTGATTATGTGTATTGATAATGATTGAAGCGCCACCCTGGCAGTTGATGGGTAGGCAATGGCTACCCTAATCATTCCCTTCCTGTATGCCTTGCTATACATACTTCTATGGTGTTCCTTGGTATGGTTGTGATGGGTTTATCCTAACCCTAAGGATGACGAGTGGTTGCTTTGAATCCTTTATCTCCATTATCTTCTTCAGTATCCTTAGTCGTATTTTCGTTATGTTAGTTGTTAATAGTTTTAGGAATTCGTCCTTTCCAAATTCATTGATTGCCTCGCTAAAGGCTGTCCTTAGTATGAAGTCGGAAACAACATCAAGGCTGCAGACCTCATTTTGTCTCATAAGCTCGATCACTATTTCCTTACGTAATTTCTCAACTAACTTTTTTGGTACATTCTTAAGTGCATCATCAATATTAGCCATGGAGATCGCATTCTCATTGGTCTCCTTCTGCTCATTCTCATTAAACACCAACCTAACCCTTTGCCTCCACTTAACTACCCACCAATTGAACCATTCATCAACAATCCTGGTTATGAATTTCTCGTTTTTAAAGATCATTCTACACAACTCAAGCGAAGCATTCTCATCACTTGCATTAATCAAACCAAGTCTATATAATAGGTAGTACCTTAAATCCTGGTATGCGTAGCTGATGAGGAATTCCTGCTCGTTTTGATCTAGGTCCCAGGATAGGGAGTCAATCCGTTGTTGGATCATGGAGGCTATCTTTCTCTCACCAAAGCCCTCCCTACAAGCCATATCAATATCAAAATACTCCACAAAACTCCCATCTGTACATTATTTTACTTGGTATTTAAACATTTGGTCCATGTTATGTTTAAATACGACTAAATAATTTATTTATGTCCATAAACTCATGAAGAATTTTTAAAATTACAAATAAACTAGGCAGAGAGTTATACCACCTATTACTGAGGTAATTCACCACGTAGGAAAGGCACTCAGGGCACAATATCCAATTGGGTTCCCTATCGCCATAATCAACATTCAGTAGTAATAGACCATATGGTGGCGCAGGCGGTATTGACCTTCTGGCCCTTAACTCAATTAAATCTCTCAACTCATCCATTGTCAATACCCCAGAGCCAACCATTTTAATGGCATTAACAATCTTCCTAATCATCTTATTCCTAAATCCACTTCCAACTATTGTGAACATGAGATAATCATTAATCCTCTCAACACCAACGCTATTTATCATTACTGTAGTCGGGACACCTCTCTCCTTAACCTGGAAATTCGATAAATCATGAAAGCCCACAAACAACCCCGCGGCGCTCTTCATTAAATCAATATCCTCATAAAGCCAGGGCATTACATAGGCATATGCCCTAGATACTGCCGCTCTAGCGCGAAAGCCATCATCAACCTCTGCCCAAGCCCATATCCCAAGTCCACTTGGTAACTCTGAATTTACCATACTGGGTATTAACCTAAGTTCATCATCATACTTCACAGAAATCACATTACCAATGGCACTGACTCCAGGGTCTGTCCTTGACGCCTTACTTAACCTAAAGTCCTTGATAAAACGCTTAATGGCCCTCCTTAAGTGATGCTCAATGGAACT
>DAJV01000028.1 GCA_002496475.1 Vulcanisaeta sp. UBA163 | reverse complement strand
CTCCCTCATGTTCGCCCCAACGCCAAGCACCTCGCCAATGTCATAGGCAAGCTTCCTAGCGTATGTCCCTGACTCAACATTCATCCTAATGAGAACGTATTTACCATCCCTCTCGAGAAGCTCAAGCTCGTAAACATGCTTAATCCTCAACTGTCTCTTAACCGCACTCCTCAATGGTGGTCTCTGGTATATGGCGCCCGTGAACTCCCTAAGGACGGCGCTTAATTTGCCATCATCCACGTCGCCATGTAACTTCATGACCATTATGTACTCCTTACCCAGCATATTAATCGCAGGCATTGCTTTAGTTGACTCCCCAAGCGCTACCGGTAACACGCCGGAAACCCTTGGATCAAGTGTGCCAGAGTGACCCGCCCTATCGAGGTTAAGCATCTTCTTGATCCATGCAGCGACCTCATGGCTTGTTGGACCCCTTGGCTTATCAATAACCACAAAGCCATACTTAAGGTGTAGCTCCATAGGCCTCTTTTCCGGCGGCATACCCCACTCGGGATTCGTCTGTTCATTGTTAATCCTAACGAGGACCTCGGGCTCGCCGCAGTAACTTGGTAATGACACGTCTAATCATTATTGCAGGTTCTATGGAATTATAAAAGCCTATCTCCACATTACGATAAATTAACTTTTATTTTACCCACCATTATTATTCATAGGTGCCCAACATAAAGACATTAATCATAGTAATCCTAGCGCTGATACTCGCTATAGTACTCGTGTACTTAGTGCATTTTTTATATATTATCAAAAATGAAGTCGCGGCAGGTAATATCTACGTTAACGCAACTAAATACAATGAATTACTAAGTAATTATACGAACCTTCTGGCTAAGTATTCCTCAGTACTTCAGAAGTTGAATGAGTGCATGGCTAATGAGAGTTCGATACAATACCAGGGCTCATTAAACCATAGGGAAATCATTACGAGTAACCTAGTTTTAAATGCCACATTATCAATAATGAACTGCAACGGTTATTCGCTTCAGTCAGCAAAGGAACTCTATTTTGAAACAAAGGGACCTGGTTATATAGAAATAACGTATAGGTTATCAAATCCCCAGGTGGTTTCAGGCTCGGTCTCGTACTACGTGTACATAATGGCTCAAGCAATGCCGTCAATCCCAATGACCGCCATGTACACCTACGAGAGCTCAGCATATGCCTATAATGCTGGTCAATACGGACAGTTAATTGTTCCAGTTCTACCAAACTCAACATATGCACTCACCCTTGGGTTCACATGCTACACAGCTGAGTACTACCCACCGACAAATGCAGGTACCATAGTTGGTGACGAAATACCAGAAAATGCCATTATTAATGTGACCTACGTATGGTAAAGGCGCTAAGTTACGTGGCTATATTCCAATGCAGGAATGGTAATGTGACTACTAGGGGCAGGAAGTTCACAATAAGTAATGGGCTTTACGCCTACGTTGGTTCCTGCGGCAACGCATGCGCCGCACGCATAACTAGGCACCTTAGTAAAGTTATCAATAGGTTCTGGCATGTTGATTATTTACACGACATATGTAATGAGGTTGCTGTTATGGTGTTACCCTTCAGGGAGGAGGACGTGGCTGAGGCATTACTAGGTAAATTTCTTGGTGTTTCAAACTTCGGAAATAGTGATAAGAGGAAGGATAGAACGCATTTGTTTAGGGTTGGCTCGAGTGGTGAGAGTATAATAAGGATCCTCTACGTACTAAGTAGGGCAATTAATGAAAAACTGTCCAGTAATAGTTGTTAGGTGAAAAAAGCTGAAGCTTATAAGCCCTGTTAGGTTTATACTCCAATGATGTCTGCTGGTGTGCCTGAGTTAACTATGATGATGGCTCGTGTTTCTGATCCTCATTACTATCACTATTTTCATTGCCCTCAACCGCATGGTTTGTCAATAAATCCTCTAGGCTCCTTATTCTCAACTTCTCCCTTATTAATGCATTAATGCTGCTCCTTAATTCATTAGGGTCTGCCTTGCTCACATATGAGAGGGCATTGATAACCTCCTCAGCATACATGCTAAAGATCGCGTACTTCATGAGCAACTCCTGCTCCTTCTCCTTCCTAGTTATGTATAGCCTGAGTTTCCTGGCTACCTCCCTAACCGCGTTCCTTACTTCATTCTCTATCTCAGGTACCTCAGCGATTGCCTCCTTACCTGCACTTGCATATGGTATCTTCGTTGAGCATATATGTACTACGACGGCCATGGGCGCTGGAAACTTAACCTTGTACTGCGTCCAATCAATCTCATCAACTATCTTTCTAACAACATCATTACCCTCGTCATATATTAACGGCACCTTATTGGCGAACCTATAAATGATCGGGTTATCACTAGGTTCAATGGCGCCTCCCCATGCGAGGGCAGCCTCAACGATAAAGGGATTACCCATGTATGAACTCGGCTTCCTAGTCACAGTAAACACAATCTCGGGCCTAAGCACGAACTTAACACCCTCAGCCAATATGTCCTCGCCTATTGGTGATAACCAATCAGCCCTCGGTCTCCTCCATTCATTAAACTCCCTCATCTTTGTAACGAAATTAACTAGTTCATCGTTCATGAGCTTACCCACGGGCATGTCAGATTGCAATCCCACGAAATCTATAAACTTCTTCGCAATGGCTTCACCAACGCCATCGAAGTTCTCAGTAAGAAACTCAAGTAGTGGCGTGTTTGGATTTTTCTGTATTAATTGCTTTATCAATTCCACATCAACACTCTTAGGATGCGGAAGACCCTCCCTAGGAGGATCAGGCATCTTAGTCGTCACCCTAGGTATTTTAATTGCATCATCTTCATCAGGTCCTCTCAGCATGAACTCCGCATATGGCGCTACCATGGCTGTTCTCCTCAAGTACTCCTCAACTCTCCGTTTTGCCTTAGACCAATCACCCTCAAGCACGACCTTTATTGCCGTCCCATGCCACCCATACCTATTCTCCAGGATCCTCTGCGATACGATGACCGGCTCATTTTTCGTTATGTCAATCATCAGTTGGTACTCATAAATAACATCACTCCTCAACGGAGCACTCCTAACGAGGATTGGCGTGTTAGTGGTTGATTGGGCGTATAAAACCACCATTTTAGCCCCAAGCCCAAAGATACCCCTGTGCTGCTTGATCCTGTACTTACTGCTGTAGAATACCCTGCCAAATACATTCGGTATCTCATCATTAGGTATCCCAATGCCATTATCCTCAACGTAAATACTAACCCAACTCCTAGATTGATTCGCATAGTCAATGTAAATCTTTATGCTAGGGAGTATTTTAAACGTCTCAGTGGCATCAAGGCTATTCTCAACAAGCTCCCTAATCGCTTGATAAATAGCCCTAGTCGGGTTGCTAAAACCGGCTATCTCCCTATTCCTACGAAAGAACTCAGCCGGTGATAAAGCCTCAAACTTAACAATATCGCTAGTACCCATGATTCTAGAACCTAGGAGACGGAAGCCAATTTAAACTTTATGCATTTTATAATGTGCAAAAGCTATCAATAATCAATAACGTAACCCACAATACGTAAATCCCTACTGCCCATTATGCCACTAGCCCAAATAATAAAAGAATATTAATACGATAAGGTCTTTGCTTAAGTTTAATGAATGTTCATAATGCCCTATACTATTATTGCCTTAAGAACTTGCTTGATATCCTTATCTTTTAAATTCTCAAGGTCCTTCACAAGACTTATCACAGTGTTTACTTGGCTTGGCGTTAATAGTCCATCGGTTAGTCTCCTGAACTTATCCTCAACCTCCTCATCCGTCATTGGGTTCTTTGGGTGTCCCCTTGGGTGGTCTACCCTGGCTGTTAGTTCCTTGCCATTCCTAAACTTCACAGTTATTCTGTTGGGTATTGCTGATGGGTATAATTTGTCGAGCTCTGGATCCACGTTGACCTTCATCTTCCTTATTAATGAGAGCACCCTAGGATCGCGTATGTTCTCAGGCCTGTAGTGGTGGAGTTCCACGGTACCGTGGAGCAGCGCCACTGCGGTTACCCACATTAGGCTGTGATCCGCGGTCTCCTTTGTCTTTGGATCCCACTTCTCCGGGTCCTTGACTATTATATCGTATGCCGCCTTGAAGGTGTCTATTGTTATTGACTCGACATCGTCAGGTTCAATAGCCTTGCCGTATTCCTGCCTAATCGCCCTGGCTGCATCAACCGCTGACTGGGCGTGATACTCCACGGGGTACGGCTTTATATACGTATCCAGTATCCTCTTTGGACTTGGTATTGAGCTTAAGTCGAGGATTAATTTATCATTAAAATCACCAGCCAGTAACTGTTTCACAAAACCCATTTCGCCCTTTAGTGGTGCATCTGGCCCCGTGAAACCCTCCCTAGCTAGTAGTACCGCGAATACGGCATTCCTAGAGGAGTTAGCCGTTGCGGCTGCCTTCCAATGACTTAGCTCACCAACCCTGGACTGTCTCATGGCTGCATGGGGTACGGTGGCAATTGATAATGCGTTCAACGCCTCATTTTCGTTAAGACCCATGAGTTTCGTAAGCCCGGCCGTAACGGCAATGCCTATGTAATTAACGTGATCCCAGCCATGAAGCCTAAGGCTACCTGCATCGCAAAGCCTAACACCTACCTCATACGATGTAGCTATGGCCGTTATTAAGTCCCTACCACTCAATCCCCTATACTCCGCGGCTGCAAGTAGGGCAGGAATCATATCACTCGGATGAAGAGGTTCCTTGCTCAGGTAGGTATCGTTATAATCGAGGTACCTAACCATGAGGGCATTAGTAAATACTGCCCACTCCATGGATGAGGAATCCATCGTACCCCATAACGTGGCCTCGGCATTTGACCGGTGATTCTTTGCAACGTTCCTGGCTATCTTTACGGGCTCAACCATGAACGCAGCCAAGGCAACGCCGAGACTATCAAGGATTCTACGCCTAACCTCATTAATGACCTGCTGATCCAAGTCCTCAAACTTAACATTGAGCGAGTAATGTATTATGGCCTCGCCGAGGGGGTCCTTAACCATATTACTTAATAGGGCAATATCTTGTTTTTAATGCATAACCTCAATGAATAATCACGAATTACTTATTAATTATGGTGAATGACCATTAACGAATGGGAAAGATCGCCATTTTACTATTATCGGGAGGCATTGACTCTGCCGTGGCACTTTATTTACTTAGATCACGGGGTTATGATGTTATTGCCATATCAATAAATTACCCAGGCAGGTGGGAACGCGAGAAGGAGTCAGCTAGGGAACTGGCTAGGTTAACGAATACGAAACTAATCGAGGTAGATTTACCATTCTTGAGGGAGGTAGATGAGTTGTGGAATAGTGAGGAGGAAAGACCTAATCACTTAAGAGATGCGCATCCAAGTACAATACCTGCAAGGAATGCAATAATATACGCAGTTGCCGCGTATTACGCAGAAACCCTTGGAATAGAAACAATAGTGGCTGGGCATAATGCAGATGACACGAAGTACTTCCCAGACACATCAAGGGAGTTCAGGAAGTTGATCTCGAGAGCATTAACAATAGGCACCTACATAGGTAGGGCCAGGGGCTTCAGGGTCATTGCGCCACTGTCAAGGCTTAGTAAGACTGAGGTTGTTAAACTAGGCCTTAAATTGGGCGTGCCCTTTGAGTACACGTGGTCCTGTCATAATAATTATGACGTACCATGTGGCCAATGCAATGGATGCCTAGCTAGGAAGAGGGCATTTGATGAGTTAGGCGTTAGGGACCCACTCGAGGAGGCGATAAGTAGTGGTAGGGATTGGTGGTTACTAAGGAAGAAACCAGGAACTAGGCCCTAGACTTAATGTACGTCCATAATGCATCAATAAACTTCTCATACCTCTACACTATCTCGGTGAAGTCTAGTTAAGCAATTAGTAGTTATTAGACGTGACTTTTACCATGCCGTCGCCATTGCACTTATTGAGTATCTCCATTATGACCTCTATTATCGCCTTCATAACGGAGGACCTGGTTGGCTCATCAACCTTAACGCAGGTTCCAAGCTCTATGCATAGTTCATCAAGGTACTGGAGTACTATCTTGAACTCCTCATTTGGGTTTACCAGCCAGTCAATTAGGTGGTAAATGGCTTTAACAGTCTCCTCCCTATCCATCATTAATAGTACTCACTAAATAATTAATAAAGTAATAAACTCAGGCTTTAGCACCCGGGTTCCTATAGGCAAGGTATTGGGCGGATGGGCATGCCTTAGAGCATAGCAGGCAATTTACGCATTTATTCTCGTCAACAATGAATGATGGTCCAGGCCCAACACGCCTCAGGGCCTTTGTAGGGCACCAATTAACGCATAGGTTGCACTCGCCGCATATTGATGCCCTGGCGGCCAGGCCGGCAATGTGCATTCTCAATTCCTTATTACCTGAGGATACCACGGCCTTGTTACTACCCTGCTCAACCCTAACCTCGACTTCCCCAAACTTCCCCCTCACGATGTATGACCCATTAGTCGCCTCAACAGTACCAAGCATCTTTAGGAATTCAGTGAAGGTGTTCTGGTTGATGGGCTTATCAATCTCAATAGTCAATGATTCACCATCATCGTTGAGTCTCACTGGATACTTAACTTTGAGACTTACCTTAATTCGACCACGTATATCACCTGGTAAACTCCTTCTCCAGCGCCAAAGCCCATAATCAATGAACTCCCTGGATAATCCCCGCCTATTTGCGAAGTCCTTAAGTACCTCATTAAGTCTCGTGTAAATGCCAGGGTACCTCTCGTGCACTGTCTCAAGCTCACCTAACTCATTTGCTGGGCATATTACGCAACCAAGCCTATCAAAACCATACTCATAGGCCTTATTGTAGGGTAGGTTCCCCAGTAATATGTAGCTCCAAACCTCGAGTGCCGTCCAGTCCTGTATTGGCGCAACAACAATGTCCTTAGTAATCCATTTACTAACTGAGACCCTTGGCAACCTAGCCCTCTGGAATGACTCATAGGCCCTCTGGCCAACGACACTTATGAAGCCCATTGGAAACCTACGCAGCATCTCATTGGTTATTGGGCCGAGCTTAATCACCTTACAACACCACCTATAGTCCCTAGCCGGCGGCCCGAACTCCATAATTGCCCTCCAGTACCTATCGCCTGCCGAGGCTATTATTAACTCTGCATTGTAAAGCTCAGCAACCTCCTTAACATTATCATAGGACTCGAGAGGTTCGAGACCCGTGTCATTGAAGAGTATGTAAAACTTAACGCCGGTCCTCGAGGTTAAATCAAGGGCAACCAGGGAGTCCTTACCGCCTGAGTATGAGACGACCACGGGCTTCTTGTACTCATTGAATACCTTCCTTAGGAACCTCACGGCCTTCTCAGCCTTATGCTCTATGTACTCCCTATTCAGCTCGATAAGATCCTTCGGGGTGCTTGGCCTGAGACTTGGCAATGGGTCCTTGGCCACCCAGCTCTTAATTATCCTAAGCTTACTACCCCTCATTGACTTGGCGACTCCGTGGAATTTACCGTCTTCCGTGGACACGGCGACATGCAGATACTTCTCACTGGGTAGGTTGCCCCTGATTATTAATTCCCTGTGAACGTCGAATCTCTCGGGTAGCTTATCCACCCTGAGTATGGCCCAGTAACCAAGGCCCCTACTAATCATTTCAGTGACGCCCTCATTCAACGGCCTAAACCTCCACATCCGCCTTTCTATGTCGTAGAACCTATGTCCAATCACCCTACCCCTGATGATCACCTCGTCAGCTTGATCAGCATAGCCAGGTATTTTATTAAGCAGTATAACCTCGTTATCTGGCACTAATACCCTGGCTAACTCCTCACTCCTGAACTCATTAATGATAGACCTCCTCGTGGTCTCGATATCCGCAGGGAATGCCGGCCTTACGTCACCAGGTCTCGTAACCCTAACAATGCCTAGAGATGAGCAGCGCTTTATCCCCACGTCTCTACTAAGCACTGGTACGTTTAGGTCATTACACCAATAAATCACTGATGGCATTTACTGCGGGTTTAAAATTGAGAAAGAGGAAAATTTAATGTTTTTGACAATGATAAGGATACCTACTTCATATTCCTCATCAGCTTCTGTCGTGAACCCTCATCGAGAAGTTGTAAGACCCTACCCACAATTGCCTGGTCCCTCCTCTGTAAGTCCCTGCTTAGGCTGGACACCGCCCTAGCCCTTAATGCTAACCCGGCCTTAATGACATCGTCTGGGTATGAGGCAAGTATCTTCATTGTTGTCTTACACCAATTAGTGTATTCCTCATCACTAGCCCTACTGGCAAGGGTCTCAAGGACTCCCCTNNGAATGCCTGTTCCTCCTTGAGCGTAAATAGCATTTGTAATATTGACCTTATCTGCTGCTCACGTTGGTTTTCAGGCAGTCGTGCTATTTGTATTGGATCAACCTGTGAACTCATTAACACCCTATAATGA
>DAJV01000086.1 GCA_002496475.1 Vulcanisaeta sp. UBA163 | reverse complement strand
GAAAATAACGTATAGCATTACTGCAGTAATTGCGTCCATTGCCGTGTAAAATGCATTTGTTACTACATTCTGATCCACATCATATTAGATATAGAAAGCACTTTATAAATTGTTCTTCGCGGTAAAATTGAAAGAGAAAGTAGATACATACTTATGAGGACTCTGTTGTACTGCGGATGGACTTTATCACGTCAACCCATGGATTATCACGAATAAAATCAGGCAATAAGTAATTATCCTGTGCAGTACCGTTTATTGGCTTATTATGCTCATATTCATCTTCCTTGTCATGATTACTCTCCATACTAGGCACGCAACTATCCCTTTTTTCAATTTCCTCAACCTTAGAAATGAGCTTACCGAGTAATTCCCTAAGTTCCCTTAGTTCCTTAACTACTTCATTCCTCTCAATTGTGTCATTTGTATTGGCATTACTAATAATGGGCAGTGGCGAATTAGTAATTATGGAGAACCTAACATTGAATACACTATAGGCATTCAGGCTATACTTATTATCCATCGATTGAGACAAGTCATTACTTGGTTGTTCGTTATCCGACTGCGGTGATGATTGATCTAGGTTCTTCACGAATGCCCTGTACTTAGATATCGCCTTATAAACAGTGTTCACGGAAATACCAAGCTTCTGCGATATCTCCTTTGGCTTTAATCCTTCGTTAAAGTATAGCTTGGCTGCTAACTCCTCAGTCTTAGTTAACTTACTCGACATACACCATGAAATATTGTTCGCAATAAAAATTAGTTTATGCCCCTAAATTAATAAAATATTCATATATCACACATCTATATACAGGACCGGCAGTTAATAATATAAGTACAAACATCCCTGGTCGCCTAATGAACATAAAGGCAGTCATTGCAGTACATGGTGGCGCAGGTAGTGCAGGTTACTTCATCAACGAGGAACACAGACAGAGGTATCTAAATGGTTTGATCAATGCCGTCAATGCTGGTCTAGAGGTTGCTAAACAAGGTAATGCCTTGGATATGGTCACCGAGGCCGTCACCACCATGGAATATGATGGATCCTACGATGCCGGTAAAGGTTCAGTCTTGAATTTATATGGCGAGATCGAACAAGACGCCGGCATCATGTGGGGTAAGGACCTCAGTGTCGGTGCTGTGGCCTCCGTTAAGCACGTAATCAATACGATAAGACTTGCCAGGCTTGTAATGGAGAAGACGGACCACGTATTAATCACTGGAAATGGCGCAGAGGAGTTAGCCAAGCAGTTTGGTCTATGGGTACCCTATGTGGAGTTAATTAACGAAAATAAAATCAATAGGTATAAGTCTTTAGTTAGGAATTTACGTTCACGCTACGAGAAAAACGCTGACCTTGCTAAAGGGTTTGGCTTAACGGGTACTGTGGGCGCAGTGGCCCTTGATAGGGATGGCAACCTCGCCGCGGCAACATCAACAGGAGGAACAATACTAAAGTGGCCTGGTCGTGTGGGCGACTCACCATTACCAGGGGCAGGTTATTGGGCAGAAAATGGTATATGCGCAGTCTCGGCCACGGGCATTGGAGAATTTATTATCAGGGCCATGGCGTCGCTCAGGGTAGTAACTCTTGTTAAGAACGGTATTAGGCTAGGTGATGCTGTTAAGCAGGTGGTTGATTATGTTACGAAGATGTTTGGGTCAGGCAATATAGGGCTAATTGCAGTGGATAGCTCCGGCAATGTGGCATCATCATTCAATACCGAGGTTATGGGTAGAGCATGGAGCAGGGAGGGCATGAATAAGGTTGTCGTTGCTCATCACCCTAACGACCCATTTCCATAGACCCTATAGGAATCTTTGAATAAAATCATTCAACTCCTCCCCTATTTTCACCGCACGATCTCTCAATGCATAATAATCCCGGTCCCTATCATAGATTATCCTGCCATTCACTATCACCGTACTCACGTCTGAACCATCCACCGAGTAAACAATATTTGATAGAAGATTATCATCCCTAACAGGTTGAAGCCTTGGACTGCTTAGATCAAGTAGTACTAAATCTGCAACACAACCCTTGTCTATACAACCACCATCAATGCCCAATAACCTATAACCATTTAATGTAGCTGCCTTAAACGCATGAACAGCCTTAATACCTACATCCCAATAGGAATGCCTTTGAAGCAGAACCGCCATCTTCATTTCCCTAAACATATCAAGGGAATTATTACTGGCTGGGCCATCTGTACCAAGCGTCACCAACACCCCCATATCCATTAATTCCCTCATGGGGAAGTGACCTGCGGTAGCCAACTTCATGTTAGACGTTGGGGCATGCGTAACGCGGGCATTAGCCCCAGCTATAATACCTAACTCCCAATTAGTGATCCAACCTAAGTGAATAAGTTGCACCTTACTGGATACAAGGCCGAGGGAATTGAGGTACTCCACGGGGAATACGCCGTATTCTCTCTTTACTTTATAAACCTCATCCCTGGTCTCAGACACATGTATCTGTATTGGCAAATTTAATTCATTACTGAGATCCTTAGCCCTAAGTAAAGTATCTTTATTGACCGCATAGATACTGTGGACATTGATTATGGGCACCACTAACCGCGATCCCCTGAACCTATTCACAAAGTTCCTAAGTTCATTCTCCACCTGCGTGGGATCCCTAAGTGTGTCAATAAACGTTGGCCCCAGGGCAGCCCTCAACCCATACCTCAACGCAATATCTGCTGTTACGTCCGGGTTATGGTACATGTCTATGAAGGACGTTGTGCCACTCATGATCATCTCAATAATAGAAAGCTCACTACCAAGAGCTATGACATCAGGGCCTAGCTCACGTTCAACGGTCCACATCCTATCAAGCCATAACGTTAACTCCGCATCATCGAAGAAACCCCTCAATAATGACATTGGTGTATGAGTATGGGCATTCACGATCCCCGGTATCACGGCATGGCCCGAACAATTAATTTCCTCAAGATCTGTACTACCAATGTTACCAACATTAGTTATTAAGCCATCCTCAATAGCCACATCTACCTTCCTAAGGATCCTAAGCTCTTCATTGACCCACGTTAATGCAAAATCACAATTCCTAAGCACATAACCCATACCAATTCATTAACTAGACGTTGTTAGACCAACTAAAACCTTTGGTTTTAGGTGTACAGACTTGATTATGTAAATCCATGAGTACTGATCCAACCTACGCACCTCACCATCTTCAATTACTATTTCCTCCTTGAACAATGGTGCATCGACAACAAAAGACTCGCCCTCACCACCCTCCAGTGCTGGATTAAAACCAAACCTTAACGCGGCCCCTATTAACTCATCAATATCATTAGGCGTCAATACCCTACCCAATAACCTAGGACCTATGCCCATGGTGCTTATTGATGTTAATATAAACCTAAAACCATGGTGATGCAAATCCCTTAGGTAATTAACCTGGTTCTTCCTCCACAGGGGTGAGTAAACCCTAAGCCCAACCTCGTGAGCGGTCATGTTTATCATCATCCTTTGATAATCAGATAGTAATGCACCAGTGACAATACCATCAATGCCATATTTTCTCCTGACCTCAATAAAGGCTCTCCTTAGATCCTCAAGCTCTAGGTTCTTAATACCACTAGTATCGCATACGTATTGAGGAATCCCTAATGACTTAGCCTGGTACTTAGTCCACTCTATGTTTGGGTAGTGAAACATCCAGGAATCACTATGGTGGGGCCTCAACGTAAGTAGACAGGCTACATCGAAGCCCTTAAGCACTGCCCAATGCAATGCATAGGTGGAGTCCTTGCCACCCGAGAACAATGAACAAACCCTCATTACTCTCTTCCGAAACAATCCTAGGTTTAAAATACTAATTAACCCATTGACTCAATTAACCTTCTCCTAACCTCCCTTGGTGGAAGCCCAGGGATCGTGCTAAACATGGAAATCACTAGGCCTATGGAAACAAAAATATTTAAGGAAAAGGAAATACCACGAGATACTGAAATCACGAAGCTTTAGGTCATTACCATAATAAAAAGGAATTAAACCAATTACTTGCTGAGCCTCATCATAAGGTACAGGACAATCCACTAAGTTAAAGTCATTCAATAAAAATTCGTAGTCCGTAAATAGTAATGTTTTTAACTGACTAGGTGATGCTCACTTCGATGAGTGGCGAAGGAGGCGAGGAGTGGCAGTTTCCTGAGGATTGGGACTACAGTGGTGGAATGCCTGAGAGGATGCTTAGGGTTAAGGCTAAGTGCCCTTATTGCGGTTATACCTTTGAGACTGAGATTGGTGAGTCTTGGTACAACATGGGTATTTCAATAACATGTCCCAAATGCGGGAAGCAGTTTTCAATTAGCATGTATGGAGAAGTCGTTGGTGAGGCTAAAAAGGGTACTAAGAAATAAGTAAGTATTGAAGCTAATATACTAAAAACACATTATGGGCAGTAAAGATGACATGGATTGCTTGGAGAACGCTATGAACCTATTGATGACCTTTTACTCAGTTATGTTAATCGAGCATTACATGATCTTCCTGCTGATAAGCAAGGCTGGCAATAATGAAATCCAGGATCAACTCCTAAATACCTTAAGGGAACACTTACATAAGGAAGACGCCATGCTGAGGAACATGGAAGACGCCATGACTTGCCTGGGTGATGACACTGCGATGGCATTCAAGGATTTCCTGAGTAATGTGCATGATGGCATTTCATTGATAGACGACCCAGAATTCATTAGTAATTACATAAATAATTTCACCAACGCCATAAGGGACATTGCTAGGTATATGTTGGTCCATGATGAGATCATGTCTAGGATCACCACTGCATTGCGGGTGAAAATTCATACTTACTTAAGGAATTTAATGTAATTGTGATACTTACCCTTTAACGCATTATGATAGGTACTGCGGAGGAACTTGCGTTAGGTTCTTCTTTATTGCATCAATACTTGCCAGGAACTTCTTTCTCTGTTCATCATTGAGCTTCAATTCAATTATTTTCTCAATACCGTTCCTACCAAGTACCACAGGTACCTCAGCGAATACGTCTCTCACGCCATACTCGCCATCTAAATACGCTGATACCTCGAATACTCTCTTTCTATCCTTCTTTATTGAATCAACCATTAATGATAGACCAGCCGCTGGACCCCAGTTACTGCTGAAACCTCTTAGATTCGTTATTTCTGCTCCGGCTTGAATAGTCCTCTTCACTATCTCGTCATACTGCTCCTTGGTTATGAATTCAGTGAGTGGCTTGCCATATACGAAGGATGCCTCGGGCACTGGGTACATGTTCTCGCCGTGCTGCCCAAGTACGACTGGTATTATTGACTCTGGCGCAATACCAATTAATTGAGAGGCGTAATAGGCCATCCTATTTGAGTCAAGGACGCCGCTGAATCCAATGACTCTATTCCTTGGGAAGCCCAATCTTTTGTAGAGGACGTAGACCATGGCATCAAGCGGGTTTGTGGTGATTATGATTGTTGAATTCGGTGCATATCTCTTAACCTGATCTGCCACCGAGGCTATGATCTCAGCGTTCTTAGCTGCTAATTCCTCCCTAGTCATTCCGGGCTTTCTGGCTAAACCTGCTGTTATTATTACAATGTCGCTGCCCTCCATGTCCTTATAGTCATTACTGCCCTTGTACCTGACTGACTTACCGAGTATGGCGGCTGCATGATTGAGGTCAACAGCCTCACCCTGAGGCAAGTTCTTTATTACATCTATTAGTGTGATTTCATTATCGAGTTCGAAGAACATTAGGAAGGCAGCTGTGGTTGCACCAACACGCCCACTACCTATTATTGTGATCATTCCCTACACCCATTGTTGGTATTGCTAGTATGTTTTTAACTTTGATCCACCCACAATGCCTTATTAATAATTAGCACCAGTAATTAATGGCAACTCTTTATGAAAAATAAGTTTTGGCTAAAAATCCTAATTATGATTTACATTTGACCAGGGAAAATCCAGACGCCTTCCTCAATCTATTCATCACGGCTAGTCCAATGCCCCTCTCCTCAATGCCCTCCGCTATGCCGATATCAACGTTTATTTTATCAAGACTTCTTAAAGAATCAAAGAGAGAGGCAGCTATGGTGTATGGGTCCTCCCTATAACCAATTATAATAATGGGTATATCACTAAACTCGGGATACATCGTTAATGCCTCGGCAGTCTCCTTAGTTATCAACAAGGCAATCCTTAACCTTTTCCTCAGATAATCAATAGCCGTATCACGTATTAACCTAGTGAGTGAACTATAATCACTGCACTCAGTGACGATTAACCTAGTGCGTGGCGCATAGTGCCTGTACTTCATACCTGGCGCCAACACCACATCGGCCTCACCCAGACCCCTTGCGAACTCAGGTACGGCAATATCCACATTAAACAATGACCTTAATTCCTCAAGCGTAAAGGGACCAGGCCTCAGGAGCACAGGTGGGTTCTTCGTTACGTCAATTATTGTAGATTCGACACCAAAGAAGGTGGGGCCTGCATCTATGACATAAATATTTATATTATCATTTATGTAGTCCTCGACCACATGCTCAGCCAACGTGGGACTTGGCCTACCTGACTTATTGGCACTTGGTGCCGCTATGGGAACTCCCGAGGACTTAATTAAGGCGAGCGCCACCGGGTGTGCGGGCGATCTTACGGCCACAGTATCACGTCCACCAGTAACCTCCTTAGGCACGTCAGGTGACCTCGGTAATATCAACGTCAAAGGACCCGGCCAGGCCTTAGCAATAACACGGAGTACAAGGTCTGGTACGTCTCTGGCGACTCTATTCAACTCCTTTAAATCCGCTATATGAACTATCAATGGATTATCCGGCGGCCTACCCTTGGCCCTGAACACGCCAAGGCATGCATCGCCATTAAATGAATCCGCACCCAAGCCATACACCGTCTCCGTCGGGAAGGCCACTAAATACCCATGCCTAATATAATCACTAGCCTCCTTGATTACTGCCATATCAGGACATAGAGGGTCCACCTTACGTACCTTCAGCATTACTGTGAAAGTAAATACTCATTATTTATAAGCCAATCTCGGTCACGTGCAATTACTAAGCTAGTTAGGTTTATAAAATAATTAACCGTGACACTGTTGGTGATTAATAATGGCAGTGTCTAATGAGGAAACAAACAATACCGTAAATGAGGAAACGGAGGAACCAATATTTAAGACAAATCTACCTAGTGAAAAGACTAAGGAATTAATAGAGATACTACGTAATGTTTATGACCCAGAAATACCAATAAACGTATACGATTTGGGACTTATCTATGAGGTATTAATTGATAATGATAGGATAGTGCATGTTAAAATGACATTAACCGCTGTGGGTTGCCCATTATCAGAGAACCTAGGTTACCAAGTTGGTGCAGCCGTACAACAGGCAATACCTGACGCTAAAGACATTGAAATTGACATAGTCTTTGATCCTCCATGGACTCCATTAAAAATGACCAGGTTAGGCCGTGAAATGTTTAAGGCAATCTATGGATACGACATAGTTGAACAGTGGCTAAAGACACAAGGGGAGCAACCTATTCAAGGTAACAATGAAGAACTATAAAATTTAATTCAGCAAATTCCTAACCCTAATACCACGTATATTTAATGCCGAGACTTTTTGAAACCTAAATCAAGATGTACTAACCCTTAAAGACAATGGCTCCGTTCTGAGTAAAGAATTTAAAAGGCATGTTTTAAAAGAAAATGTGTTATCAACTGGTAGTATTTCACCAGGAAAAACATTGACCGAACGAGTTAGGCAAAAATTAAGCGAAATATTGGAATCAAGTGATTTGATTAAGTTCGTTGCCCTCGTCACTATGGATGGATTCACGATAGCCTCAAATTTAAAGAATGAAAACAACATTGATCCTAAGTTACTTGGTGCGCTCATTGTTTCATCGATTAAAAACCTAGAGACTAATTTAAGAAAGGCATTGGAGACCGCAAGCCTTTCTGAGCTAGTTGTTTCAATTGGTCAGGATTTATTGATCGCGAAGCCCATGGGCAAGTTGGCATTAATAATGATTGTAGATAAGACCCTGGACATGAACTTAATAATGTATTCCGTAGAGGAGGGATTAAATGATTTAATTACGGACCTGGGTTTAGAAAGACGGTAGTTTCCTAATTTTGGTTTTTATTTATTCCACGTTCTCCTCAGTGGCAATGCTGTTTAGTGACTCCATTAATGCAGCTGACGTTAGGTTCTCAATTAATTGCCTAGACTTCTCGTAATATGCATTTACTAGCTGTAGTAATTTTTGCTTTACATAGTCTATAGGCTTCGTGTAATAAACATATGTATATCCTCCATTCTTAGCCAGTACTGGTCTCCTGGCTATTAGTCCAAGCTGAACGAGCTTTACCAGGGATCTCTCGATGGTACTTCTTGATTTATTCATTTCCTTGGCTATTTCCGCCACGGTTAATGGCTCCTTAGCCTTATTCTGCAATAGGTAATAAATCTCCACCTCAGTTGGGGACAACCTAAGGATGCATCTCAGGATATATTTTATATCGACGTCCTCAAGGATCTCTTCCGTACTCTTCTCCTTAATTGTCACAAGAGACACCACGTGAATCACCAACATCAGTGTCACATAGTGTGTTTATAAATCTTTTTCTTCAACATTTTTCACTATAAATCCACGTAACCTATTACATTATTTACATAAACCTAGACCCTATAACTCCACTGCATTACCTATACCCCTACTTTCTGCATTTTTATAGATATACGATGCTGCGGCTAAATCCTCCACTGCAATGCCAACGGATTTAAACAATGTAATATCATTATTCCCTGACCTACCACGCCTTAAACCACTTATTATCTCACCTATCTCTATTAGATTACTTTCAGTTATTAACCCATTACTCATAGGAATTATTACGTCCCCAGTCTCATTGATAACGGCTACACGTGAATCCACGGCAATCACCGATGCTCTACGTATTACCTCATCATCAAGCTCCCTGGAATTAATCTCAGGAGCACCAATAGATGCTATGTGAATACCCTCATGCAACCAAGACCCCAGGAGTACCGGTTCCCTACTCGTAGTCGCTGTAATTACCACATCCGCATACCTAACCGCGTCATAGCCCGTATCTGCAACCATGGAATCAATACCCCTGTCCTGCACCACCTTAGCCAGATCAAGAGCCCTAGTTCTTGTCCTAGAGTATATTATTAACCTCCTTATCGGAAAAGCCCTAGTAAGTAGTAGCACGTGGTACTTCGCCTGTAACCCGGCACCAATAATCGCGACATTATCAGTATGCCTAGCCATGTATCTAATTGATACGGCAGTGGCCGCGGCTGTCCTCCATGCAGTTAACGCAGTGCCATTAATAACCGCCAGCGGAACTCCGGTTTTGTCATCCATTAGGACAACAATGCCCTGGGTAGTTGGTAATTCACGGGCTTTATTACCCTCAATAACGTTAACAACCTTAACAGAGAATCCCATACCACGCGAGCCGCAGGGCATTATACCCCACCAATCATTATCCAAGTAAATAACCGTCCTCTGTGGCATTTTAACCCTGCCAGTGCTGTAATCCTTAAAGGCTGTAGCCACCGCATTTATGAGCCCCAAGGCACCATCATTACTATCAATGATCGCGTCGACATCCTTCCCACTTATTGTTATTAACCTCATATGGCATTTGTACTATGTTGGTAAATTTAAGCATTATTATCTATAGATCTGCATGGATATATATCACCAATTCATTTTGCGACAGATTTATTAACTCTAATTATAAGTAAAATAGTGGGTGAGTTTATGGAAATTAAGTGCATAAATTGCAAGTATTTTAGACTTCATGAGTTACATGACGATGTAGGTATTTGCACAAATAAAGATAGCCCCTACTACATGAGGATGGTGATGACTGAGTGGCAATGCCCATTCTTCATGGAACTAAATGAGGAAGCTGATGAGGATGAGTTCTATTGGTGCTTAGACTGCAGGACCATGATCCATAAATCCCTATTGCCGCTTCATAAGGGTCATAAACTGATAAAAATACCATACATTGATGAGGAATCTCACCAAGAGACATATGTTGCAGATTAACAATCCAATATATAACAATGATTCTCCCTTAAAATTTTTTACCTTGCTTTTACCATTACTTATTTGAATTAGTGGGGCAACGCTTACGTACAAAATCCTCAATAGCCCTAGCAATAACCCTAATGTCTTTACCCCTTGGTGTATGCGGCATTCCCTCAACCCTTATGAATTCCACAATATTACCAAGGGCCTTGGCCCTCTCGTAATAATTCTCAACCTGCTGGATGTTCACCAGTTCATCATTGGTACCATGTATAAGGAGTATTGGCGGTAGGTTAGGCTTTAGGTAATTAATTGGTGAGGTCTTTGTTAAGAACTCCTCCGTGACTTGCCTACTATCAATCCTCGCTAATTCCTCATAGGTCCTCCGCCTAATACTACCAGGTTCACCGGCGAGTAGCCACCTAATCTGGGCTAGCCTATCAGTAGGTCCAGACACGGAGATTGCGCACGCGATCTTTCCTGTTGTCGATGCAGTAAGTAGAGCGATTGTACCACCCATGGAATGACCTGCAACAATGAGGCCCTCATTGACCTTGCCCAGAATTTCATTGACCTTATTCAATCCATCCTCAAAGTCCCTATACGTAGGCGACATCACCTCTAAACCCAGCGATCCCAGTGGTCCGGTCAACCAATTTATCTTTTCAGGGCTTGATCCCAGGCCATGAAGTACCAAGGCCTTCATTATTAAATTACGTATTTGCTGCATTAATTAAAGTTTATCATGAACAGGGCGAAGGAGAGTTAACCTTAATAAATAATCACGGATCTTGGGTTTAGACATGTCTAAGCCCAAAAAGGCAAGGAAGATGCAGAAACGTAGGGGGAAGTTCTTTTACTTGGCTCTGGCGCTGGTGATATTTGGCGAGGCTGCTTTCATAGCCATGATGTTCCTGCCAGGCGTATTATCCAGGATAACAACGCCTACAGTGATTAATCAAGGGATTAGTACGGCTAATATAACCCAGTGGATGCTTTCATTGTTGTACAACCCATCGACTAATTCACTCATCAATGCCAGTGCGATGGGGTTCATAAATAATGAGAAACCTATGGTCATGTTCTTAACTGTTAATGATATAAGCGTAATTGAAACAACATGTGGAGTCTGGCCTGCGCTTTATAATGCCAGTGTGTACCATGGGTACACCGTGATTGTAGTTGTACTTCCTAACCCACCATCGCAAGCACCTGCGTCTACTGGTTCAATTCAGTTATTCAATAGTTATGTTTCCCAACTCTGTGGTTTTAGTCCGAGTTCCACGAACTTCATGATAGTAACTACGTTCTGGGATAATATTACGGAGGGTACTTACGTAATACCAGGTTACCAAACCCTATTGACACAATTACTTACTAAGCTGGACATGAATGTAAGTAATGTATACCTGCCAATACTGATACTAATTGGCCCGCATAATACCGTAAACGCGACGGGAATAATATATGGACAGCAACTTGCGAATGCTACGTTCCTAAACGAGGTATTGTTCTCATCAAAGAATAACTAGCTGGGTGATCCCTTCCCGTGATTTCAATACTTAGCAAATAACTTAGGGCAATCACCTTAATCCATGTTTTTGGAAATAACTGGGTGATTAACCCTTAGTACGAGGTAGAAACCTCGTACAACCACTGGGTTCTTCATTATTAATAATACTACTTATTGATTTTAAATCCCAAATGGCGCATAGGTAGGTTCTTGTGTGGTTGGATAATTCTATTGCCGATCGAACCTTCTTCATGAGGCCCCCCGTCACATCAATACCCCCCGTGCCTCTCTCATTAATTACTGATGAACTTGTTAATTCCCTAATTAAATTGCCATTACTATCTAGAATACCAGGTACATCAGTTAAGAATACCGCGGCTGATGGTCTTAATTTCAAACTTAGGTCGAGCATTATGTCGTCACCACTTATTATTGAAAAACCCTCTTCACTAGGTACAACGTCGCCGTACATCATAGGCACGATCCCTCTCCCAAGTAATTCCAGGACGTGGATTGGACTTATTAATAATTGTGGTTTTCCATTCCTAATTACGTATATGGAGCCGGTTCTTAGTGGGTATATTGGTAGTCCCGCCCTTGTTAGTGTCATTGTTATTTTCATGCTTAGGTAATGAAGTATGGCGGATGTTAGGGACACACCTATTAATTGCTCGTTATCCCTATACCTACTTAAACCATAGGCTAATGCCAGTGGGTGCGCAAAACTACCACCTCCGTGAATCAATACAAACCTATTACCAGCCCTAATGCTTGCTAAGAGAAGCCTGCCCAGGCCTTGGACCCAATCCTCCCTATAACTCAGTGGTTTTGATTTATCACTTATTGCGCTACCCCCAAGCTTCATTATGAATAATCCCATCAGAATTCCCTGGTTACTGTGAATCTTAAGATTTCCCTAAGGTCCTCCACGTACTCATTACTACTTAATTCGTCAAGTGCCCTCTCGGATCTTTCTGCGAATTCTCTCGCAAGACCCAGCGCGTTCTCCCTGGCATTTGTTTTAGAAATTAACTCCACAGCCCTCTTAACACCGACATCCGTAATAACGCCTTCACTAAGTATACTTAGTAGTTCATCCTTATCCTTATCACTCAATTCCCTCAATGCCATGATGATGACCGCATTACCCAACTTATGCTCCTTAATATCCTTCCCAATTTCCTTCCCGAACTTCCTAACATCGCCAAATACATCCAGTATATCATCTAGTACCTGGAACGCGAGCCCCAGGTATGTACCATAATCAGAGAGGGCCTTCATGCAGTGATCGGCATTAACTGACATGGCGCCGAAGACCGATGCTGTCCTTATTAGAGCCGCGGTCTTCAGACCGATCATTCTTATGTACGTATTGTATAGAGCCTCCCAATTACCCAGTAGTCTAGGGCCCAGCCTATTCTCGGTGAAGTATGGATCCCTACGTCCTGAGTACTCCAATAATATATCAAGGCGTTCTCCCTCGTCTATAGCACGTATTGTGTTTGCAGTCTCCCTGGCAAAGGACACCGGGTCCCTAGTCTCGAGTATCGCCTCCTCAATGGCCTCCCTATACCATATGCCGATTAGTATGGCCGCGTTGTCACCATACTTAGCCCTAACCGTTGGCTTACTCCTCCTTAGCAATGCCTCATCAATTATGTCGTCATATATCAAGGAGTAATTATGTATGAGCTCCACAATCGCTGCAGCCGGCAGTGCAATCCTGTAATCATTACCGCAGGCCCTCGCGGTCGTTAACGTTATTAGCGGCCTCAATCTCTTACCGCCAGTGGACACTTGGTAAATCACTGCCTCTTTGAACTCCTCATTGATATCCTTACTTAGGTATTTGATTAATTGCTCATCAATCTCACGTCCGTAGAGACTGTGAAGTTTATCCAATATGTCCATTGATCCTTCGGCTAATACCTAGGTAATTAAGTTATATCCTTAGTGATATTTAACTGTTGAATAATAATTCGACCATGGTTTATCCCTATTGATACTTAATTAACAGGGACAAAGTTTAATATTGTCAGGATCATTATTAATCATGTATGGATCAGGAAATTGTTATTACGGGCTTCGTAAGGACCCCCATTGGTAAATTTGGTGGCGCATTTAGAAACATGAAGACTCCGTATTTAGCCGCCGAGGTCATAAAATCTCTAATCAACAGGTCCGGCATTGATGGAAAGTTAATCGATGAGGTTGTTTTCGGCTCAACACTTCAGGGAGGCATGGGGCAGAACCTAAGTAGGTTCGCTGCGCTACTGGCTGGATTGCCAGATAACATCAGTGCATTTACAGTTAATAGGGTTTGCTCCTCAGGCATGCAGGCAATTATCGAAGCTGTCAGAGCCCTCAAGGTTGGCGACGTTAATATTATGATTGCCGGCGGCGCTGAGTCCATGAGCACACAACCACTGGCACTACCTCACGATGCCAGGTGGGGCCTTAAGCACTTGATTGGCAGGGATTTAAGGTTAATGGATTTGATGATTTATGATGGGTTAATGGACCCTACAAACATGATGCTTATGGGGCAGGAGGCAGATAGGGTTGCCGTGGAACATGAAATTACCAGGGAGGAGCTTGATAGGGTTGCCTATGAGAGCCACATGAGGGCCTCAAGGGCTACTGAGGGTAAGTACTACCTAGAGTTGGAGCCTGTTGATACATCGATAAACGGTGAGAGGGTTTACTTGGATAAGGACGAGGGGATCAGGCCCGACACAAGTATTGAGAAATTAGCCAAGTTAAAGCCCGCCTTTGGACCAAGTGGATTCCATACAGCTGGTAATTCCTCCCAACTCTCTGATGGGGCTGCTGCACTATTATTAACTACCATGGACAGGGCAAGGGAGTTGGGGTTGAAGCCTGTGGCAAGGATTGTTGGCTATGCATGGCACATGCTAGAGCCCTGGAGATTCCCAGAGGCGCCAATTTACGTGATTAGGAAGTTACTGAGTAAGACTGGTTGGGGCATAGGTGATGTTGATGTTTTTGAGGTTAATGAAGCCTTTGCCGTTGTTAACGTACTAGTGAACAAGGTGTTAGGTGTTCCTTACGAAAAAATGAACATATTTGGCGGAGCGATAGCCCTGGGACATCCACTGGGTGCTAGCGGTGCTAGGATCGTTACAACATTAATATCGGCTTTAATGCATGTTGGCGGTAAGAGGGGCATAGCCGCACTATGCCATGGCACGGGTGGCGCAACCGCAGTGGCCATTGAGATTCTTTAAATGTAGCAAAAGGCTTTTAAATGATGCAAGTCCTTTGGTTCTTCGTGGACGTCTTGGAATAAAGGATTTTGGAGAACTTAAGGTCATAATAAACCTACTAAAGAGGTATAGGGGATATGCAACCACTCTTATTAGTCTATACATCAATAGTAATAGGCCAATTCCCGACGTAGTATCAATGCTTAGGCAGGAATGGGCCTTGGCAAGCAATATTAAGGATAAGACCACTAGGACTCATGTTCAGGACGCACTTGAAAGGATAATAAACTCAATAAAGGGTATATCCAAGGCGCCAGAGAATGGACTAGCGATATTCGGAGGATTCCATATGATTAACCCTGGTAATTATGAGTGGGTCTTTCATGCCTTAATTCCACCATTGCCCATATCAACCTTTAAGTACATATGCGATACCTCATTCCACACGGAGATCCTAGAAGGAATGGTGAAGAGTAGTGACACGTATGGGATAATAGTCATTGAGAGGGGTGAGGCAGTGATTGCACTGCTAAGGGGTAATTACTGGGAAATTGCAGATAAGGTGGAGTTCTTCGTACCTAATAAGCATGCCGCGGGTGGTCAATCAGCCCTAAGATACAAACGACAGACAGAACACCTAGCCGAGACATTCTACAAGCTGGTTGCCGAGAGAACCAACAAAATACTCACCGAGGTACCGAACCTAAAGGGTATTGTTGTCGCTGGACCGGGACCAACTAAGGAGGAGTTCCTTGAAGAGGGGGAACTTGACCATAGGATAAGGGATAAGGTAATTGCAATAGTACCTGCATGCTGCGCCGACATTAGTGGTGTCCTCGAGGCGATTAGGAATGCTGAGGATAAGCTCAAGGAGACTGAGTACGTTAAGGCCAAGAAACTGATGGAGGAGATTATGTACCTAGCTGTTAAGAAACCGGAGTACCTAATCTACGGTAAGGACTCCGTGATGGATGCGATCAAGAGGGGTATTGCCAAGATTGTTGTTGTTAGTGAGGACGTGGGTGAAGATGAAATAATGAACCTAACATTAATGCTGAGGGGAAGAAAGGACATTGATTTATTCGTAATGCCTAAATCAGTTGAGGAGAACCTAACACTGACGCAGACCTTCAGTGGTTATGTAGCCATATTATCGACACCAACATGGCTTATGGAAAACTACGAGGAGGATCAAAAACAAAGCAATATAAATATAATGGAATAATTTTACCCTAACTGCTAAAAATTAATGTAATATTAAAATTTTAACAATGAAAACCAATAATATACTTATCATTATTCATCCATAATTCCCTTAAATAGTAATACTATTCATAATTAGTTAGCAATAATACTTAACCACCGCCAGCCGGTGGTAAAAAG
>DAJV01000119.1:1666-9341 GCA_002496475.1 Vulcanisaeta sp. UBA163 | reverse complement strand
GATGAGTACGGCTCTGTATTAATCTTTGATGAGGTGAAGACCTCAGGTAAGTTCTATGGCGGTGCTGAGGAATACTTTGGAGTTAAGCCTGATATTAAGGTTATTTCAAAGGCTGTGGGTGGTGGATTTCCATTCTCAGCCGTTTTAGGTAAGCGAGATATAATGGAACTTATAGGGCCGAATAAGGTCGCCCACGGAGGCACATTCAATTCCAATCCACTATCGGTATACGCAACTTACATAACGCTCACAAGAATACTCACTAAGGAGGCTATGAGCAAGGCATCAAAATTAAGTGAGGAGATTGGTAAGGCATTAAATGACATATTTAATGATAATAAGATACCAGCATACGTAGTATATGCAGGTCTTAGCGGAGGCGCCTACTTAACTAAATCCAAGGTTGAACTTCATAATTGGAGGGATTTTGTGAAGTACGTAAATCTCGACGCAATGTACATTTACCTAACAAGCATGGTTTCAAGGGGAGTAATTCCACAATGCCTTGCACCTGATGAACAATGGACAATATCCGTTCAACATACAAAGGAAGATGCTGATAAGCTTATAGAGACCGCTAAGCAAGTTATTGATCTATTAAAGCAGAGGGGTTATGGTGAAGTATTTAAGATAGAAGAAGCATTCTAACCTTATAAAGATAATTACCAAAATTAACCAACTCCTATTACTTGTTTTGCCTTTATTGACATTGCTTGGTATATTATGTTTGCCGCCAGTAGACTCGTTATGTTTGCTGTGTCAAGCGGTGGTGACACCTCAACAATGTCAAAGCCAACTAACTCAAAGCTTGCTTGGGAGAGTGATCTGATTATTGTGAGTGCCTCCCTACTCGTGAATCCGCCTGGTTCCCTAGTCCCAGTGCCTGGCGCATAGGCTGGGTCTATGGAGTCTATGTCGAAGGTTATGTATACAGGCCCCTTAAGACTATTCCTCAACTCATTAATTAACCAATCAATGCCCCTTACCTCAACCTCGCTCATCATAATCGTCCTAATGGGCACGGGAGACGCCTTCGCATACTCAAAATCAGACTTATCGTATTGTGAACCCCTAATGCCAACCTGAATAACACCACTGATTAATCCCTCCTCAATTGCCCTCCTAAGCCACGTACCGTGGGTATACCTCTCACCCCAGTACTCATCCCAGTAATCAAGGTGACTATCGAAGTGCAGAACCAACGGCCTAAACCTCCTACCCACAGCCCTTAATACGCCGAGTGTTATGCTGTGATCACCACCGGCAACAAACGGTGTTGCACCCTGGTTAATCACCTCATTAATAGTCACCTCAATCCTATCAAGCGTCTTAACAACACTAGTAGGCACAACATCAACATCACCGTAATCCACAGCCCTCAAAACCCTAAATGGGTAAACATCAAGCTCAGCATTGTACGGTCTCAACAACCTAGACTCAGACCTAATGAACTGAGGACCAAGCCTAGCACCCGTGTAGAAGGTAGTCCCACCATCAAACGGCACACCAATGAAGGCACCGAGAACATTATTATCCCTCAAATTCCTAATGAATGGAAGCCTTGCAAAGGTGATGGGCTGTGCAAAACGGGGAGATTTAAGGGCATCCAACGGAAAACCAGGCACGTTCCAAAACCAAGACATAGGTATCCTTGGATACAGGTAATTTTAAATATTTTTTAACATTTTTGTGATAATTATTACTAATAATGCGAGAGAGTAAAGCTTTTAAATAATAATTATATAAAAATATGTGCCAGAGGAGACTGAGAAAAAACCCACATTATTCCTAAGGGAAGCCACTGGTTTAGTTAGGGAGATAAGTCCATGGGCATCCGTCAGCGCAATATTTGGCCTAGTAACAGGTGGTGTTCCACTGCTAATCGTCTCCTGGCTATTCCTTGCCCCCTCAACCAATGGTATTTTCTCATGGACCCTGGGCTACATAGTTACCTTATTACCGACTTTAGCCATGGCATTTCTATTCTATGTGGCTGGTGTGACAATGCCAAGGTCAGGCGGCGACTACGTATTCAACAGTAGAGCGAGTCACCCATTGATCGGCCTAGCTAACTATATGGCGATATGGATAGCCTTCGCACTATCACTTGGCGTCTACAGTACAATAGGCGCCAAGTGGTTTGGCGATTTACTCACTGGACTAGGTCTCTTTTACAATAATTCGTACTTCCTAAGTCTCGGTACATGGATAACTTCATCAACAGGCACCGCGATTGTGGCAGCAATACTGATAGTATATGCTGCATTATTATCCATACACCCAAGGATACAGTGGTCATTCGTGAAGTGGAGTGGTGCTGCCACGCTAATTGCCACAATAATCGCCTTTATAGGCTTTGCCACTGTTAATAAGGCCGTGTTTTTCCATAATCTAGCTAAACTAACCGGCGTTTCTAACCCGGTTAGTACTGTGGTTAGTGATGCTGAGAAGAATGGGTTTAAGTTCCTTAATCCATTTTATGCGATTGCCCTAACAATAGCACCAATCTGGTATTACTTTACATGGTATAACCTTGGTGCATCATGGGCTGGCGAGATGAAGCAAGTCAGGAAGAACATGTTCTACGCGACAATATTGGCGGTAGTTATTGTCGCCGTTTATTACATAATCTTTACTGACCTATACCTCTACGCATTTGGCAATAAATTCACCACTGCATATTCGTACCTTTATAACTATGGTATTAGTGACCCGGTTGCCAATGCCCTCTCTTCAATTGGCCCATTCCCACCATTCTTCCTACTCGTGGCAACAGGTAGTGTTGCACTTTATTTGATTGCTTGGTTTGCCTTCTGGTGGCCAAACACGTATAGCAATGTTCCGCTAATCACAGCATTAGTTAGGTACCTCTTTGCCTGGGCCTTCGACAGGGTTGCGCCGGCTAAGCTTGGTGATGTAAGTGAGAAGTATCACACGCCAACCTGGGCCCTAGTGACTGCAGCTGTTATTGGCTTTATTGGCGCTATGATGTATATATTCATCACGTGGTTATCGATTGTGGATATTACCGTAGTCTTTGAGACGAGTTATGCAATATTTGCAATAGTCGCCGCACTAATGCCCTATGTTAAGAGGAATATTTATGAGAGGTACGTACCAATAAGGACCAAGATTGCTGGCGTACCGTTAATAACATGGATTGGTATTGCAGCCTTTGCCTTTCTGATGTGGGCGCTTGTCGAGACCTGGGGCAACCCAATACTACTACCCATGAACCCACTAACCTATGAATCGCTGGCCATCATGTACGGGCTTGGGATAGTCATGTACCTAGTGGCCAAGTGGTACAATAATAGGAAAGGGATTAACATAGACATGCTATTCCAGGAAATACCACCAGAATAAATCAAATAATTTAACATAAATTTTTAAAATTTTTTTTAGAAATATTTATTAACTCCCATATTTGCCAAAAATCTGGGGGATTAGTATGCGAAAATAGTAATAATTGGTGGTGGCATAGCTGGTACTTTTTTGGGGTATTTCCTTACTCTTGAGGGATTTAATGTTACGATAATACATAATGGTAAAAAACCACCGCTGGTTGATTTAGTTTTTTCTAATATGTTACCATCGGCAAGTGATATTAGTGTAACTAAGGAGACCATGAGGATTTATAGAAGTCTTGAGGAGGAACTCAAAACAACACTTCTTAAAAATTACATTGCACTGCATATATATCCAAACCATGATTCACTTAAATTAATAGAACCCATCATACCGGATATTGAGGATGCTGGTGTTAAAGTTAAGGTGCTTGGTTCTAAGGAGGCTCGTGAGGTTACTGGGTTGATGTATGATGAGCAGGAGTATGTAATTTATGGTGAGTATGAGTATCTCGTCTCCATAAGGAAGATAATTAATGCTTTACATAGGAAATTGAATGTTATTTACGATAATGCCTCATTAAAAATTAATAATGGCAATGCCTACGCCATTGTAAGAAATGAAGAAATGACAGGTGATGCAATAGTGCTTGCGGCTGGTGGNNCGTGCTTGCGGCCGGTGGATGGAACTCCAAAATAGCTAAGGAGGCAGGTATTGAAGTTCCGCTTGTTACTTACGGTACCAGAGCCTTAGCAATCATAGGTAGAACACGGTTAAATAAGTACTCGATATCAGACTATAGATATGGTTATTACACAAGACCGATGGGTAATTTACTCGATCCAATAGCATTCATAGCAGGTGATGGTAATGTTAAGACAAGCGATTTAAATGAGGTTAAGAGACTCACGAATAAGTCATACTCCGATTGGTTAATTGGCGTGATGAGAAAGCGTGATCCATCAATGATGGTATCAGCAATAGCGGGCCATAGCCTGGTTGAGATGGCTTATGACTATGAACCTGTGATTGGCAAAGTACCTAATACAAATAATCTATACTTAATCGGTGGATTTGATGGTTATGGCGCCAAACTAGGTCCTGGACTTGCATTCGAATTGGCGAGGATAATAATGGGACTCAATCCCACAATTGATATATCGTGCTATGACATAAATAGGTTTGAAAATTATGAAGGACAGCGCGATGTTGATCCTCACTGGGAACCCGTAATGCTCTACTTGCCTGCACCAAATGGTGCAAGTCCATGTTTCTATAAAAATAAATAAAACAGCTTAAATGCTTATTGGCCAAAGGTGGTGTCATATGAGGGTTTTTGTTTTGGGTGGTTCTGGATTAATTGGCAGTGTGATTGTTAATGAGTTGGTAAGAAATAATGTTGATGTTACTGTCATTGACTTAGTAAAGCCCAGGTTCATTGTTGATTATGTCTTTGGCGATTTGAGTAATGTTGATGATATTGCAGTTAAGATTAGGAATGCGGATTACGTGATTAATGCAGCCCAGTATTACTTCAATATTAATGCCATGAAGGCTTGCCTAAAGGCTGGCGTTAATTACATGGATCTTGGTGGCCTATTCTGGATGACGAGAAAACAACTGGAGCTTAATGACGAGTTTGAGCGCGAGGGATTACTTGCTCTCATTGGTATTGGCGCTGAGCCCGGTATAACCAATGTGGTTGCTGAGTGGATTTATAAGATGCACGGTACACCAATTAGTATTAAGATTAGGGATGGTTGGATCTCAAGATCTGGCAAGATTAATTGGAGCATTGATACCCAATTAGATGAGTTAACGATGAAGGCTCCAGTGTTTGAGGATGGTGAATATAAGTACTATGATCCTGCGTCAAGATTTGAATATGTTGATTTTATCGATCCCATTGGTAGGGTTAAGACGTATTTAACAATACATAGTGAATTAGCTACCTTCCCGCAATCATTTAGTGGGGTTAAATACGTTGACTGGATGGAGGGTGGGACTGGATTTGAGGATATTATGATAATTGCCAAGTTATTTGGCGATAATGCGGAGATAATGGGTATAAAATCAAGGACGTATCTCAGGGAGTTACTCAAGATTAAGGGATTACTTGGTTATTCAGAGAACGAAAAACCTGATGAGTGGGAATCCGCTAAGGTGATTTTTGACTATGGTGATAGAAAGATTGAGGTGGAATTCATGAGTGGACCGCATGGGCAGTTCGATGGGACACAGTACATGACTGGATTACCCGCGGCTATAGCCGCATTAAGTAGAGTTAGTGGTAAAGGCGTATTACCTCCAGAGAAGGTGATTGATCCTGAACCATTTATTAATAAATTGAAAGAAAAAGGTATAGTGTTTTACTACAGGGAAATTAGAAAACTTTAAAGTAAATAATTAAACTCCTCAAGCCCAAGTCTCTTTAATGTATCCCTAGTGGGTTTACCGTCAACCCAACCCCTTAACTCATAGTACCTCTTTATACCCCACTCGAAGAATTTCTTGGCTGTGTGGCCCTTAGCTGGGCCCTCAGGTAATGGTTTATTCAGAACCTTGGGCGGGAGCTCGTCCTTAATCCACCTACCCTCTTTAACGTGGAATAACCTCTCAGTATTGAATATCCTCTCACCAATCGTTATTAACTCATCATATGTCAAGTTCCACCCAGTATAGGCATTGAGCAATTCAACAATCTCCTCGGGTTTTAGTGAATCATCCCCAACTTGGTCGACGAAGTTGCAAAGAACAAGACTATCATATACTGCGTAGTAATTCTGCTCCCAAACTGTAAATACTATCTTCTCCTCAACCTCGGCCAATGGATCAAAGACTTTATTTGGGTATGGACCAAACGGGTATGGACCGAGTTCTATCATTGCAGGCCAAGCCTCATTATGATCACCACCCCTATTTGCCGTTGCATAAGCTATTGTGAAGCCCTTCAATGCCCTTGGGTCATATGCAGGAAATCCCTGACCCCTAGTACCAACGAATGATTCTGGATCGTTATACTTAACAGATAAGTAATAGGCGCCCTCCGCAAGTTCGTTACCAATACCCCTCCTATAGGCTATGTCCTCTATTAATTTGATATAAGAATTGGAATCACCCCATGACAACTTAATCGGCAGCTTACCCTTCTGCGACAACTCAGTTGCTGTTGCCAGTGTATTACCAGTGGAAATGGTGTCAAGTCCATACTTATTGCACATATCGATCATTATTAATATGGCATTCGGATCATCAACACCTAAATTAGAGCCTAGGGCGAATAATGACTCATACTCATACTTGATATTATTACTGCTTTTTCCATTCCAGTATGCTCTACCAATCTTTGTGCAGGCTATTGGACAGAGGGCACATCCATGCCTTTTCACCAGGTGTTTCTCGGCTAAGGCCTCACCGCTGAACTTCTCAGCCGTTGGCATGACTCCCGATTCAAAATTCCTTGTTGGAAGTGCACCGACGCTATTTATTATATTGACAAGAACCGAGGTACCGTACTTATGCAGTGGATCCTTACCACTACCCTTAGCTATTCTACCGCTTATCTTAACTCCAATCTCAAGTAACTTCTTCCTATCAAAGGCATCTGCAAGTAAGTCCCTATTACCCTTAACAAGCATTCCCTTAACCAACTTACTACCCATGACAGCTCCTAAGCCACCCCTACCAGCAGCCCTCTGTGTGAATGAACCCATTATACTCGCAAACTTGACTAAGTTCTCACCAGCCTGTCCAATAGTTATTACACCACAGTCATTCTCACCAAGGCACTTCATCTCTCTCCTAATCATTAACTCGGTCTCCAGGGCATCCTTACCCCATAAATGCCTCGCGTCGTGGAATTCCACACTCCCATTAACAATAGATATATACACAGGCTCATCAGACTTACCCTCAAGAACCACACCATCATAGCCAGACTTCCTAAGCCAGTAAGCAAAGTTACCAGCCATTTTAGAATGAGTATATGAACCAGTCAATGGTGACTTAGCTACAAAGGTAATCCTAGAGGATGCAATGGGCACAACACCGGTTAATGGCCCCGTGAGCATGTAAAGCTTATTCTCAGCACTAAGCGGATCGATACCCTTAGGTATCTCCTTAAGTGCTAGGTAGGCACCAAGTCCACGTCCACCGAGGAAGCGCCTAATAATTGAATCATAGTCAATATACTCAATCCTAAAGGACCTGCTTCCTAAATTAATCCTAAGCAGGGAGTATTTAGACGGCATGAAGATAATCACTAACACTTATTTTTAAATATTATGTGCAAATTATTATGAAATAATTTATAAGTTAAGTAATGAAT
>DAJV01000119.1:0-1647 GCA_002496475.1 Vulcanisaeta sp. UBA163 | reverse complement strand
TACGATGCACCAGCATGCTTAAGTACTTCGGCACGGTACTTACTATACCACCAAGCCACAATGAACCCTACTAGGAACCAACCAATGGCTATTAGTACTGCTATATTAAATGGATATGATGGTAATGGATAGACGCTATAGAAGAATACCACGAAAGCCGTTATTGACGCCGCAATAGGCGCTATCACATATAATAAGTAGAATAGTACATCCTTACCCCTTAAACCAACAGTTTTATATTTATAATACGTTAACGCAGTATTAGCTGCTATGTGCGTTGCTATCATACCAAGTCCATCAATTGTCAATAAGAAAATCGAACCATTAAATGGCCCTAGTAGGAAACCCGTTACCAATGCTAATGCAAGAACCGAGCCATAATACCATATTAAGGCTACATATGGAGTTCTATACTTTGGGTGAACCTTCTCAGCATGTATGTACTTAAACCAAAGGTTATCCCTAGCTGCACTAAACCAAAGCCTACTAATAGAATTCCACTTAGCAACACCATAAGCGAGGTAGCTATTCAAGACGAAGGCTAGTAATAACGCCCAACCAACTGGGCCTAGGTACTTGAAAAACACGATAAAGCCAGGATCTGGCGATGTGGCGAAACTACTCATTTTAAATACACCCCAACCAATTGTTAATGCGTATGACGCCAATATCAGCGTAACACCACCAAGTGCCCACGCTACGTATAACGCCCTTTTAACAGTCTTTTTAGGATTCTGAACCTCCTCAGATATTGTTGTTGCAGTACCTAAACCTACGAAGTCTAGTATCGTGAATATTGTACCAAAGAATATTAAGCTCCATGCACCCTTAACGGGTGCTGGTGTGAATGGAGCTACCGCCGTTGAAACAGGCAAGTGCGGCAATACCATTGCTATTATTATTATCGATGCAATCATTATATAAAATATCTCAGCAAAACCAGTGTACATTGCATATTGAAGTGAGGGTTTGATACCTAGATATGATAATATAAATCCGTATGTAGGTACTATGAAGGCAAATACGACCCATAGATACGGTATGTGATAAAAGGCTGGATTTATATAGTAAAGGACTGTGGCTAAACCAAGTGCTCCAAAACCGGCTGCGCACGTCCAATTATCCGTCATCCAATACCAAAGAGTTAGAATACCTAGGAACCCAGATGCCCTAACGGAATATGCGTAGTAACTACCTGCATTAACTATTTCTTGAGAGAAAAGGTATGGTACAATAAGCCACAGTGCGTAGATAAGCCATGCAATAACTAGAGATAATGGCATTGCGCCTAGTGCGAAAGCTGCCGTAGCCGTTAATAGAATTGCAACATCACCCGCAGGTGACATATATGATATTGATTGATATACAGCATGCCAAAAACCAACAGCGCCTCTCTTTAACTGCGTAGGTTTTACAGGTGGATTGGACATCAGAAGATATATATATTTTAAGAGCATTTAAATATTGCTTATCATAATAATAAATAATATTCATGGTTTTATAATAATTAAAATGTTATTTCTTTATTTCTTTTAATTCTTTGTATATTTTTTATATTTTTTCCTTAAATTATGTGGGAAATGTTTATTAAATAGCAACTTTGTTCTTAAAATGTATGGCATCTGATGATGTTAGTAGGGTTGTCCG
>DAJV01000088.1:6631-6821 GCA_002496475.1 Vulcanisaeta sp. UBA163 | reverse complement strand
ACTCGGAGCCACCACAGGGCACGCGTCTTCGCATTGACCGCATTTCGTGCACTCGTCAGTTACGTACCTAGGCTTAACCAGTATCTTAGCCTTATAATGCCCTGGCTCACCCTTCAACTCCATCAGCTCTGCCATGGTTAATACTTCGATACTCTTATTATTCGAGGTATCACTCATTAATGGTCCCTCT
>DAJV01000088.1:0-6518 GCA_002496475.1 Vulcanisaeta sp. UBA163 | reverse complement strand
CTCAATACCAGCAATACCACCACCAATTACAAGAACACGGTTATTATTACTACCATATTGTACAGCCTTAATCCCAACTGTCTTCGTTATGTAATCCTTAATTGTTATTTCCTCCTCACGTTCAACATATATTGCGTTTGTCGGGCAAACCTTCTCGCATATACCACATGCCACGCAATCAAGCTCCCTGTCAAGCTTAACCCTGACATAATGATAACCCCTTGGATTAACCTCCTCCTTCGTTAGCTCCAGGATACCCACTGGACACCTACTAACGCACAACTCATCGCCAATGCACATCTCTGGCGTAATCTTAAGCCTACCCAGCGGTCTCTTCACATTACCAGCATCCAATGCCCTATAACTCACGATTAATGGGTTATGCCGTGCATTAAAAATTTTGCCTAAGTCAACAATAAAAGATTAATAAGTCAATAGACTAACCTCTAAATTATTAAAGATTATTCATAATAAATTATTACGATTTATAATTAACAATTACTTAATAACCACTCAATAATTCGTTTACATACTAGATAAGTTTACCACTAAGTATGTAAATATTAAATCTAAATCTATTATTTATTTATTTTTATAATTATCAAACTTCAGGCAAGTTTCTATTTACTCCTCATTAATTGCCTTAAAAATTCACCAACCTTCTCGGCCTGGCTACTCCTAACCTGCTCAAGCAATTCATTAAGTCTCGGTGTACCCCTCTGATACTCAGCAACCCACTCCTTGGCGAACTCACCACTCCTAACCCTCTCGGCAGTCTCCCTCATCCTCCTCCTAACATCTTCATTAATTACGTATGGACCAACTGTTAAACCACCATACCTGGCCGTCTCACTGACACCAAGTAACATTCCCGTAAGTCCCTTCTCCCATATTAAGTCCATTATTAACTTAGCCTCATTAATAGCCTCGAAGTAAGCCACCTCAGGTTGGTAACCAAGCTCAACCATAACCTCAAAGCCATACCTCAACAATTGCAGCAAACCACCAACAAGTACATTCTGCTCACCAATCAAGTCAGTCTCAGTCTCCTCAGCAAACGTAGTCTCTATGACCCCTGTTCTTGTAAATCCATTGGCCTTTGCAAGGGCTAGGGCGGTCTTAAGGGCATTGCCAGTGAAGTCCTGGTGAACAGCAACAAGTGCAGGTACTCCCCAACCCCTGACGTACTCATCCCTAACAGCCTTTCCAGGAGCCTTGGGTGCTATTAATACAACGTCAACATTGCTCGGCGGCTTTATTAATCCAAACCTGACGTTGAAGCCGTGTGCGAAGACCACGGTGGCGCCATGCTTAAGGTTTGGCGCAATCTCCCCCATCCAGACACTCGGTTGTACCATGTCGGGTAGCAACACGGCTACTACGTCGGCTTTCCTAACTGCTTCATCAACTGGGTAAACCTCGAAGCCCTCCTGCCTAGCAAGTTCAAGGCTCTTACCAGGCCTAACACCAACAATTACCTTAATGCCGCTATCCCTTGTGTTAAGTGCCCATGACCTGCCCTGAATGCCATAACCAAGCACCGCAACTACCTTACCACTGAGTATTGATAGGTCTGCATCTCTATCTTTATATATTTTAGCCATTACTAACCACCATTTTGCTCATGTGTACTTCTTCAGGCATATATTTAACATTTACTACATCGTAAAGCTTATCAAGCTTGTTACAAACCCATCTAACCTCATCCTCCTCACCCCTAGCCCTAATCGAAACCCTAATCACGGAATCGCTCATATCAATGGACATGTGCCTAATGATCACCTTACCCCTCCTAATCACGTTCATAGCCCTAACCACGGCATCGAACTGATTAACCTCATTACTCATTATAACCTCTATCAAGAAGTCATCCTCCATATCCATCACCTGGGTACCTAAGGTCAACCTTGAAATTCTCAGGGAATATTACCTCCTCGAGCCACTTGCCTGATGGTACAAAAGGTAACACAAAGTCTTTCTCCTTATCAATAGTCACATCAACGATTATTGCACTATTATCCCTAACAGCCCTAGTCACAACATTCCTCAACTCGTTATAGTTACCCGGTCTCACGCCCTCTATTCCGTAGGCCTCGGCTATCTTCATGAAGTCTGGGTTGACGTTGAAGTCCACGGCGATAATCCTCTTATTATAAAGCATGACCTGCCAATGCCTCACAAGCATTAGTGTTGAGTTATCAAATATGGTAATTATTACTGGTATATTGTACTCACGGACAAGGGCTAGGTTCTGCATTGTCATTTGGAATGAGCCATCACCATCAATGTCGAGGACTGGTACATCCGGTCTTGCAATTTTTGCGCCAAGGGCTGCAGGTATTCCGAAGCCCATGGTACCAAGACCCGCGCTGGTTATGAATGTGCCTGGTACATACACGTCCCAATGAAGTTCACTCCACATTTGATGGCTACCGACACCTGTTACAGTTATTGAGTGCGGCGGCATCACCTCCCTAAGAACCTTGAGCACTCTCCATGGTGCAAAGCCATCAGTATCAACCTTACTCCTATATTTCTCATAACTCTCCTTAATGCCCCTTAACCACCTAATGAAGGCATCGTGTTTCCTCGCCAGGGCCTTAGGCATGAGTTTGATCATCATGGATAGCACGGCCTTCGCATCACCCACAATGCCAACCTCTGGCTTCACGTTCTTACCAACCTCACTCCTATCAATATCTATGTGAATTATCTTCCTACCCCTCTTAAACTCATTGAAGTTACCCACGGTCCTGTCGCTAAACCTCGTGCCCACAGCGAGCACCACGTCGGCGTTTATGATGGCTGCGTCTGCCTCGAGTCTACCATGCATTCCCGATGGGCCCATAACCAATGGGTGATTGTAGGGCACGCAATTCTTACCAAGTAATGTGGTGACTATGGGCATCCCAATTAACTCGGCTATTGATAAGACCTCATTAGTGGCCCCACTCCAGCACACGCCACCACCGACAAGCATTACTGGTCTCTCGGCTGTTAGGAGAAGTTTCAATGCGTAGGCTATTAATGAGGGGTCTGGCTCAGGAGGCACCTTCTTGAATACGCGTATGTTCCTCTTAGTGGTACCCGGGTCTATGTCGATTAACTGGGCGTCTCTGGGTAGGTCTATGAGTACAGGGCCTGGTCTACCATTTATCGATATTTCATAGGCAGCCCTATACACGGGGACCATATCCTCAGGTTTCTTTACCATGAACGTGTGCTTAGTCACGGGCATTGAGGAACCAACAATATCTGTCTCCTGGAATGCGTCCCTGCCGAAGAATGTAGTTGGCACCTGCCCTGTCATTGCAATTAATGGTGATGAATCCATCATGGCATTGGCAAGGCCTGTTAATAGGTTTGTGGCGCCTGGGCCTGATGTAACTACTACAGTCATGGGCCTCCTCATGACCCTACCATATGCGTCAGCAGCATGTATCGCACCCTGTTCATGCCTAAACATATAAACCTTAATACTGGAATTATATAATGCGTCGAAGAACGGCATTATCTGCCCGCCAATAATCCCAAAAACCTCCCTGACGTCCATGTTCTCCATTTCCCTAATCAATAAATCAACTGCCCGAGTCATCCATACCACCCATTATTGCCATGTATGCATCCATGCCGTGCATCACGAACCATGAGTTTGAGTGGGAGCGCCTCTTTCCATTTATACGTAAAGAATAAAGCACCTCATCATTCATAAGTCAATTTATAAAATATTTAAGTTTTTCTCCCATGTAATTAGTGTAATGTGATCCAGGATCCCCTTATGGCTAATCTATATCCTAGGGAAACACTTAAATAGAGCACCCGCTTGCCTAAATATGGTGGATTAGATTGCTCAGGGAGGTGTAACTGGGTTCTGGATGGAAACTAGGCACGTAAGGTTACTGGACACTACCCTGAGGGATGGCGAACAAACACCGGGAGTTGCCCTTAAACCGAGTGATAAACTAAATATAGCATTAAAACTGGAGGAGTTAGGTGTAGACTCAATAGAGGCTGGCTTTCCAATAGTTAGTGATGGTGAGTTCAAAGCCGTTAAATCCATAGCCAGGGAGATTAATAATTCCGAGATAATTGCACTATCCAGAACAAGGAGGGATGATATCGATAGGGTGATTGATGCTGATGTTAAGGCCGTGCACATATTCATAGCGACCTCAGATATACACATGAGATACAAATTGAGGATGAGTAGGGAGGAGGTGATTAAGGCCGCTGTTGATGCTGTGAGTTATGCAAAGTCTCATGGATTAACCGTGGAGTTCAGCGCTGAGGATGCAACAAGGAGTGACCTCAATTTCCTAGCCAGGGTTTTTCAGGAGGTTGTTAACGCAGGCGCTGATAGGCTTGATGTTGCGGATACCGTTGGGATCATGTGGCCCGGTAAAATAGCCTCCTTAGTCAGGTTCATTAGGGAGAGTGTTAAGGGTAACTACCTACTAAGTGTTCATTGTCATGATGATTTTGGAATGGCCGTTGCCAACAGTGTGGCGGCCATAGAGGCAGGTGCGGATCAGGCGCATGGTACAATAAATGGTGTTGGGGAAAGGGCGGGTAATGCTGCTCTTGAGGAGATCGCGGCTGCCGTGAGGTTCCTATTAAATTATAATGTTAGGATAAGGTTTGAGAAGATTAAGGAGACCTCTGATCTAGTATCGAGGTTGTTTAGGATACCCGTACCACCAAATAAGGCGATTGTTGGCGCCAACGCCTTCTCCCATGAGTCGGGTATTCATGTTCATGGAGTTCTCTCGAACCCATTGACCTATGAACCAATAAGCCCAGAGAATGTGGGTATGAGTAGGAGGATCGTTGTTGGAAAACACAGCGGCAAGCACTCAGTGATATACATACTGAGGTCCATGGGTATTGAACCAAGTGATGAAATTGTAAATAGAATACTAAGGAGGATCAAGGAAATGGGCGATAAGGGCCTTAGGGTATCTGAAGAGGACATTAGGCGTATCATAATGGAGACACTGGGTTAAGCGCAGGTGAGTTTACACCATGCCTTAAAATTATGATCTTAAGTACTTATCCTCACCTCTCAACCAGTCATCCCTGATCGGCGAATATACGTCTACGACGAGTGAGTTCTCGAGGGCCTCAACACCATGCACGGCGTTTGGTGGTATATACACAACATCGCCAGATTCGACTATGTAGGTCTCGTTGTTCACTACGAATTTCAACTTACCGCTGATCACTATGGAAACCTGCTCATAAATATGGGAATGGGTATTAACGACGGAGCCCTTTAATAACTTAAATTGGGCTATTGTTACCCTCGATCCGTGCATGTGCTTCCTATAAATCAATTCCCCAAGTTTCTCCCAATTCCCGTTCTCATATTTAAATAGGACCATTGAATAATGATAACTCGGTGAGTATTTAAGGTTTAATTGGTAGTATCTATAGGCCGGCAATGCATAAAAATATGCTATGTAATTAACCCTGATGAGGATATCGGTCATTGAGGGCGATGGTGTTGGCCCTGAGGTAACTAAGTCCGCGCTGGAGGTCCTTAAGGCGGCAGCGTCTAAATTTGGCTTGGACATTGATATAAAGTATGTTGAGGCTGGGGACAATGCCGTTAGGAGGTATGGCGAGGCACTGCCGAGCAGGTATTGGCAGATTATGGAGGGTTCTGACGCGATACTCAAGGGACCTGTTGGTGAGAGTGCAGGTGAGGTTGTGGTTAAGTTAAGGAGGGGATTTGACCTGTACGCAAACATTAGGCCTGCCAGGAACTACCCAGGAGTTAAGGCTGTCAGGGATGACGTGGATTTAATCATTGTACGTGAGAACACGGAGGATGTATACATAAGGGCTGAGTACATGCTCAATAATGACACAACAATAGCCCTTAGGGTAATAACCAGGAGGGCCAGTGAGAGGATTGCCAGGGTAGCCCTAGGTATGGCTAGGACTAGGCGTAAAAAGGTCACTATTGTTCACAAGGCTAATGTGCTAACGATCTCTGATGGACTCTTCAAAAACGTGGCCAGGGAGATTGCGGCTAGGGATTACCCTGACATAGCCATTAATGACATGTACATAGACTCTGCTGTAATGGACTTGGTAAGGAGGCCCCAGGACTTCGATGTAATAGTCACAACAAACCTATACGGGGATATTCTGAGTGACCTAGCTGCATACATCACGGGGAGCATAGGCCTTGCGCCCTCAGCCAATGTGGGTGAAAACAAGGCCCTTTTTGAACCAATACATGGTGCTGCCTTCGACATAGCAGGCAAGGGTATAGCGAATCCAACCGCGATGATACTCAGTGTATCATGGATGCTTAGGTGGTATGGAGAGAGGATTGGCGGTGCAGGGTATGTTAGGGCTGGGCAAGTCATCGAGAATGCAGTAATTAATGCACTAAGCCTTGGAATTCACACCCCTGACCTCGGTGGTAATTATACCACGGAATCCTTTACCAACGAGATCATTAAGCGATTAACCCAGTGATAAAAATGAGCAGCAGCCCTTTGGGGCGG
>DAJV01000122.1 GCA_002496475.1 Vulcanisaeta sp. UBA163 | reverse complement strand
GTTTTCACTTACGCCCTTCTTCAGTTTAAGTTCTGGCACTACACAAGCTTGGAGCTTGGTTTCGTTAGTGGAGCCGCGTTACTGGGAGCCATGGTTGGCGCAATAATATTTGGGCACTACTCCGACAGACTTGGCCGTAGGTACCTGTATGTTTGGGATTTGTTGTTTTTCGTAATATTTGCCATACTTAGCGCAATTGCTAATGACATAATTCAATTGATTATTTTTAGATTCTTTGTTGGTTGGGGTGTTGGTGCTGATTACTCATTAAGCCCCGTGTATGCTACTGAGATGTATCCAACGAGTAGGAGGGGCATGGGTTACGGCTGGGTTTGGTCCTTCTGGAGCATTGGGGCCTTAGTATCCTTCCTAATTGGGTATTACCTCTATATTTGGAACCCGGTTGTGGGATGGCGCTGGGCCCTTGGCTTTGGTGCAATACCGGCATTAATTACGGTAATATTAAGGGCTAGCATGCCTGAATCCTCAAGGTGGAGAGTTGCCGTACAGGGTACTGAGGACGCCGTTGCCGAGGCGAAGAGACTCTCAACGGTTACTGGCTTGACTGAGGAGGAATTGAGTAAATTAATAGAAATTGAAAGGAAGCTGATGGACCAGGTAAAACCGGGCAGTTGGCGTTGGTTGTTTAAGGGCGATTTCGCCAAGAGAACGGCCATTGTGTGGACTCAGTGGATACTATATGATATTGGCTCCTATGGATTTGGACTTTACTCACCAGCAATACTTTCAATGCTCGGATTCAAAGGAGCACTAGCCATACTTCTTTCGTCATTGCTATACATACCTGGCTTCCTGGGCGCCCTGGGCGCTGCATACTTAAATGATGTTTGGGGCAGGAGAAGGCTTCAGTTAATCGGCTTTGGTGGTTCTGCCCTTGGTATGTTGTTTGTTGCCCTGGCTGCCCTTTGGCAAAGTGAATTCGCCCTTATAGCACTATCCATTGGTATAATAGGACTTATACTGTGGTATGGAATCGGCAACTTAGGCCCTGGGAATACCATGGGACTTTATGCAATTGAGTTATTTCCGACGAAGCTAAGATCTACCTCAATGGGTTCTGCAACGGCAATAACGAGATTCGTATCATTCCTAAGCGCCTTTGAATTTCCATACATTGCACTAGCCATTGGCAAGCTATCCTTCTTTGAATTCCTGTTTGCTGTGACGCTTACTGCATTTATTTTCACAATATTCTTTACACCAGAGACCAAGGGTATTCCTCTTGAGCTTATTGCCATAGCTAGGACAAGGGCGCCAAGTCTGCGTCCTAGGCTTGAAGTTCCCGGTGTTGAGAATCGCCAGTAACATTTAATTGCCCTGAATTATCTTATTTAAAACGATAAAGAGTATGGTTTTAGTTTTTGGACATAGGGGTGCCATGGGTTATGCCCCTGAAAATACATTGCCCTCGTTTAGGATGGCTGTTGATATGGGTGTTGATGGTATCGAGCTTGATGTTCACATGACTAAGGACGGAGAGGTCGTAGTTATTCATGACTTTACGGTTGATAGGACAACGAATGGTAGGGGCTTTGTTAAGGACTTATCCCTAGCGGAGATTAAGAGGCTTGATGCGAGTGCAAAATTTGGTGGTAAGTGGCGTGGTGTTGCTATTCCAACGCTTGAGGAGGTCTTTAGGGAGTTTGGTAGGAGGATTAGGTATAAGGTTGAGATTAAGCGTGGTAGTGATTACTACCCCGGCATTGAGGGTAGGGTTGTTGAATTAATTAGGCGTTATAATGTTGATGCTCAGGTAATTTCCTTTGATTTTGATGCTTTAAGTAATGTTAGGGCCATTGATAAGGATGTGGAGATTGGTATAATATTTGTTGGTAGGATTGCTTGGTTCATTGATATTGCCAAGAAGTTGGATGCGCAATGGCTACATGCGTCTCATGAGCTAATTGATGAGAGAGGTATTGAGATGGCGCATAGGCTTGGTTTAAGGGTTGGTTCGTGGACCGTGAATAGTGAGGATGAGGCTAGGTACCTGATGGATGTTGGTGTTGATGATGTTACGGGTAATTACCCAGATAGGATCCTACGTGCCGTCAAGGCTGGTAAGGTGATCTAACATGGAGTTTGATGTTGCCGTAATTGGTGGTGGAATTAATGGCTTATTCACGGCACTAGACCTATCCCTAAGGGGCCTAAAGATAGTGCTTCTTGAGAGGGGTAGTATTGGTAGTGGGACTAGTGGTAGAATGCATGGTTTATTGCATAGTGGCGCTAGGTATGTGGTTACGGATCCAAGGGCTGCCATTGAGTGTGCTGAGGAGAATAGGATAGTCGCGAGGATAGCTCCTCATGTGGTTGATGATGTGGGCGGTTACTTCGTGGCCATTACTAAGGATGACCTGGATTTCCAGGAGGAATTCATTAGTGGCTTGAGGAAGGCTAATATTGATTATAGGGTTGTTGATACTAGGGATGCAATTAGAGAGGAACCTAACCTAAACCCTGAGGTTAAGGCTGTTGTTGAGGTTCCCGACAAGGTTGTATACGCTAGGGAACTACTAATGAGCACTGCTATTTCTGCATATAACGAGGGTGCATTAGTAATACAAAACGCTGAGGTTATTGGCTTTGATGTTAATGGTAATGGAATAATGAACGCGAGGGTCAGGGATAGAGTTACAGGTAATATTAAGCGTGTTGGCGCAAGGGTTTTCGTTAATGCAGCCGGTCCCTGGGCCGGTCGAATTGCCGACATGGCCGGTATAAACGTCAATATTATGCCCACGATGGGTGTTATGGTGGTTTATAGGCATAGATTGACGAGGAGGGTTATGAATAGAATGAGGCCGCCATCTGATGGCGACATACTACTACCCTATGGTTTTGAATCTATAATGGGCACAACGGCGGTAATTGTGGAGGACCCGGACAACCTAACAATAAATAAGGATGATATTGATTTCCTAACATCTGAGGGTTCTCAGATGATTCCTGCGCTGACCAAGGAACCGGTTATTAGGGCATACGCCTCGGTTAGGCCATTGATAAGTATACCGGGTGCCACGGGTAGGGAGGCAACCAGGGATTTCATGGTCATTAGACATGAGAGGCCTAGTAATTTTATTTCCGTTATTGGCGGTAAATTCACAACAGGTAGGTTAGTCGGTGAGAGAATCGCCGATGAGGTTTCCAAGGTACTTAATGTTAATAAGCCGTCAAGGACGAGAGACTATGTGTTATTCGGTGTGGATTTAAGTAGTGATGTTAAGGATCTCGATGTGGAGATCAGGTCAATAACGCAATCATTTAGGGGTAGTATTGATGAAGAGCGTGGATTAATTGCCTCATTATCATTAATACTTTACCAGATTTCACATAAGAGTAGATCACTGCTTGGGTGGTAGTGATGATGAGGGAATTGCATTATAGTGGTTCGTTTACTGTGAATAAACCACCAAGTGAGGTTATTGATTTCATAACTGATTTATCAAAGGCCGTCGTCTGTATACCAAACATGATCAATTACGAGGTTTTGGGTAAGAATAAAGCTAGGGTTAGGTTTAGGGTTGATTTGGGTAATGAGGTGCCCATTGCAGAGTTGAGGAGGGTGATGAGTGATGCACTTATTGAATTGGTTAGTGCATCCGATGGTGAGGTTAGGTATAAGGTTGATGGCAGGGCTGTGGGTAGCGCAATAAGCATATCCCTGGTTATAAGGGTTGAGGGCATTAATAATGGTTCTAGGATTGATTGGGATGCCACGGCTAATCTGGGCAGGCTACTTCAAATGATAGGTAGGTTCGTTAATATTGATTCCTTGGTAAAGAATATCTCGGAGGACACGATCAAGGGATTTATAGGATGCCTGTCAAAGTAAGTAGTCTATATAAGGTCTGTCTTTAAAAATTAATTAATAAAAATCAAATAATGCCTCAAAAGGTTGAAGATAAAATACAACTAAGCACCGGCATTAACGCATATTACAGGTGCTGGCTTGCCGATAACCCACTATCCCTCGTTATTGGTGTCCACGGATTCGCCGAACACAGTGGCAGGTACTCTAACTTCGGATATTATCTATCTAGCAATGGATACTCATTTTGTATGCATGATTTAAGAGGCCATGGACTTACCGCGGAGCCCAGTGACCTTGGTTATGTTGATAGCTTTAACCTATTTCTAAATGACCTCGAGAGTTTCATAGATATAATGCTTAAGAAAACTGGTTTTAACTCGGCATTTCTATTAGGGCACTCAATGGGTGGTTTAATAGTGCTTCATTACCTGGGCAGGATCAACAAGGGTATCCATACGGCAATAACAAGTGGCGCCGCATCAATCGTGAACATAAGCACCGGTTCCTGGTTAATGCTATCCCTACTTAATGCATTATCACCAAGGTATAGGTTGAACCTACCAATAAATCCTGAATTCCTAACACATGATAAGAGTATTGTGGAGGAGTACATAAATGACCCGCTTGTTTATAAGAAGCCCACGGCTAGAATGCTGTATGAACTTGTTAAGGCCTCGAGGGACGTATGGAAGTATATCGGTAATATATCGGTGCCCATAATGATGATGCATGGCAGTGAGGATAAGGTGGTACCTCCGAAAGCAACACAGGAGGCATTCAATAGATTAAGGACTAGTGATAAGGTGATTAGGATCTATGATGGTATGTACCACGAAATACTCAATGAACTAAACAGGGAAATAGTTTACAAGGACATACTAGACTGGCTAAAAACCCATACCTAACTCACCACAATCCCTATATGCATTCCAATACCAACCCTTAAGTCATGTAATGCCAACCCCGGGTATCGGCATGCCAGTATTATCAATAATTAATTGCATGAAAAACTCGACCTCACGTTCAATAACACCAACCTTTTCAACAAGCATTCCCTTCCACACATCATCAATACTAATTGCTAAATCACCGTATTGGCTTACCTGCAACATGACAATCAGGGCCCTCAATAAATAAACCCCTCACCATAGATTTCGAAGACCGAAATTCATTCACCACCCAGCAATAACTAAGGATAAAGCGGATATTATCCTGAATAACTTCATCCATGATTAATCATGCTAGTGTTTGTCACGTTTTTATTATTATCCTGATTTTACACTGCATATTGTTCCAAGTACTTCATCAATATACACGTGTTCTTAGTGTATTATTAATTATTGTAAGTATGTGGTAATTTTATTACATGGAATCAGTGTCAATTGATGGATGGGCATGATTATGTGATTAATTGTAAGGAAATTAATGAGGGATACCTGGTTGGTTTGTCCATTAGGGAGATTGTTAATTGGGCTATTAATAAGGTGATTGGTAACGAAAGTGCGTTAGTCATAATAGGTGAGACTGGAAGTGGTAAGACAACGGCTCTCCTACTAATAATGAATAAACTGAGGGAGTTAGGCATACCTACGGTCTACATGAATGCATACAATGAGCTTGGGCTCAGGGCTATTAAGATGATTAATTGCCACAATGACTCCAATGCAAGGGTTTTACTTGTTGATGACATAGATGCCGTATTTACAATGCCCAAAATGGCTCAGGGGCTCATTAATAAAGTAATCGGTTTCAGTGGAACAGTGATCGCCTCATTAACAATACCATTGCTTATAGGTAATGAACTGGATACACTTGAACCGTTAGTAAGGTTCCTGCGTTCAGCCTCTAGGATGGCTATTAGATATCGTGATGATGAAATAAAGGCCTTCGCTAAAAGAATTGGTATTACCAGTATGGAACCTACTATGAGGACTCCAGGGATGATCCTGAGGAACTTTAAGAGGTGGAGTGGTAATGGGAATTCCGTAGTTGGCAAGGTGCTTAGCGATAGGGATAATAATGTAGTGCTATAGAATACCGTGGAATTCCTCCCTCATTTTATCAATAAGTAATCTAGAGCAGTCAAGAATATTTGTGCTACCCAAGTCGATCAGATTAATTCCAACTCCATTAATCCTAAATGACTCTATGTCAATCCAAGTAATCCTCAGTAGGTCTGGGTTTATGCTGCCTTGTATCATTGATGCCGTGAGTACATGGTTCCCATTAATGACGTACTCTACTATATTGTTTCTCTCATTAGTACTCATATCAAAGTAGTCCCTCAATAACTCAAGTTCCCTCCGTAATGCATAAACCTTAATGACGTTCTCATCAAGCTTGTTCACGCTTATTAGGTATTCTGCAACGTCTGTATTTGTTGGTACTCTATTCAATCCCTTAGACAGTAGATGTATATAACTATCCGCAATGGTGTCAAGGCCTGAGCGCACTGGATTTATTACGAAGTATAACGGTAGGTTCACCAGGCTTTCTATCACGATGCTAGTTGGGTTCTCAAGGGCCTTCTCCAGTGGCATTAATGGTTCAGTATCCATGGCCTTAATCCTAGTGCTAACTCCATATTTTTTCAATAAAGCCTTATCAAGAAAAACCACCCTCTCACCTTCGTGGATGTGTTTATCCTTACATGTTATTGAGAGGGTTCCATCACCAACGCCTATTGATATACAGTCATTAAATTCTGCATATCTTAAGTTATCAATGGTCCAATTATTGATCTTGGCTAGATCAGCAAGTAGGGCCACTGTATCCTCGGTGACTATGTAATCCATGTTCTTTCCATCAATCCTATAATCATATGCATTGTATGGATATAGCTCGATTATATCCTCAGTACTTAGTGAAAGAATTGAGCCCTCCTTAATTGCCTTAACTATGAATGTCTCCTTAATCATGTCCTCAGCAATCCTCTTAATCCTTACAAGGACTTCAAGCGCATTCATTTCATTTAATGATTGAAATTTAAATTTAAAAACTTATCAAGTATAATTCACCATTGTTATGATGATGAATCAATACCTAGAATCCAAGTATAACTTATTTAAATCCATGAGTAAGAATGCTAAATGTGGACATCCTTACAATTAAGGAATTCCTCAAGGAAAAGCTAAGTAATATATATGATGCATTCAGTGCCTATGAGCCATTACTTAGAATAAACACGGATAGGGCTGTAATAATTAGTGACCTACATGGTGATGTTGAAACATTGCAAAGGATAGTAAGTAAATATCCACCGGATAAATGGACCTATGTAATGCTTGGGGATTACGTAGACCGAGGAGAACACCAGGTCGAAACCTTATACCTTGCACTAAGGTTATTTCTTGAAAACAGGGCAATACTACTTAGGGGTAACCACGAGTCGCCGCTCACAAATTACGATTATGGCTTTTACCTAGAGTTACTAAGAAAACTTGGTCCATATGATGGGACTTCAATATATGATGAGCTTAAGGGCATATTCTCGCAAATGCCAATATCAGCGGTTCTAAATGACCGGTACTTCCTGGTACACGGAGGCCTACCCGTAAATAATACAAGCATAGATAGTATAGCAAAATTACCAAAGCCTGATGAAATACCCAGTAATGAAACCACGTTTCAATTATTATGGAACGACCCATCAGATAGTGTAAAGTACTACGATGAAAACAGGGCCAGAGGACCAGGTGCTTACGTATTTGGTTCATCAATAACCGAGAACTTCCTCAGCAAAGGTGGATTACAAATGATAATCCGTGGTCATGAGTATGTACCCCAGGGCTTTAAGTGGAACCATGGAAATAAGGTACTGACGATATTTACATCGAGAGCTGGACCATACAGTAACGTTAACCCCCATATAGTATTAATTAATGGAGACTCACTCAATATAGTGAATGTGTCATAGTATTTACAACTTACTTCGGACCCACCCTAAAGGAC
>DAJV01000076.1:504-24482 GCA_002496475.1 Vulcanisaeta sp. UBA163 | reverse complement strand
TAATGAAGACAAGCCCAGGGGTAAGCCCCTGGAAACTGCGTATGTGGGTAACAAACTACCAGTGGCGTAGTAAGCTCCCCAGAAGCCGCTTGTCGCCACGCCAATCACAACCGCATCACGACTGAACCTAACGCGCGGCACGTGAGTGTAGCCTCCCTGAACAAGGAATACCGCCAAGGCCATTGGAATACCGGCAGCACTAAGTAGTAGCGTTGATTCCCTCCACCCGAGAAACGCGTATGTAACGCCCCACGCCAACCCTATCCCAGAGCCAAGGCCGAAGGCGGCATTGTAAATACCGAGGAGAGAGCCGACCCTTTCTGGGTATATTGTAGAGAGAATAGAGGCGCCCGTGGAGAAGAAGAGGGCAGCACCAACGCCGGCAATTAGCCTGAGGATTAGTACCTCAAGGAAATTATTACTGAAGGGTGTTAATACGCCCGTTAAGGACATTATTAATAACCCCAGACCTGCCGTCCTTGCATTACCAAGGTAACTGGCAATGATACCAGCGGGTATTTGAAATGACGCTGCCCCTACAATGAAAATAAAGGGTACAAGACCCAGCAATGTCTCGCTGACCTTGAACTCAGTACCCATTATTGGTAAAGCCGGAGCCAGATAAAACCAGTAGGCACTATATATTATCCTTGCTACTATTATTATAATCACTATTATGGATTTTCTCATCACCCATGATATGTGCATTAACCCATTAATTTTTTACCATGGAGGATGAATATTAAGTATATATCTTATATTCAATTATAAATAATATAAATATAAAAAGTAGAACATAAACTTTAAACTCAGTAATAATTTCTCACTCTGTATGAGTACGGCATCTGTTATGGCTTTAGCCGCAACAGACCTTGTTTATGTAGTGGGTGGCGCCATGTTAATAACCGTTGGTGGCGTAAACATGAACCTTGGAAAGAAAAACGAACCGAGAGACCTAGGCATAGTCTTCATAAGCGGTGGCATAATGCTACTAATAGGTACATTATTCGACGTAATGGCAGGTAATCCCTTATCCGCGGCCGCAACTGCCGTCTTCGATGCAATCCTCTGGATGATTGGCATAGCCGCAACCATAGGCAAGAGCAACCTATTCGCCATGAACCACGTACTACTCTATTCTGGAATATACTTCCTATTCGTCATGGTGCTCGCTGGCCTAACTGGGCAAATACTACTATCCCTGGCGCTCCTATTCTTAGCACTCCAGGTCCTAACAGCTGCAATAGCAGGTTATAGGGCAAGTGCTAGATGGCACTGGATCTCTGGTCTATTGGCTATTATTGATGGAGCGTTATTCCTAATCCTTGGAGCTGTGGTATCACTGAATGTGCCACCCCCGCTTGGTATTATACCTCCATGATCTTAGCTTTATAGGTTTCCTTACTTAAAATCATGTTATATTTTGTTCTTCAATTTTCTCATTATCAATACTCACACCCATGTCTCTAAGCAGGTCAAACGCGTTATCGTATAATACGGCTTCTAAATCACGTTTAGATAATTCAGATGACTCAATACAATCTAGGTTCTTAATTACCTGCCTGAGCCTTAGGAATGGGTAGCCACCGCCATATAGTATTCTCTCTGTGCCTATTGACTTCACTGCATTTCTGCCAATTAAGGTGTTGAATAGTATGCATGATATACTGGAGGTTTCTATGTATACCTTATCATATCTCTTCATTAATCTGATTGTTCTTTCGAGCCATGGGTATATCATGCTCTCGGAGATTCCCAATGCGGACAGGACCATCCTAATACTATACCTGTCAAGAACCTCACTGAGCACATCTGGCATTAGGTTCTTGAAGCATATACCAACATCACGTGGACATGGGTCCAGGTGCATCACCAACAACAAATCCCTCCTCTCCACATACTCCAGTATTGGCCTAAGGGCCTTTGTCTTCGCTGGATCGAATAATTGAAGGGTTGGTGATACCACGATACCCCGGACGTTCAAACCATCCAATTCACCGAGTTTCTCATGGACGTACTTAACACCAAGCGCCGGGTTAATACTAGCAAGGGGTATGAAAAAGTTATAATCATTCACTGACGCCTCATACCAAACCTTCATGTTATCGTACATCCTTGGCGACCACAGACTAGTCAACCTCTCTATATACTTATTCCAAAGCAACGCGGAGTAGGGATCCTCTATAGATAACTCCTTAAAGAATTCATTTGGCAATATATGAAGCAGTGGAAGCGCATCTATTGGTTGTAAAACGGCTCTCATGACGTTAATTAGCGAGAGTCTATTCCTAATAGAGAGCAGGTCCGTAGATGGACATACATGGAAATCAATTATCATATAGATAATCACTAATGCTAATACTTTTAAATTCTATTATAATATTTAATTTATATAGTTAGCCGCTCAACACGTTCTTATAAAGCTCCCTAAGCACCTTCTTATCAGCCTTGGCCGTACTAGTCTTTGGCAATTCCTTCTCACTGATTATTATCTTGTCCGGTATCCACCATTTTGGTATTTCGCCCTTCTCCACGAATTGCGCCAGGTAGTTCTTAATGTCATCCTCCGTAACCTTTTTCCCTGGCCTCGGCACCACAATGGCTATTGGCCTCTCACCCCACTGCGGATGCGGCACGCCAATAACAGCAACCTCACCCACGGCCGGGTGAGTACTTATTATGTCCTCAAGTCTAGTACTAACGATCCACTCACCACCACTCTTGATAACATCCTTAAGCCTATCCATGATCCAGATATAGCCCTCACCATCCCAAACAGCCACATCACCGGTGTGCAGCCAACCGCCACGCCATAAATCCCTAGTCTTCTCAGGATCCTTGAAGTATGCCGGTGTTAGCCACGGTGCCCTAACCACGAGTTCACCGATGGTCTTCCCATCCCTGGGCACGTCCTTACCCTGATCATCAACAACCCTAAGGAACACCAGGGGTATTTGCCTAAGGCCCTTCATTAGGTAATTCTCCTTCTTATCCTCAGTCCAGTTGAAGGATTGAGGCTTAAACAATGCCTGGGCAATCACTGGGGCTGTCTCTGATAATCCATAACCATTAATAACTATAATGCCCCTAGACCTAGCCAACTTGTAGAGACCCTCAGGCATTGCTGAGCCACCATTACCATACTTAAGGCCCTTTAGGTCGTATCTCGAAGAGTCAGGATGCGTGAGGAGTAGGTATAGTATTACGGGCACGCCAAATACGTATGTAACCTTCTCCTCACTAATAGTTCTCAATATATAACCCCAATCCATGCGCCCAGTATATATGTACTTCTGGCCTGTTAGGAACATGGCATGCGGGCCTCCCCAGGCGTGCACATGGTACATGGGCACCAGGGGCATTACCACATCCCTAATGGAGAGTTCGTAGGGCGGCGCCGCCGTTGATATTGAAATAGCCGCTGCATGGAGTACTAACTGCCTATGGGTGAAGAATACGCCCTTAGGTAGACCCGTTGTTCCCGAGGTGTAGAATAGCGTGGCCACCATCCTTTCATCAATGTCCCCAAACTCGTACGGACTTGACCCCTTTATTAAATCCTCATAGTCATAAACCTCAACACCAGGGAGTTTCACTTGCGGTGGTTCTGGTTTATCACTCATTATTACGACCTTCCTAACTGTCTTAAGCCTAGGTTGTATTGCTTGGATTAGTGGTAGGAACTCGTCCTTAACGAATAGTATTTCATCACCTGCATGGTTAATTGTATAGACCAAATCCTCCGGTGAGTACCTAATATTTACAGTATGAAGAGTGGCGCCAAGGCCTGGTACTGCGTAGTAAAGCTCCAGGTACCTGATTGAGTTCCACTCCAGCACGCCAACCCTTGTACCTAGCCTCTTGGGGTCGCCAGGCTTAACGCCAAGTTGCTCTAGTGCCGTGGCAAGTCTCCTAACCCTATCCCAAACCTGGGTGAATGTTAGTCTTAACTTGGGCGCATCTGGTGGCGCATAGACAACTTCCTGCTCAGGAAAAGTGTCAACACCCCACTTTATCAGATTAAGAAGTGTCAAAGGATAGTCATAGAACTCCTGGGCTTTTTCCACGAATTCCTCCTCAATAGGCATGTTAATATTCCATGCCTTAGGGTAGTCCTTAGGTTTAACTTTTATTGTTGATATATATTTCTATATATATTATTAATGAAGGTAAAAAATTTAATCGTTAGAGATAAAATTAAAATAATAAAAACATCCTTGAACAATTCCCTAAGACTTATTATATATGTTTTTGCATAATTGAAATTGAAATACGGCTAAAGGGAAATAAACCATGGTATAGTATATAGGGTATTTATTGAATAGGCTTAAGAGAAACGAAGTAGAAACGCTACTTAATGACCGATATATTAGACTTGTTCCCACAATACGCTGAGGAACTAAAACTGCTAAGGAAAACAACAAGGGAATTCGCCCAAAGGAACTTCTCGCCTGAACTTGCCAGGGAGTATGAGAAAAAGGAGGAGTTTCCATGGGATCTTTACAAGAAGGCGGGCGAACTTGGCTTACTGGCTCCATCAATACCCACCGAGTATGGCGGCGGTGGATTCTCAATGTACCTAGCCGACATTGTTGTCACCGAGGAATTGGTTAGGGCAGAACCAACACTGGGGCTTGCAATAATGGCTGGCCCCTTCACATCCCACATGCTCTACTTCTTCGGCACTGAGGAGCAGAGAAAGAAATACCTACCGCCTGTTTATAGGGGGGAGAATACATTTTTCGGGGCATATACAGAGCCTGAGCATGGTACTGACATCACTCAGCTAAACACAGTTGCAGAGAAGAAGGGTGATAAGTACATCATTAGAGGCATGAAGACCTTCATAACAAATGCACCAACAGCCAAGTACGGATTACTCCTGGCACAAACAGAACCTGAGAAGAGACACAGGGGGCAAACACTATTCATAATACACACAGACTGGCCTGGTGTAACAATCAGGAGACTAACGGGCAAAATGGGACAAAGAACAATCCCAGTTGGTGAAATTTACCTAGATAATGTCGAGGTACCTGCCGAAAACGTGCTAGGTGGAGAGGAGAAGGGTCGAAACCAGGGCTTCTATTGGACATTGGCGTACTTCAACGTATCAAGGATTGGTGTGGCGGCCCTAGGCCTTGGCATTGCATTGGCTGCCTTCGATAAGGCGCTGGAGTATTCACAGAAAAGGACCCAGTTTGGTCAGCAATTAATGAGTTTTGAAATAATCCAGGAAAAGCTGGCTAGGATGGCTATGTACATTGAGGCTGCCAGGTCATTGATTTACAGGGCTGCGTATTACATTGATGACTACCTGAAGTTCAAGATTGACCCAAGAGCCATGGGGGCCCTCTCAGGTGCTGCCAAGGTTTATGGTACGGAACTCGCCAATTACGTGGTTGATGAGGCTATACAAATCCACGGTGGTTATGGTTACTTCGAGGAATTCGACGTGGAAAGGTACTGGAGAGACCATAGAGTTACGAGGATTTACGAAGGAACAAACGAAATAAACCTGTTAACAATAACCGATGCATTAAGAAGAGGCGTATGGAAGCCATAGCCTAAATAACATAACTCAATAAAACAATCTTCAGTAATTAAATATTCACCGGTACTATATATAAGTTACATTTAATTAATAATTCCGGGTACTTTACCTATGCCTAGGTCACCAACTGAATATATAAACTCTGTTAAAGATGGCAGAGCCGTTTACTACAGGGGTAAGAGAGTTGATGATATAACAACGCACCCAGTAATCAGTATAGCGGTTAAGCATGCATCAGATCTTTTTAGCATTAAGGAAAGACTCTATGAAGACCCTAATTACGGTCTCGTAAGCAAATACTTTAGGATACCCAGGAACACGAATGATTTACTTAATAGGTATAAGTTGATTTACGAGGATACACTTAGGTTCGATGGCTTATTTAACATAATACAGGCCATTGGTAGTGATGCGCTCTTCTCATTAATGATAATCGCCAGGAAAGTTGATAGGAAGTACGGCACTAATTACTACGGTAGGGTTATGAAGTACTACGAGTATGCCGTTAAGAACGACCTAGCGATGGCTGTTGCGCAAACTGATGTTAAGGGCAACAGGGCCAAGAGACCCCATGAACAAGAGGATAAGGATATGTACCTTAGGGTTGTGGAGGTTCGAGATGATGGTATAGTGGTTAACGGAGCCAAGATACATACGACACAGGGACCGGTGGCTAACGAGTTAATCGTATTGCCGTATAGAGCCCTGGTGGAGGGTGATAAGGACTACGCCGTGGCCTTTGCAGTACCAGCGAATACCAAGGGCCTTAAATTCATCGTCAGGCCGGTGCTTGAGTATGACGGTAATCCCAATGCCGTTAATGCAGCGAGTAGGTTTGAGGTGGAGGCTTTGATTGTGTTTGATCACGTGTTTGTACCGTGGGACAGAGTATTCCTATTCAGGGAATGGGACCTTGCTGGTCAACTGGCTTGGACCTTTGCCACATACCACAGGTTCACGGCAATATCTTACAGGGCAGCCACCGCCAACCTATACCTGGGCGCATCGCTTTATGCAGCTAGGGTTAATGGAATTGAGAATGCGCCGCACGTCAGGGATTGGCTTGTGCAAATGATTATGTACAAGGAGGTATTGAGCATGGGCGCCATGGCTGCCGCCTTAGAGCCATGGATTGATGAGGGAGTGGCCATACCAAACCCAGTATACACAAACGTGAGTAAACTATATGCCAATGCGCATTTTATAGACGTTATACATGGACTCATTGATATTGCAGGAGGTTTAATAGCCACAATGCCCTCACATGATGACTACGCGAATCCAGAGGAGAGACAGTACATTTCGAAGTACCTAAGGGGCGCAGTTGATGGTGATACGAGGTATAAAATAATGAGTCTGGTGAGGGAGTTGGGCGCAAGCCACTTGATGGGTTACCTATTGACGGCCATGATACACGCCGAGGGTTCCGAGGCAGCAAGCAAGATAGGGATGCTAAGGGAGTATAACTATAAGGAAGCCGAAGAATTAATAAACAAAATACTGAATAAAATAAAACTCTAGCCAATAATTAACCCATTAATATAAAAATCATATTTATTTATATTCGAAAATGATAATATAAAATTCATCGAATTTGATACCATAAGTAACAAAACCATTTAAGTTTGTTTAGGTTGAGTAATAGCATATTACTTGTTGCCACAGCCAGGGGTGCGCGAACGCGAACTCAACAATACTCTCATTACCACCGTTAGCATAAACACCAATAATGTCATCCTTAGCGATGACCTTTGCTAACTCGTGAATGATAGGTCTCGTTAAATTAATGATAACATTACCGCCTAAATTATTAATTAATGCAATAATAACTACGGCAAGCAATCTAAGAGAATCCACACATGGACTGGGTGTTAAATGGCTATCTTAAACTTTTCGGCGTATCCAGGGCATGTGGTTTTGCGGTGGATTGTCTTTATTTTGATGATCGCTTTATCTTAAGTATCTCCTTCAGTAGTGCTATTTCGTCCTCGATTAGTTGGTCCTTGAATTGTGTCATTAGGGTTATTGCGTGTTCCTCGGGTACATCCACGTAAAGTTCATCACCCTCCTTAATCTGCCTACCAACCATTAAATTACCCTCTATTGATATGGCGACCTCCATGCCCTTCCTAGCCTCCTGTATGTTCTTACCCTTATCCTGTATTTGCATTACTGTACCTATTCTTTTGCCATCACCTCTCATTAATGGGTACCCAGGTTTTATCATGCCCTCAATTACTGAAACACCGACTATTACTGGATTACTTCTCCTGAATACATAGCCAGGGAGTATCCTTATTTTTCCAGGCCTTATGTACCTGTCAAGCTCCATCTCAATAAGCTTGGTTTTCTGCTCCTTATACCATTGGGTAAACTCCTCAACAAGCCTATACAGTATTTCATTCCTGAAGATCTTTACTCCGTACTGCATGGCCTCAATCTCAATATCATGAGGAACCCTAACATTGAATGCCAGGATTACTCCATATAGCGGATTTTTCTTCCTAACTATGGAAGCCTCAATCACATCCCTCCTGCTTACATTACCAACATCAGCCTTCCTAACGGGTATTCCCTGACTCCTAAGGTAAATAACCATAGCCTCGAGAGTACCCAGAGTATCTGCCTTAGCAACAACACCTTCCTTATCAGTCTCTATCTTGACCTCCGAAACCTCCTCCCTAACCAATTTAACATACTCATCCAATGAAGCCCCTTGAGGAACAACAAACACTGGCGCACCCGGAACAACCTGCTCAAGACCATCAGCAATTATCTTAACACCAGCCGCAGCTCTAACCTCATCCATAAACATATACCTATCCTCAGGATCCCTCATCTCATTAAGTGGCTTGGGCATTACAAGCATCTTGACCTTGGTACTCACATGACCCTCAAGGCCGGCCGTAACTATTAAATCACCTTTCCTAATAACCCCATCATACAGAACAACATCAGCCGTAACACCCCAACCCTTCTCTTCCCTAATCTCCATGATGACCCCCTTACCAGGCCCATACGTTATCCTTAACTTATCCCTATTGAATCTCTGGCTTAACCCTGCCAAGACAACAAGCAAGTCGGCTAAGCCCTCCCCAGTAACGGCACTCGTGGGTACAATAGGCACCTGAGTATCGAAGTCCCTCACTCTATCATACCTATCGGCATCCATCCCTAGTTTATTGAATTCCTCAATTATCCTGGCTATAGCCTCCTCAACCCTACCCTGAATATCCTCCCTCTGCTTATCGTAGGAATCAAGGAATGGTGCATTTTCATGAGGCTCCCAACCATATATCCTGTCAAGCTTATTCGCCGCAACTACAAAGGGTATGTTCCTTGATTTAATTAGGGTGAGGCTTTCGTAGGTTTGCTCCTCAAATCCCCTGGTGATGTCAATGACAAGAACAGCTAAATCAGCCACAGAACCACCCCTACGCCTTAGGTTTGAGAAAGCCGCATGACCCGGCGTATCAACCATGAGAAAACCCCTAATCCAAACCCTACCCTTGAGCCTAAACTTCGCAAGTAATGGATCAGCTATCCTCTCCACTGCACTCCACGGTATGAAGGAGAGGCCAATGTGCTGCGTAATCATGCCAGGCTCCCTATAGGCGACGAAGGTGCCCCTTATCTTATCAAGGAGGAGAGTCTTGCCTACATCAACATGACCAACCACTACGGTGATCGGCGGCCTATAATCCATTAACGAAGCATCAGTCTTACTCATAATTACCCGGTATGATCAAGATGCTTGACTTAAAAATCATTTTCCCACGATGCTAAATACCTGGTTTGCCCGGGTTGTAGATATGAATTAGGAATTGAATAATCATTAAATAAGGAAACATAAACTTTAAAAAATATGGTTAAATACGAACACCGTATGAGGATTTACACGTGTGCGTTTTGTGGAAGGCCGATACCGCCGGGCACTGGGATAATGTATATTAGGACCGATGGTACAGTACTTAGATTCTGCAGTAGGAAGTGCTTCGTAAGCGCCACTGAGTATAACCGTGATCCAAGGAGGCTGGCTTGGATCAAGAAGGGGACAAAGAGGGTAAAGTCCAAGGCACAGAAATAATTAAGGGAAATTTTTAAGATACGCCCGGTAATTCCGCATTGATGGTTATAGTTTATAGTGGTAGACGAATTACATTAGACGTATCCAAGGTAATGTTGCCTAATGGACGTGAAATGAATGTTGAGAAAATACTCTTTCCGCGCGCAATAGCCGCACTACCAATATATGAAGACACTAAGGTTATCCTGTTACGTCAATTCAGGCCTGCCGTGAATGACTATGTCCTAGAGATACCCGCTGGGGTTATTGAGGGAAACGAGAGCCCTGAACAGGCATTAGTTAGGGAGTTAAATGAGGAAATTGGAGCTGAGATTGACTACTTTGAAAAACTCTTTGAGGGCTTCACGTCACCAGGATACTCCACTGAGTATATATTGATTTATCATACTAATGTTAGGAAATTGGGTAAACCGAGGCCTGAACCGCATGAGGTTATTGATAGGGTGGTTATTGATTTTAGGGATGCGGTTAACATGGTTATTAATGGCAGTATTAGGGATGCCAAGACCGCATTGGCGATAACACTATATATGCTTAAGAGAGGTATTAAGGTGTGATCTCATATGCAACTAACTGAGGATTTTGTGCTTAAGGCCCTTGCTAATGTTAAGATAGAGCCTAGGAATTTCGCGGCATTGTACGTGTTTAGGAATAGTAATGATATTTTTAAGGCGCTCGTTATGACAATATTGACGCAAAACACCAATGATAGGAATGCACTTAGGGCCTATGAGAACCTCATTAAGGTTGTTGGTGATGTAACGCCTGAGAAAATAGTGAGTATTGGTGAGGATGCCCTTGCTAATGCCATTAAGCCCGCTGGTATGCATAGGGTTAGGGCTAGGAAGATCCTTGAGCTATCCAAAGTGACCCTTGAGAGGTACAGGGGTGATTTAACGTGGGTTAAGGATTTACCTATTGATGAGGCTAGGAGGGCATTGCTTGAACTTCCTGGTGTCGGTGAGAAGACGGCCGACGTAATACTCGTTAATCTAGGCAAACCAACATTCCCTGTTGATACTCATATAACTAGGATATCCATTAGGCTCGGTATTGTTAGATCAAGGAATTACCACGAAATACAGAGGGCTTGGATGAGTATATTAACTCCAGACCCAAGCAGGTACTTAGAGATTCATCTTAAGCTTATTCAGTTTGGTAGGGATATATGCATGGCTAGAAACCCGAGATGCAACATATGTGGATTTAAGGACGTGTGCGAATTTAAGAAGTTGACCGAAAGGTAGTATGAATACCTTCAGCAGGCATACGGCAGTCTTGAGCAGTCAATGATGAAGGTAATACTCGGCCTCAGGTAACCGTACTCAATCGTCAACCTAACATTGACGAGGAAGGCCCTCGGGTTCTTGAGACCATAGGTTATGCTGACGAGGTCAATCATTGAGGTGGTCATAAAAACCATTAACCAGGTCAGGGAGTAAGCCGCGTCTAAGCTCGATAATGCACCTAGAATAAACCCTCCTCAACTTGGAATTCATCGACCACACAATAGGTCACTCAACCTAAAGCATTTTTATAACCGTTTATTTTAGTGAAACTCCGGGTCCCACTCACTAACTTCCTACGTAGCTTGATTCTATCATTGACCACATGTTCCAGCACTTCGTAGGGCAACGTTCTTACTTCTCCCATGCACCGCAACATCTTATTCCCCTAGCCTAGGGATTGCTGGATAACTTTGCATAAGCGAGCACGACTATTGTGAGGAAATGCGCTTGATGCGGCGTGTGGCTATCGCGATTCAAGCCCTAGCCAGCAGGTCTATGATGAACCTCATTGCCCTGCTCAAAGCCGCCTCAGCCCCATTGGACTCATCGCCATAGTCATTAACGCAGTCCACGGCAATCATGGTCGTAGTGCCTTATTAATCCTCCTGGTGATTTCCTCATTGGTATGCCCAGTGCTCAGGATGCACTTGTGATTATTACATGAGCGGTGTTGACGGTTTGGTCTGTGATTTTAATGAATTAATTCCTTAAGGTATGGTGTTGAGTCAACCTCCTTATAACCCTCCTTGGTTATCGTCACAACGTCAATGCCTTCACCACTTCCTGGGTCATGGTATATGGCTGATCTGACGGCTCTAACGGCTAATTTAACAGCTTCCTCAATGCTCATGTCTCTCCTATAACCATCCTCAAGAACTCCAAATGCCGTTGGTGAACCACTGCCCGTCGCCATGAACTCCGTCTCCCTAGTCAGGGTTCCGAAGAAGTCCAGCATGTATATCACGGGTCCCTCGTCTGGATCCAAACCACCAAGTATCATATGCACTAAGTAGACATATGGCCTACTTGAGAATACAACGAGTGATGCATAATTGGCTAGGGCTCTTACCGATATGGGTTTCCCAGTATCCACCTTGTATTGTATGGCTGTTGCTGTTAAGGTATCAAGGACCTTTTGTAGATCGGCGACGCCACCACTCATCGTTGCTGCAATGTGGTTGTCAATTTTCCAGATCTTAACTCCCTTCTTCCTGTGGGCTATGTAGTAGCCGGCTGTGACCCTCCTGTCCGTAGCTAGTACAACACCATCATTAATCACAATACCCACAGTGGTTGTTCCTGTCATTAACCGGTTAAGACCCTCATTATCCCTACTGAGCATCAAACCAAGGAAGAACTAGTTTATTAATAAATCTTAACTTGATTCCTACATTTATTGAGACGACTGTTGAGACTCAGGCTTTGACTCCGGCTGTTTTTCCTCAGCCTTCGCCTCCGCAGGTTTCACCTCGGCCTCCCTCTTTATTTCTATCTCATCTACAAACACGACCTTACCAATGTTTGTAAATTTACTACCGACCTCATCCGCGATCCTGGCCCTTATGGTGCCTATGTTCTCCATGAACAGCGTCTCAATGGGTAGCTTTATCGTCACCACGGAACCATCCTGGCTAAGCTCTACATTGACCTTTTCAAGTTCAATCCTTGGTATGTACTGCTTGATTATATACTTTATCTTGTCCTCAGTTGCCTCCAGTTTCTTTATTATCTTTGCTGTAACAACAAGGGTCTTACCAGCCAATGGGTGATTGAAATCAAGCGTTACCCTACCACCAGTTATGCTGACGACCCTTCCCTGCTGATTATTGACCTCAACAACATCACCTACCTTAGGAAGCTTACCATATCTATAGAACTCCCTGATGGATATTACCCTAACCTTACCTGGGTCCCTCTGGCCGAAGGCCTTGTCTGGCGGTATCTCCACGGTTATTTCCTGGCTCTCGCTTGAATTCATTATAGCCTGTTCTAAAGGCTCGAAAAGCTTTGTTTCACCAATGATTATTAAACGCGGTTCATAAACCTCGTCGGGCCTGTAAATACCCGCCTCCTTAGCTTTATTCTCTATCGTGGTTTCCACAACCTTATTATCATCCTTATCAGCAACTGTATACTCAAGCAGTACGTAATCACCCTTCTGAAATGGCATCGACTATGAACCAAGTAATTACCTTTTAAATTTTAAGGTTGGGAGAGAATTAGGTTTTAATTTCCCCTAGGTTATAACATAAATGATGAGCATAGCCTACATAATGAGCTTGGCAGTATTACTATCAATAATAATGGCATTGCTGGGTGTAATACTTATTATTATTGATGCAATGAGAGATCACAACAGGGAGGAGAGTAAAGGAGAGGAAAAGAAGGAAGGGAAGGCCAGTGTTGGTGGTGTCGTACTCATAGGCCCCATACCCATAGTGTTTGGTAATGATTCATCAGTCATCAAGTGGGCCATAGTATTGACAATAATAGTTGTCGTACTATTCATAGTACTTGCATTATTATGAGGTGAGACAACATGAGACTTTACCAACTTGGTACTTTGTTAATAGTGCTTGCCGTGATAATACCAATCATCACCATAATAATTGTAATTGCCGCCGGGATCCCATCCACCAGCACCACACCGGCTAATGTGGGTGGAGCCGTCATAGTGTTCCCACTTATCCCAATACCAATAATATTTACCTTTGGTCGACCACAAATAACACAACCATTGATTTGGCTCACATATTTAATGTTCATAGTATTCCTAGCTTTAGTCATATTCTCAGTGGTGCAGTTTTATAGGGCACGGAGAGAACACATGAGACGTTGGCAAGAGGAGAACAGGTAATTACTTAATAAGCCCTGCATTTGGTAATAAACTTAATGAGACTATACTGGTCACCTGTTGAACTGGCAAGCAGACTGGTGAAAAGAGGCATCACTTATAATTTCGCCAGCGGGTCACCTGACCCCAGCCTATTACCGATAAATGACGTAAAGAGATCCTTTGAAACTGTCTATGAGAATTACGGTACAGTAATACTTGCATACCCGGGTGCTGGTGGCTTGAGGGAATTAAGGATTGAGGTCTCTAGGTACCTTAATGAAAACCTCAATATCAATGCAAATTGGAGGGATGTTATAATCACGGCAGGCGCCCAACACGCAATTAAGTTATTGTCCCAATTATCAATAAGGAGGGGAACAACCGTGTACACTGAGAATCCAACATTTGTGGAAACCGTAGCCCCCATGAGGTATGAGGGCGCCAGATTAATAGGGGTACCAATTAGTAATGATGGCATGGATACACATGAGCTTGAGAAGCTCGTGAAAAAACATGGGCCTGGCATAGTTTATACTGTGCCCAATTGCCATAACCCAACGGGAGTCTCCCTTAGCAGGGATAAGAGAAAGCACTTACTTGAGATAGCTGATATGTATGAACTTAGGATCATTGAAGACGATCCATACACGCCATTGCACTCTAATGCTGAATCTACACTTAAGTCCATGAAAAACGACGTAATTTACGTAGGGACCCTCTCAAAAATACTGGGACCCGGCTTGCGAATAGGCTTCGTAGTGACTGGCGGTAGGTTAAGAAATGACTTAGAGAAGATTGAGCAACATGACTTCGCCACATCGACACTCACCCAATACATAGTTTATGACCTGCTAAGGAGGGGTGTTGCCAATAGGGTTATTCGTAACGCCCGCAGACTATACACCAGGAAACTCAGGGAACTCGTTGATTCATTAAATAATTATTTACCTGAGTCCCTCATGTATATTCCATCATGCGGGTTCTACGCCTTTATAAGGACTCCAATAAATGCCTGGGATTTATTGAGAAAAAGCATTAGACAGGGAGTGGCCTTTGTACCTGGAGATAGATTCTTTACAGACACGGGTAAACAGAACACTGCTAGGCTTAGTATTGGTTCTATAAAGATTGAACTTATAAGGGATGGAATAAAGACATTAAGTAGTATAATTAAAGGCACCTAATTACTATATACTTATCTTTTGACTTACCGCCTTTATCTAATCCCCTGATTATTATTAAGATTATTAACAGTAATAACAATAGACCTGTTATTACGAGAAGTGATTTGATGCCTAGGTCACCCAGGGTCCATACCCTGATGAAGATCCTGCTCCCAGTGATGTTCACTATATAAACATCACTACCGTAAATAACCATACCCATTGAGTAGTTGATTGGCACGCAGTATTTACCAGGTCCTTCATAGTATAGGTTGCCAATACTTAGTGTGGCTGTTGGTATTTCATTATTTAGTAAATCCACTGGCATGAAATCAATTACATGAGGATTAAGTACTACGTTACCAGTGGATTTACTATTATTTATTAGTAGCGCGCTTTGGTAAAGTACCGTGCCATTACCCACCAGGTATATCTGTATATAACTACCAATTATAGCATTCGGTATGTATACCTCCTGTTGTAAATTGTCGTTTAGGGGGATTACGTATTGATTACTGCCATACTTAACAAGAAGGTTTAGATTTAGGTCTGGGCATTGCTGAGGAATTGATACGTTTAGAGTATAATTCGAGAATACTGGTATTGTTAATAAGCTGCCCTGGGTTACGTCTCTTGTTCCTAGACCCATTAGTTTACCATTTACTAATGCATATAGGCTGTAATTACCTGGGTATACACATGTACTGTTGGTGAGCATTAGTAACGTGCCATTCGCGTATAAATAAAGCGGGATATTCACAGGATTTCCAAGTTCATCGGTTATGGATATGCTTGAGTACGTAACCAGAGGTAATTGTATTGCTAATGTAGACACTGGTATTGAGTCTAGGTATATACTTATTGTCCTAATTCCATTAATTACAAGGTATAGCACTCTATCCATGGTTGGGTTTATTACCACATCCCCCGTCAAGCTTAGTATCTTGCCATTCTGTGTCGTAATGAACACGTTATTGCATGTTAATTTCTGTAACGATGTACCTACGAACGTTATGTCAACAGGCATTGTTGTTATGTTTATGCTACAGTATGGTGAGTATGATAGATAACTTGTCCATGGAGTTATCCCTGGAATACCCGGGTTTATTGGCGTGCAATTACTGTAGGAATATTTAATCCATGGCGCACCCGTTAACATGATGATTGGGTGTGAGGGGGAAAGAAGTATGAGGTTTTGTATACTACTTATTGATGTGTAGTAATAGGGAGTTATTACGATATATGTGGTTCCATTTGCCGTGATCTTTACATTACTTGAATACGTAATGTAGGTGGTTATTTCAGCATATGTATTCAGAGATCCCACATTGATAGTTGAGCCCTCGGTATTTAATTGAGCCGTTAGATAATTACTAATGCTTGCCTTGGCTGGCAATAACGATATAACCCTAACCAGCGCAAATAGATAGTTAAGCCCTGGGATTGATGGTATTGATATGTTCATTGAACCCTGTGTAAGAACATACGTCATATTAGAACCAGGTATTACTAAAGCCTCCAGTGGGTATTGAACATATGAACCTATGCTTAGGTAAATGCCGTATATTGGCAATGAACAATTAACGTTAGCACTAACATACTTAGGACTATAATTAATTGGCGCATTCGCAATAGAGCCATTATACATAACTAGCGATGCAGTTGTTATGCCCAGGTTCGATAATGGATCCAGGTATGCGTTGATTGTTACGTACCCTCCCTGGGAACAGTATTGATATATCGGTATTACCAGTTGATTACTGGTTATATTCATTACCTGCGTGAGCGTTTTGTTATTATAATTAATGTTTATACCAATGTAATTAATAAATACCTGCGCATGAGTCAGTGTAGGAAGCATCATAAATACCGCTAGTAATGTCATCCAAAATAGGCGTTTAATCACGAAAAATAATTAAGAAAGTGGTTATAAATAATACAAACACGTAAAATAACCAACTAATGATGATGCAGTTCGCAGTGGATTGAAATGACAGAGCCTTCGAAAACTGATCATGCGTAAATTGTAGTGTTCACACTATACGGTGATGGCAATCCATGCTTTTTCCTATATGCAGCATTCAACAACGCCACAAATAATGGATGGGGCCTAAGCGGTCTACTTCTGAATTCTGGGTGGAATTGGGTTGCCACGAAGAAGAAGTGATGCGGTAACTCTATGATCTCCACCCTGGGCACATCGACCCTCCATGCTGAAAACACGAGTCCCTTCTCATTAAGATCCTTAAAGAACCTCGGGTTAATCTCGTACCTATGCCTATGTCTCTCTGTTATTTCTGTGGTACCGTAGATTACATACGCCATTGTACCCTTAACAATGCTTATTCTCCTATTACCAAGTATCATGGTACCACCCAACTCCTCAACATCCTTCTCCTCAGGGGTTATGTCAATGACTGGATATGGGGTGTTTGGATCAACCTCAGTGGTATGCGCGCCCTTAAGACCAACTACGTTCCTTGCGAACTCAACTATTGCCAGTTGCATTCCATAGCATATACCTAGGAATGGAATATTATTCTCACGAACATACCTTATGGCCTCTATCTTACCCTCAACACCCCTGGCGCCAAATCCAGGCAATACTATTACAGCATCCGCGTTATTAAGTTCAGTAACCTTTATGTGCTCCTTCTCAATATCCTCGGTATCGCACCAAACAATACTTGGTTTAAGTCCTAACTTGGCTGCGGCATGCTTAATGGCCTCGACAATGCTTATGTATGAATCATGTAATTTTACATACTTACCACACATGTATACATTGATTTCCTCCTTACTGCCCTCAAGGGAGTTAACAAAGGATACCCAGTCATTAAGCTCTGGCTCAATCTGTGGCATCCCCAGCCTGCTCAATATGTATCTTCCCAAGCCCTGTTCCTCAAGCAATAATGGTACTTTATATATTGTGTCCACGTCATATGAAGTGAAGACTGCACTGATGGGTACATTCGTAAATAGCGAGATCTTTCTCTTAGTTGATTCATCAAGCGGTTTTGGTGACCTTGCAATTATTATGTCAGGTTGTATACCAACCCTCCTGAGCTCAGCTACGCTATGCTGCAGGGGCTTTGTCTTAAGCTCACCAGTAGTTGATAATATAGGGACCAGGGCAACGTGGACGAATAATACATCACTAGGCATCTCAAGTCTCATTTGCCTGGCAGCTTCAAGGAATGGTAAACCCTCGTAATCACCCACCGTACCTCCAATCTCTATTAACACAATATCTGGCTTTTCCCTTTTCGTTACAAGAAGTATTCTTCTCTTAATTTCCTCAATAACGTGTGGTATTAACTGAACGGTTTGACCGAGATACTTACCCTCACGCTCCCTCCTTATAACGGTATAATACACCTGACCACTGGTTATGTTGTGATACTTTGGAACCTCTATGTCGAGGAACCGCTCATAATGACCTAGGTCTAAGTCTGTCTCACCACCATCAAATGTCACAAACACCTCACCATGTTGGAATGGGTTCATTGTTCCAGCATCGACATTTAGATATGGGTCTATCTTAATTGCAGTCACATGATAACCCCTGGCCTGTAGTATTTTCCCAATCGATGATGTTGTGATACCCTTACCTAATCCTGACAATACGCCGCCAGTTACAAAAATGTATTTAGACGTCATAATAGCCAGGGTACAACTGCATATTTAATACTTTCTTTTATACTAATGAGACTATTTTCTACTTCCTACTTTTCGTGAGTTCATCATAGACTCCCATTATTATTTCATGCCTTCTTTTCACCTTTCTCTCAAGGTCATATAATTGAGTCCTTAACCTGTAAAGTTCACCTCTCAGTTTGCTAACTCTATTAACTAGGTCTAGTTCGTTGGGTGTTAATATGTATTCAAAATTCGCGTTTGGCCTTAATGTCCTTAGTACTAGATATATGTCTAGCTTACTGAAGCCCTTGTTCCTTAATTCGCTTATTATGCTCTTTATGTCCCTAGCTTGTGAAATTGAAAGCATTAGAAACCACCCTCTGAAGATCATTTATGAAACCACCCAGTGCATTATTAACGGAATTCTGCAGGTGCATTATGCCATTAACAGTATTACCAAACAACCCACTAATTAATGACACTAGGGCTACGAGTACAGCCATTGATATTGCTATAAGTAGAACCTCCTCAATGAATATATCTCCCCTTCTCTTTATTTTCATGTTCATCAATATTATTAATACTCAACATCATATTTAAGGTACTACACCTACCCAATAACCTCTGTCCTATTCCTAAAACCAATCCTTTTGACGATATAAGGTATTAATATTGGCAAAACCACCGTCGCATCCTCAAGAACAAAGGCTTGTCTCGCAGTTGGCTTCACCTTACCCCAGGTAATAGCCTCCTTAGGGCGAGCACCACTTAGTGAACCGTCCCATTCAATGGCCATGGTTATGTAAACCACGTAATCAAGCCCACCGGCGAACTGGCTCCACCAAATAACGTGGTGCTTAGAAATACCACCGCCAATAATTAATGCACCTAGGGACTTACTCGAATAAGCAATGTCCATTAACTCATGCTCATCCTTAAGCAGGTCAATCCTTACCTGCCTACCTCCAGTCCTAGTCCTCTGCATTTCGTTGTATGTGAGTATTGCCGTGCCAAAGGCTCCATCCACAAACCCAGGTACATAAATAGGTACCCTAGCCCTAGATACCGCCCTCAGTATCGAGTAATCATCATCAATCCTCCTACCTAACTCCCAAAGCAACTCCCTAATACCCCATTCCTCCTTAATCCTCGATAAATCCTCAAGCGATGAATACATAAACTTCTCAATTAAAGGCCCGTAATGCTCTCTCCTAACAGCAACATTACCAATCCTATGAATACCCGCCCTACTCATCTCAACATCATCAACATCAAAATAACCCTGGTAATACTTACCACCCATTGACTTGGCAATGTCATGATCCAATGTACCTGCAGTAGTAATTACGGCATCCACGAAGCCCCTCTCAATGAACTTAGCTATTAGGCCTCGAAGACCTGTGGAAATTAAGTTACCCGTGAAGGATAGAAAGACAGTTATACCTGGATTATTATACATGTTCAGAAGAACCTCTGCGGCGTCGGCTATGTACCTACCCTGAAAACCACCTATTCGTTTATAGGCCTCTATTAAGTCATCGATTGTACTTATACGAACATCTAGATCAATAACCTCACCTGATAAAAACTGTGAACCACTCATTGAGGGCAATAACTAAGGATGCGTTTTTAACGCTTATTACTTCCTTATTTTACAACCCTGATCTCCTTAATGAGTCCCTGCTTCATTAAATTACTTATTATCTCTCTCACGTTTCTCATGGTTAATTGCACCTTGTTAGAAATCTCCTCAATTGACCTGTTACCATCAACCAACTCCAGAACCTCTAGGTACTTATCGTTAAGTGGCAGGCTCCTTAACTTCTCCCCAAGGCCCTCAATGGGTACTGGTATTTCGGAACCAGGTATTTTATAGAGGTAAATCTTGTGGCTTCTCCACTCCTCGTAGAGGTCCTCTACGATCAGGGGTTTCCAACCGGGCATCTCAAAGTCGTGGGATACAACCCTGGTACTTGGCCTTAACTCACGCTCAAGCTTGGGCTTTATCCTCTCATTGACGCTCGTGAGTAGGTACATCGTGACCACATCCGCTTCTGATAAACTTTCCTCGAAGAAGTTTCCGTAGATCACGTGGATCCTATCATCAAGGCCCAAATCCTTAACCCTCCTAAGGGTTTGTTCGTATAGATCCTTCCTAATTTCAATGCATGCTGACTCTGCACCGAATTCCCTGGCGGCCATTATTACTATCCTACCATCGCCGCAACCAAGGTCGTAGACAATTTCATTTCTTTTAACGTTAGCCAATTGAAGCATTCTCCTGACCACAACCTCCGGTGTGGGTACGAATGGAACGTCGTAAGGCATATTGAAATACGGAAAAAAGCCCGGGTTATAAATATCCTTCTCTAGTGAATAATCTCTGTAATCATCGAAGTCACTCACGAAACACCATCATTAACCCTACTTATTATTTTTACCTTGAGTCCCTCCTCGTCATAATTAACGTCAAGGTCAATGGCCCCTCTCTTCTTGAGTACCTTAATTGCATCAATTAATAATTGCTTCTCCTGGGAAGATACCTTAGCCAACGCATCATTTAAATCCTCGGAATTATTTATGATACCTAGGTACTTACTTATTAAGGCTGAGTTTAGGTCTATTGAGGATGCGTTTCGTTCAAATATTAAGCCATGAGTCGCAGAGTCAGCAATTGAGTAAATATTCAGTATTACGTCGGATAAGGACACGCACTTCGTAATTATGTCATTTATTAATGAAGATAATTCCGAGAGTTCAGGATACTTATTCTCCAGCCTATTCATTAATATCCTTAACTCGCTTATTTTCTCGATCAAGTCCATTATGCCTAAGTATTGGTTAAAAATGAAAATTAAACTAACCATTAAATTAAGCCACGAAATACGCACATTCACTTTACGGAAACGATCCTAATTAATCTACCTGAAACCGATGGATGTGAATTAAGAATTCTCAATCTACTACTCACTAATTCCTGGTGTAGTTCCTTCCAGGTAACCTTAATCAATGCCATGGCTAAGTCCCTACTTGGTATGAACTTCATTGCATATTTATCCGCGGTGTACTCGCTGAATCGCATGATGAGCAATATCATGAATAATTCCATGAGTAAAGCACTAACTAATATAGGTATTGCAGGTAAATTTATTAGTGGTATTATGTATGTTATCAATACGATGTTTACCAGCTGACTTAGGGATATTAGGAATAGGGCTTTAGCTGAATCACCATGTACGATGTGGCCGACCTCATGCATCATTACCGCGGTTAACTCATCATTATTTAGGCATGAAACTATCCTCGAGGTTAATACTATGTAGCTAATACCTGGCAAGCCTATTGACGCTGCATTGCATTGATCCATGTTCACCAGATAAACACCATAATTCTTAACCCCTAATTTATCAAGTATAGAATCAACATTTATTACCTCCTCACGAAATGCCTGAGGCTTTGTCCCTGCATTATTAACTAATGTCATTATGAACCTCCTGATCTCTGTTAATGACCTTATGTTCTCGATTCTAGATATAAAACGCAGTGCCTCATTGAACTTTTTTTCCTCAAACTCACTATACTCGAGTGTTATCTTTATTATCTCGGAATCTCTTAGGTTTCCCTGTCTTATCCTAAGCTGGAGAATGTATGAGTATATTACTGGTACAATGAGGGGGGATAGTAACATTAATATTATTAAGTGCATCGAGAGCATCACGTTCATCATCCTTAGTATTGTTATTACTATGGATACCATTATTATTAGTAACAGTACAAGCCCTATTAAGCCAACAGGTAATGACTGTATTCTTGGCAAATCATTAACTCTATAAACCCTATTACCCCTACGCAAGAGTAGTACTGTTATTTTACGCACACCATTGGTGCCCAAGTACCTTAGAACCAGGGCGTTTAGAAGATCCTTAACCTTATCATGCCCCTTAATCCTTATCTCGTGGTTTATACTTAGTTCAGCATTTCCGTACTCATTACTTACTATTAGCCTTGTGGCACCATTATTGATTTCCCTTGCTATGTATGGTATTCCAATGACACTCAACAAATAGCTCTCTATGTAATTAATTAGGGATTGAGGATCTCTTACTAAATCACGGATTATTTGATATATCCTTATTGCCACCATTCGTGGCTGTTTGTGCTAGGTTTATTTTTTGGGCATTAGCTAATTCCCTCAACATATTTATACTTGTATTACCTCTTCTCGTGGTCTTATAACCATCAATGAAGGTCAGTATCTCATGAACATTATTATGTTCAAGTATTAACCAAAACTCAGTGTCTCTTATTATACCGTAAACCTTGCCTCTAGCGCTCCTCTTAATGACTTTAACAAGCCCTATCTCAACGAGTTCCTCAAGAAAATTCCTAACTATGACTGATTCCGAACGTGGGCTTTTCCTAGTCCATATTGATATGTCCTGGGCAACCTTTGCAGGTCTAAAGGTTATTAATTGACCCTTCGCATTAAGGACCATGTCCTTTAACATCTGTAGGATTAGTATTTTCACCTTCCTCGTGTCTATCATTAGGTTTTCCGTTGCTGTCATCAGTGCACCAAGGTCTTCGTATATACCTGCTTAAATAAATAAATTCAGAAATTGTGACACCGTCGATCTTATGCATCACTAGAGTCTCATATACGTTTTTATTAATAGTTATTCGTGTTATTTTTCAATTTACTATCAAGCTCCAGTACCCTCTCAATGGACAATATACTTGCATCTATAGAGTAATTGGCCATGGTAGTTACGCAGCTGAGTTTTATACCTTTACCATCCTCACATGTATTAGGTACTGATTAAAGTGTGCGTTAGGCACTATGCATGGTGATAGACCCAGCCGAGTTCATGGGCATGAGACCCAGGGATATTACTAAAATAAATTGAAAATAAAAATCTGATCTTCAACCTCGCCGTTAATACCACATTAGCCAGGGCATGTGGATGAAGGCAAGTCAACCATGTAGGCGCCTAAGCCGCCAGGTCCGTAACCCTGCATGCTTACGGTAAAGGCAGTGCTTGGATTATATTGAAGGATGAAATATACCTCGCTGCCAAAATCCTCAACTATATAGCCGCTAGTCAATGGATAACATATGGTGCCTCTGCCATAGAATACTGGCGACGCTGCCGTGTTTACAGTGCTTGGGTTCACATACCACACGCCCTGCGAATCAACCACCCCAAAGCCCACTGGGTACTCGTAATTCGCCTGCGTGGGGACTGGCGCGCAGAACCAGTTCTGGTTCTTAATGCTCATGGCCCAAACCAGATTAGCCGTAGCCCCAGGCCCAGGGCCTATTGAACTCAATGATGCCGTTAATGAGTACACTGGGTTGGATGGGTCTGACGCCAGCGCCACGTCATAGATGAAATCGAAGACCTCCTGA